>CAUZWC010000010.1:0-23478 GCA_963583595.1 Alphaproteobacteria bacterium | reverse complement strand
CCGGTTTGACCACCAGCCCCGCTGTCAGATTTAGCCTCCGAACTGCCGGCCGGCGCTTCGGCCCGGAAATCGAGATTGGTCCCGCCGTCAGCGAAGATTTCGATCTCGATGACGGGCTCGCTGAAAATGACCGATTCGACCTGGACGTTGCCACCGAGCAGGGGCAGCAGGGCGACCCGCACCCGCAGCGCCTTGAGCGCCACCATATCCGCAGCGCTCGCGCCCTCGACGTTCGACAAGCGGATGTCATCGGCCTTGAGCGCGATGGACGGCATGACCGAAAGCTCGATATCCCCGGCAATGACGAGGTCGCGACCCGTGATGGCGCGCACCTGGCTCGTCACCTGACTCTTGTACCGGTTGAGATCGACGAAGTTCGGCACGACCAGAGCGACGGCGACAAGCGCGGCCAGCAAAACGCCGATGCCTATCAGGACCTTTTTCAACGCATGGGCCTCCCAGGTTGTCCGGCCGAAGAAGGCCAATTAACCCTAGAAGATGGGCGAAATTGCGACAAATGAAAGACCGGAGACGATTCCCGCGGCTCCGCCGCGGTTCACATGCGGATGATCTTGCCCGGATTCATCAAGTTGGCCGGATCGAGCGCCAGTTTGATGGCGCGCATCACGCTCAGCGCCTCGCCATGCTCCGCGACCAGGAAGTCGATCTTGCCGCTGCCGACGCCATGTTCGCCGGTGCAGGTCCCTTCCATGGCCAGCGCGCGATGGACCAGCCGCTCGTTCAAACGCTCCGCTTCGGCGATATCCTTCGGATCGTCCGGATCGACCAGGATGGTCAGGTGGAAATTGCCGTCGCCGACATGGCCGACGATAGGTGCTATCAGAAACGACGCCTGGACGTCCTTCTGGGTCTCCAGGATGCATTCCGCGAGGCGCGAGATCGGCACGCAGACATCGGTCGGCCACATTTTGCTGCCCGGGCGGAGTGCCATGGCGGCATAGCCCGCATTGTGCCGCGCCTGCCACAGTTTGCTGCGGTCCTCGGCCTTGTCGGTCCAGCGGAAATCGCCGCCGCCGAGCTCGCCCGCGATCGCACCGACCGATTCCGCCTGCTCCTTCACCCCCGCGGGACTGCCGTGGAATTCCAGAAACAGGGTCGGCAGGACCGGGTAATCGAAATCGGCGTAGCGATTGATCGCGTCGATCATCGGCTCGTCCAGAAGCTCGATCCGCGCCACCGGGATGCCCGACTGGATGGTCAGGATGACCGTGTTGACCGCCCCTTCGAGGCTCTCGAAGGAACACACGGCCGAGGACATGGCCTCGGGAATGCCGTAGAGGCGGAGTCCGACCTCGGTGATGATTCCCAGCGTCCCTTCCGAGCCGACGAACATGCGGGTCAGGTCGTATCCCGCCGAGGATTTTCGTGCCCGTTGGGCGGTGCGGATCACCCGCCCATCCGACAGCACCACGGTCAGGCTCAGCACATTCTCGCGCATGGTGCCGTAGCGCACCGCGTTGGTGCCAGATGCCCGGGTCGCGGCCATGCCGCCCAGCGAGGCATTGGCGCCGGGATCGATCGGAAAGAACAGGCCCTGGTCGCGCAGGTCGTCGTTGAGTTGCTTGCGCGTGACCCCCGCCTGGACGCGGCAATCGAGATCGTCGGCATTGACCTCCAGCACCGCGTTCATGCGGCTGAGATCGATGCTGATGCCGCCATGCAACGCCGCGACATGCCCTTCGAGGGAGGTGCCGGTGCCGAAGGCCACCATCGGCGTCTCGTACTCGGCACAAAGCTTCACGATCGCGGAAACCTCTTCCGTCGATTCCGGGAAGGCAACGCCGTCCGGCGGCACCGCCGCATGATAGCTCTCGTCCTTGCCATGCTGCTCGCACACCGCGACCGAGGTCGAGAATCGATCGCCCACCAGATCGCGAAGCGATTCGAACAAGGCATCGTTCCGCCGCTCGGCCGTGCTTGCCTGGCCAACCATCGCGCTCACTCCCGTTCGTTCTGCCGGATTTCGTTCAGTTCAGGCTAGTCGCCGCCCCGGTATCGGGCAAGCGGTCCGACCCCGTCGCCCGGTCGCCCGCCAATGGACAGGTCCGGGAAATCCTGACACCGTTAAAGGCACTTTGGGGGAGGCTGCGGCAATGCCTGACGGCACCGTTTCACAGGACTGGGCATCCAAGCTCTCCGTCGTTTCGGAGAGCTTCGAATCCGGCCGCGGCCTGCCGCCGACCTGTTACACCGATCCTGCCTTCCACGCCGCCGAGATCGACCGGATCTTCCGCCGCGAATGGCTCTGCCTCGGCCGCGAGGACGAAATGCCCGCGCCGGGCGACTATCTCAGCCTGGACCTGCTGGGCGATCCCCTGGTCATGCTGCGCGACGGGGATGGTGCGTTGCGCGTTCTCTCCCGCGTCTGCCGCCACCGCTCCATGCCGGTGATCGAGGGCCGCGGCAACACGAAGACCCTGGTCTGCCCCTATCATCATTGGGCCTATGGGCTCGACGGCCGCCTCGTCGGCGCGCCCGAGATGGGCAAGACCCCCGGCTTCGATGCGAAGACGATCTGCCTGCCCGAGATTCGTCACGAGATCTGGGAGGGCTTCGTCTTCATCAATTTCGATTCGGATACCGCGCCCCTCGGTCCCCAGCTCCGGGGCGTCTCCCGCCTGCTCGCCAACTATCGGCTGTCGGAACTGCGCACGGTGCGCAGCCTGCCCTTCGATATCGAGTGCCGGTGGAACTGGAAGCTGATGTGCGACAATTTTATCGAGCCCTATCACCATGTCGGCGTGCATCTAAAATCCCTGGAGCCGAGCCTGCCGGCCCGCCTGTCCGAAATCGTCGAATCGGACGGCCCCTGGACCATGGTTCATATGCGCTACCGCAAGGGCCGCAGCCCGGAGGAGGCCCCCGACCCGGACGCCCCCGCCCTGCCGCCCTTCCCCGGCGCCGACGCATTGCAGCGCCGGACCTTCACCCTGCTCCACATTTTCCCCAATCTGCTGGTCTCCTTCTTCACGGACCATATGCAGTTCTACCGCCTGTTCCCCGAAGGGCCCGACCGGGTCCATATGGAAAAGCTCTTCTGCTATCCGCCCGAAGCCATGGCCCTGCCCCAGTTCGAGGACACGGTCGAGCACAACGAACGTTCCTTCATCGAATTCCGCGACGAAGACATCGACGCCGTCCTGGTCCTGCAGCAGGCCTATCGCTCGCGCCACGCCCAGCCGGGCGTCTTCAGCCATCTCGAACGGCCTATCTGGGATTTCGCCCGCTGGATCGCCGACCGCATGGAACGGGTCTGAGACCGTGAACCTGACGACGGAAGCGAAGGGCATTCGATTGGACGGGCCGCCCGATAGCTGGGACCTGTCGGCCTGCACCGCCCCTTTCGAATCGGCCGTGACCCTGCCCGCCGCCTGCTACACCGACCCCGCCTTCTTCGAGGCCGAGGTCGAGACGATCTTTCGGGGCGATTGGGTCTGTATCGGCCGGGCCGACGAAGTGCCTGAGCCGGGCGACTATGCCTGCGTCGAAATGGTCGGCGAACCGCTGGTCATGGTGCGCGGCGAAGACTGGGCCTTGCGCGTCTTCTCCAGCGTCTGCCGCCACCGCTCCATGCCCGTGGCCAGCGGCGCGGGCAATGCCCGAAGCCTCGTCTGCCCCTATCATGCCTGGACCTACGACCTGACCGGCCGGCTGATCGGCGCGCCGGAGATGGGCAAGACCCCGGGTTTCGATGCCAAAACCGTCTGCCTGCCCGAGATACGGCACACGGTCTGGCTCGGCTTCGTGATGGTCAATCTCGACGGCCGCGCCGCGCCCTTCGCCCCCCCTCTCACGCCCTTGGAAACGCGCATCGCCAACTGGCGGTTGGACGAGATGCGCAGCGTCGCCCATTACGCCTTCGATTATTCCTGGAACTGGAAGGTGATGATCGACAATTACATCGAGTGCTATCACCACCCGACGATCCACGGCAAAAGCCTGGAACCCTCCATGCCCGGTCGCGCCAGCTATTTCGAGTCCGAGGAGGGACCGTTCAGCATCATGCAGATGCCCTACCGCAAGGGGCGTCGGCCAACTGATCCGCGCAGGCCCAGCGACGACACCCCGCGCCTGCCCCTGATCGAAACCCTGGACGAGGCGGAACTGAGCCGGGGAGCGACCCTGCAGATCCTGCCCACCCTGCTCGTCTCCCTCTATCCCACGCATATGGACTATTACTGCATGTTCCCCGAAGACCCTTCGCGCCTGCGTCTGCGCAAGAGCTTCTGCGTCCTGCCGGAACAGATGGCCCATCCCGACTATGACGCCGGCATCGCGGCCACAACCGCCAACTACCTGAAATACGCCCCGGAGGATTTGGGCGTCTGCCGCGGCCTACAGAGCGGATTGAGCGCCGGGCTTTCGCAACCCAGCCGCTACTGCCACATGGAAATCGGCGACTGGCGCTTCGCCAAATACGTCGCCGAGCGCGTCACCAGCGCCTGACCGGCGGTATTTGCTACAGTCCTACACGGATTCGGCGGATTGGAGGAAAAGCGATGGACATGCGACCCCTGGGAAAGACCGGTTTCAAAATCTCGGTCCTCGGCTTCGGCGGCGGCCCTGTCGGTTTCGACGCGACCGGCCAGGAGACCGTCACCGAGGTCCTGAACACGCTTCTCGACCAGGGCGTAAACCTGATCGACACGGCGGCGGCCTACAAAGGATCGGAGGAGGCCATCGGCAAGGCGGTGGGCAACCGGCGCGACGAATATGTCCTTGTCTCGAAATGTGGCCGCCCCGACGACGAGATCCAGGGCGAGCCCTGGTCGGCCGAGGTTATCTCGACCACCGTGGACCGGGCGCTCCGGCGCCTGCGCACCGACCGTCTGGACGTCATGCTGCTCCACTCCTGCGAACTGGAAATCCTTGAGCAGGGCGAGGCCATCGAGGCTCTGGTCAAGGCGCGAAACGCCGGCAAAATCCGCCATCTCGGCTATTCCGGCGACAACGAGGTCGCCGTCTGGGCCGCAAAACACCCGGAGGTCGCCGTGATCGAGACCTCGCTCAACATATGCGATCAGACCAATGTGGACGCCCTGCTGCCCGAGACTCGCGCGCGCGCCATCGGCGTCCTCGCCAAGCGCCCCATCGCCAACGGCGCCTGGCGCCAGACGAGCGAGATCAGCCCCTTCTATCTCGACTATTCGCGGGATTACGCGGCGCGCTTAAATGCCATGGGAGTCAGCCCCGCCGATCTCGGCTTCGACGGCGACCCGGCCAAGGCCTGGCCGGAAATCGCCCTGCGCTTCACCCTGGCTCAGCCGGGCATGACGACCGCGATCGTCGGCACGACCAAGGATTCGCATCTGAAGGCGAATCTGGCGGCCGCCGAAAAGGGCCCCTTGCCCGCCGAGGCGGTCGATACCCTGCGTGCCGCCTTCCGGAAAGCCGAAGCGGCCTCCGGCGAGACCTGGCCCGGCCTGCGCTAGCCGCCGTAGAAGACGTTGCCGCCCATTTCTTTCATGTGAAGGATCGCGTCGTCCGGCCGGCCCTCGTGCATCTTGCGCTGGCGCACGGCGACGATCTCGCCGACGAAGATGTGATGGTCGCCCCCCTCGACGATCTCGAGCAGCTTGCATTCGGCCGCGGCTGGCATATTCTCGAGAATCGGCGAGACAATCTCGCCGGTATGGAAACGCTCGCCGTTGATCGTGTCGCCATCCTGCTCCGCCGGCTTGAAGAAGGCGAAGGCGGCGCCCTGCTGATCCTTGCCGAGCATGTTGAGAGCGAAGGCCTTTACCGTCTTGGCGACCGCATAGGCGCCCGAATCAGCTTTCACGCCGACCGCCACCAGGGGGGGTGGAAGGAAGTCTGGGTCACCCAATTGACCGTCGCCGGCGCGATCTCGTCGCCGCTCTTGGCGGTCATGACATAGAGCCCGTAGGGGATCATCCTGAGTGTGGCCTTCTTGATGTCTGCGTCCATCGCTCTCTCCCTCGGTTGTGGCCCGTCTCGGCCGCTCGTCACCGCTCGTTTTCCTATTTCGCCGTCTAACGCCTGTCCACCGCCCGGCCGAAGCCGCCGCCGCCCGGCGTTTCGATGACGAAGACGTCGCCCGGCCCGACCTGGGCCGAATCCGTGCCAGTCAGGTCCGTCCGGCTGCCGTCGGTCCGCTCGACCCAGTTGCGGCCCTTCGCACCATCTTCGCCCCCGGCCATGCCGTAGGGCGCGACGCGCCGCCGGTTGGACAGGATCGCCGCCGTCATCGCCTCCAGGAAGCGCACCCGGCGCACGACGCCGTCGCCGCCGCGATGCTTGCCCGCCCCGCCCGAGCCGCACCGGATGCCGAAGCTTTCCAGCAGGACGGGGAAGCGCCATTCCAGCACCTCCGGATCGGTCAGGCGCGAATTGGTCATATGGGTGTGAACCGCATCGATACCGTCGAAATCGGGCCCCGCACCCGAACCGCCGCAAATCGTCTCGTAATACTGATAGCGCTCGGTGCCGAAGGTGAAGTTGTTCATCGTACCCTGGGCAGCCGCCATGACGCCGAGGGCGCCATAGAGCGTGTCGGTGACGACCTGGCTGGTTTCGACATTGCCCGCCACCACCGCCGCGGGATAGCGCGGGTTTAGCATGCAGCCTTCCGGAATCACGATTTCGAGGGGCTTGAGCACCCCGTCGTTCATCGGGATATCGTCGTCCACCAGGGTCCGGAAGACGTAGAGCACGGCCGCCCGGCAGACGGCGGAGGGGGCGTTGAAATTGTCGGGCAGCTGGGCCGAGGACTCGGAGAAATCGATGCGCGCGGTCCGGGCCTCCCGGTCGATGGTGATGCGCACGGCGACCTTGGCGCCGTTGTCCATCTCATAGGCGAATTCACCGTCCTTGAGGACGTCGAGGACCCGGCGCACCTGTTCCTCGGCATTGTCTTGGACGTGCTGCATATAGGCATGCACGACGTCGAGTCCGAAATGCTCGATCATCCGCCGCAATTCCTGCACGCCCTTCTCGCAGGCCGCGATCTGGGCCTGGAGATCGGCGATATTCTGCTGGACGTTGCGCACTGGATAATCGCCCGAGCCCAGCAGATCGATCAGGGCCTGCTCGCGGAAAGTGCCACCGTCGACCAGCAGGAAATTGTCGATCAGCACACCTTCCTGATCCACCGTCTTGCTGTCCGGCGGCATCGAGCCGGGGGTGATGCCGCCGATATCCGCGTGATGGCCCCGACTGGCCGTGAAAAACAGAATCTTGTCGCCCGCATCGTCAAAAACCGGCGTGATGACCGTGACATCGGGCAGATGGGTGCCACCGTTATAGGGCGCGTTCAGGCAGAAGACGTCGCCCGGCTTCATCCGCCCTTCGTTCTGACGGATCACCGCCATAACACTCTCGCCCATCGAACCGAGATGGACCGGCATATGCGGCGCGTTGGCGATCAAGAATCCTTTCGGATCGAAGATCGCGCAGGAGAAATCCAGCCGCTCCTTGATGTTCACCGAATAGGCGGTGTTCTCCAAGGTCACGCCCATCTGCTCGGCGATCGACATGAAGAGGTTGTTGAAGACCTCGAGCATGACGGGATCGACCGTCGTGCCGACCGCGACCCGCTTGGGCAGAGCCTTGACCCGGCGCAGGACGAGATGGGCGCGATCCGTGACTTCCGCGCGCCAGCCCGGCTCGACCACGGTGGTCGCCGTCGCTTCGACGATGACGGCCGGCCCGTCGACGCTCTGGCCCGGCGCCATGCGATCGCGGTCGTAGACCGGCGCCTCGTGGCTCTCGTCCGCGGCAAACATTTCGGCCCGTGCGACGGCGTCCGGAGTACCCGGATTCGCAGGCACGGCGTAGATCGGATCTTCCGTCGCGTCGGTTTCCCCGACCACTTCGACCGAGATCGCCTCGACCACATGGCCCTTCTCGGGCATGACGAAGCCGTAGCGCTGGCGGTGGCTATCCTCGAACTGGGCGACGATATCCGCCCGCGCGCCGTAATCGACGATATGCGTGGTGTCCGTGCCCTCGTATTTGAGATGAACCTTCCACATGGTGCGCAGCCGGTCGTTCGGGATGCCCTGGTTGCGCGTCTCTTCCCGCGCGTCCTCGGCCAGGGCGTCGAAATCGGCGGTGAGCGAGCCGACCAGCGCCTCGTCCAAGGGCCTCTCGACCGCCCGCTCGCGGATCACCCGGATATCGGCCAGACCCATGCCATAGGCCGAAAGCACGCCGGCATAGGGATGGATGAACACGGTCTTCATACCCAGGGCATCGGCAACCAGACAGGCATGCTGGCCGCCCGCGCCGCCGAAGCAGCACAGGGCGTATTCGGTGACGTCATAGCCGCGCTGGACGGAGATCTGCTTGATCGCGTTCGCCATATTCTCGATTGCGATCTTCAGGAAGCCGCCCGCGACCTCGACCGGGCTGCGCGTGTCGCCCGTCTCCTCTTGAATACGCGCGGCCAGGGCGTCGAACTTCTCGACCACCACGTCCCTGTCGAGCGGCTTGTCCCGCCTCGGGCCGAAGACATGGGGAAAGAATTCCGGCTGCAGTTTGCCCAGCATCACGTTGCAATCGGTCACGGTCAGCGGCCCGCCGCGGCGATAGCAGGCCGGCCCCGGATTGGCGCCCGCCGAATCCGGCCCGACGCGGTATTTCGCGCCGTCGAAATGCAGAATCGAGCCGCCGCCCGCCGCGACCGTATGAATGCGCATCATGGGCGCGCGCATGCGCACACCGGCGACCTGGGTCTCGAAGGCGCGTTCGTATTCGCCGTCGTAATGGGCGACGTCGGTCGAGGTCCCCCCCATGTCGAAGGTGATGATGCGCTCGAAGCCGCCCATTTCGGCGACCCGCACGCCGCCGACGATGCCGCCCGCCGGGCCCGACAGGATGCTGTCCTTGCCCTGGAAGAAGCGGGCATCGGTCAGCCCGCCGCTGGATTGCATGAACATCAGCCGCGCATCGCCCAGATCGGCCGCGACCCGGTCGACATAGCGGCGCAGGATCGGCGAGAGATAGGCATCGACCACCGTGGTGTCGCCCCGGCTGACCAGTTTCATCAGCGGGCTGACGGCATGGCTGGCCGAGACCTGGGTGAAGCCGATCTCGCGCGCCAGTTCGGCAACGGCCTGTTCGTGGTCCGTATAGCGGTAGCCATGCATGAAGATCACCGCGGCGGCGCGAATGCCGTCGGCAAAGGCCGCTTCCAGCCCGGCCCGCGCGCCCTCCAGATCCAGAGACGTCAGGACCTTGCCCTGGGCATCGTGCCGTTCGTCGACCTCGACCACGCGTTCGTAGAGCAATTCGGGCAGCACAATCTCGCGCACGAACAGATTGGGCCGGTTCTGATAGGCAATGCGCAGGGCATCGGCGAAGCCGCGCGTGATGACCAGGACCGTGCGATCGCCCTTGCGCTCCAGCAGCGCATTCGTGGCGACGGTTGTGCCCATCTTGACCGCTTCGACCGCGGATTCAGGGATGGCGGCGCTGCCGCGCAGGCCGAGCAGATCGCGGATGCCCTGCAGAGCGGCATCCTCGTATTGCTCCGGATCCTCGGACAGCAGCTTATGGGTGACGATTCCGCCGTCCGGGCGCCGCGCCACCACATCGGTGAAGGTCCCTCCCCGATCGATCCAGAACTGCCAGCGTCCGGCTGCCTTGCCTTCGCTCATGCCACCCTCTCGGTCCGATGGTCGCCCGACGTGGCGAAGTCTGGCGGGAGACTACGCACAGACCCTTGGAAATCAAGGCACGACCGGGCCAAGGTGGCACAATACACATGTGATTCGGTCGATTCGGTGGATTCGGGCCATCCATCGCGTCATATATATGGCGCGATGGATGGCCCGGCCCTCGAGGTTCCGCGGCAGAGCAACGCGGATCGGGCATTCGGCGGCCCGCCCGCCATTCGCGGGCGGGCTCTTGATCCGGGCGCGCGGAACCCTACCTTGCGCGGCGCAACAGGCAACCTCTAATTCGGCGGGTTCATGAGCATTTGGGGCAAGGTCATCGGCGGGGTTGCGGGCTTCGCTATCGGGGGGCCGCTGGGCGCCCTGGCGGGCGCGCTGGCGGGCCACGCGGTCGATTCCGCGAAGCGCCTCCGCCAGCTGATGCCGGATATCGAGCAGAAGCGCACGGCCTTCACCGCCGCCGTCGTCGTGCTGGCGGCCAAGATGGCCAAGGTGGACGGCACCGTGACCCGCGCCGAAATCGATGCCTTCAAGGCCATCTTCCGCATTCCCGGCCAGGATATGGGCGAAGTCGGACGCCTGTTCGACCAGGCCCGCAAGGACGCCACCGGCTACGAGCCCTATGCCGAACAGATCGCCGAACTGTTCCGCGGCCATCCCGCCGTGTTGGAAGGGCTGCTGGCGGCGCTGTTCCACATCGCCAAGGCCGATGGCGTGATCCATCCGGCCGAACGCGAATACCTCAACCGGGTGGCCGAGATATTCGGTTTCGGGCCGGACCGCTTCGCACGGATAGACGCGGGCCATGCCGGGCCCGACGAGGGCGATCCTTATGAAATCCTGGGCGCCGCCAAAGACGCACCGGAGGCCGAGGTCAAGGCGGCCTGGCGCAAGCTGACGCGGGAAAACCATCCCGACCGGCTGGTCGCCGAGGGCCTGCCTCAGGAATTCGTCGATCTGGCCAACGAGAAGATGGCGACGATCAACGTCGCCTACGATCGGATCGCCAAGAACCGGGGCTTCAAATAACCGTGGCTGTCGAACCCCCTATTCTTACCCTGCGCGGCGCGCGCATCGCCTTCGGCGGCAAGCCGCTGTTCGAGGATGCCGAGCTTCAGGTTTCACGCGGCGACCGCCTTTGCCTCGTCGGGCGCAACGGCAGCGGCAAATCGACCCTCATGAAGATCCTCTCCGGCCAGGTCGAGCTTGATGCGGGCGAGGTCTGGGTCCAGCCAGGCACGCGCATCGCCTATCTGCCCCAGGATCCGCCCCTGGAACCCGGCCGCACGATCCTCGACTACGTCACCGAAGGCGCGGATGCGGTGCATCAGGCGGAGGCCGCTCTCAGCCGCTTCGACCTCGATCCCTGGACCGATCTTGGCACCCTTTCCGGCGGCGAAGGGCGGCGCGCCGCTCTCGCTCGCGCCTTCGCCGGCAATCCCGATATCTTACTGCTCGACGAGCCGACAAACCATCTGGACCTGACGACCATCGAGCGCCTCGAACGCGATCTGGCCTCCTTTTCCGGCGGCCTCCTGATGGTCAGTCATGACCGCACCTTTCTAACCAATGTCTCAAATCGCACGATCTGGCTCGAGCGCCGCCGCCTGCACTCCAACAACTTGGGCTTCGCCGCTTTCGACGATTGGAGCGAAGCCCTGCTGGCCGAGGAAGAGCGCGAACTCGAACGGATCGACAAGAAGCTGGCCGAGGAAACGCACTGGCTGCATCGCGGCGTCACCGCGCGGCGCAAGCGCAACCAGGGGCGGTTGCACCGGCTGGAGGATATGCGCCAGTTTCGCGCCGCCCTGCTGGGCGAACGCCGGGGCGACGCCCAGATCCGGATCAACGAAGGCGATGTGCGAAGCCGCCTGGTGATTGATGCCGAAGATCTCCGCAAGGCCTATCCCCTGCCGGAAGAGGGGGGCGACGACAGCGGCGAGCGGGTCGTCATCGACGGGTTCTCAACCCGTATCCTGCGCGGCGACCGGGTCGGACTGATCGGCCCCAACGGCGCGGGCAAGACCACCCTGCTGAAAATCCTGACCGGCGTGATGGCGCCGGATTCCGGGCGCATCCGTTTGGCCAAGCGGCTGGAAATCGCCTATTTCGACCAACATCGCGAGCAGCTCGACCGCGATGAGACGCTGTGGAACACCCTTTGCCCGGGCGGCGGCGACAGCGTCACGGTCCAGGGACACCAACGCCATGTCGTTGCCTATCTCAAGGATTTCCTGTTCACGCCCGAACAAGCCCGGAGCCCGGTGGGCAGCCTTTCGGGCGGTGAGCGCAACCGGCTTCTGCTGGCCAAGATTCTGGCCAAGCCGAGCGATCTTCTGGTCCTCGACGAGCCGACCAACGATCTGGACATGGATACCCTCGACCTGCTCGAGGATCTTCTGGGCGAATATGCCGGCACCATGCTCGTGGTCAGCCACGATCGCGACTTCCTCGACCGCATCGTCACCAGCACCATCGCCTTCGAAACCGACGGCACGATGCAGGAATATGCCGGCGGTTACCGCGACTACCTCTCGCAACGGCGCAGCCGCAAGGCGTCGAAGCCGCGCCAGCCGGCCAACGACGCCAAGCCGAAGCCCGAGGAGAAGCGGCGGAGCGCGTCCCCCACCCGAATGACCTTCAAGGACAAGCACGCGCTGGAAACCCTGCCCAAGCGAATTGCCACCCTGTCCTCCGAGATCGCCGCGCTCGAAACCCAACTTGCCGATTCCCGCCTTTATGCGCGCGATCCTGAGACTTTCGATAAATCCGTGAGGCGGCTCGACGGTGCCCGGGGCGAATTGCAGCAGGCGGAAGAAGCCTGGCTCGAACTGGAAATCAGACGCGAAGAGTTGGAGGGGGCAGCGCCCGAGCGGGCCACCGGGGGATGAACCCCCTCGCCCTAGGATTGGGCCTCTTCGTGATGGTGATCTGGGGCATCAATTTCGCGGTCGGCAAGATTGCCCTGGCGGAACTGCCACCGATCTTCTTCATGGCCGTGCGCTTCGCCCTGGTCGCCCTGGTCCTGGTCTGGTTCGCCCCGGTGCCGCGCGCCCATCTGCGCGGGTTGTTCATCGCGTCGATCTTCATCGGTGCCGGGCATTACGCCGTGTTCTTCACGGGGCTTGCCGGGGTCGAGGCCGGGGCCGCCTCCATCGCCCTGCAGCTTCAGGTGCCCTTTGCCGCCCTGGTCGCGGCCCTCGTGTTCCGGGAACGCCTGGGATGGTTGCCCGCCGCGGGCATGGCCGTCGCTTTCGCCGGTGTGGTGGTCATCGCCGGCACGCCGAGGATCGACACCAACCCGATACCGTTCCTGCTATGCGTCGCGTCCGGATTTTTCTGGGCCCTGGGCAATATTCGCGTCAAACAACTCGGCCGGTTGAACAGCTTCGCCGTCAATGCCTGGATCGCGGTCTTCACCGCGCCCCAGCTCCTCATCCTTTCCCTCCTGTTCGAGAGCGGCCAATTCGACGCGCTCGCCGGCGCGGGCTGGCGCGGCTGGGGCGGCATTCTCTACATGGCCGTCGCGGTATCGATCCTGTCCTATTCGATCTGGTATTGGCTGATCGCACGCTTCGAGGTGAACCAGACCATGCCCCTGACCCTGCTGATGCCGGTCTTCGGCGTCGCTTCCGGCGCCGTCTTCCTGGGTGAGGCACTGACCCCGCGCCTGATCCTCGGCGGGGTCCTGGCGGTCGCCGGAGTCGCCGTCATCCAGCTTTACGGCCTGGGCGGCGCGGGACGCGCGGCCCGTGCTCGGACGAAAGACGGGAAAAGCGTTTGACAGTCTGGCGGCGCTTCTTCCGAATGCCCCGAATCCAGATTGAGGGAAGAGCCGGACATGAAGCCATCCAGCATTATTATGGCGATCGCCGTGCCGACCATATGGGGTTTCGGCTTCGCGATCTCAAAGGTCGCCCTCGGTGAAGACGGGTTTCCACCGATCCTCCTGACCGCGCTACGCTTTTCCGTAACCGCCCTGGCCCTTGTCTGGTTCTTCCGGCCGCCGGTGAAATTCTTCCGGCAGCTTCTCGTGATCTCCCTAGTCAGCGCGACCATCCAGTACAGCCTGACCTATACCGGCCTGGACGGCGTCGATGCCTCGATCGCAGCCATCGTCATCCAGCTTGAAATTCCTTTCACAGCCATCCTCGCGGCGTTTTTCTTCAAGGATCATCTGGGCTGGCGGCGCGCTCTCGGCATGCTTTTGGCCTTCGTCGGCATCGCATTCCTGGCGGGAGAACCGCGCGTGCAAGCGAATCTGTTTTCGGTTTTCCTGGTCGCCTCCGGCGCCTTCGTCTGGGCGCTCGGCCAGATACTCATCAAGAAACTCGGCGGAAAAATCGACGGCTTCACCCTCGTCGCCTGGGTCGCAGCCTTCGCCGCGCCCCAGCTTTTCCTCTCGTCCTGGATATTCGAGGACGGGCAGTGGCAGGCGCTTCAGAATGTCGGATGGGTCGGATGGGCCGTCGTCGCCTATCTCGGCCTGATCATGAACGGCGTCGGCTATACGATGTGGTACCACATCCTGGGCAAGCACGACGTCAACCAGGTGGCGCCCTTCCTACTCCTGGTGCCGGTCGCCTCCGTCACCACGGCCGTCCTGTTTCTGGGCGAGCCCCTGACCCTGTTCGTCGTGATCGGCGGTTCGGTGGTCATCGTCGGCGTCGGCATCATCACGATCCGGCGTCCGCGCCAGGCATCGCTCGCCCCGGAAGCGAAGGTCGAGGATTAGGGTGCCGCTGCACCCCCAACCGTCGCCTGATCGAGGGCCACGGCCCGCCGGCGCGCGGATCGACATCCTGCTGCTGCACTATACGGGGATGCGGAACAGGGACGAGGCGCTCGCGCGGCTCTGCGATCCGGCGGCCGAAGTCAGCGCCCATTACCTGATCGATGAAGACGGCGCGGCTTTGCTGCTGGTCGAGGAAGAGGCCCGGGCATGGCATGCCGGGGTGTCGTGCTGGGCCGGGGACAGCGACGTCAATTCCCGGTCGATCGGGATCGAACTGGTCAATCCGGGCCATGAGTTCGGCTATCGCCCCTTCCCCGACGCCCAGATCGACGCGCTGACTGTGCTGTCCCGCGAAATCCTGGCCCGGCATCAAATCCCCCCGGCGCGCGTACTGGGCCATTCCGATGTGGCCCCCGCGCGCAAGCAGGATCCGGGCGAACTGTTCCCCTGGGAACGTCTCGCCCGATCCGGCATCGGCCTCTGGCCGGGCGAGGCAGCTTTTGATCCCGAGGCGGAAATCCACGAAATGGGTGCAAGCGGACCCGGGATCTCCGCGTTCCAGAATGCCCTCGTCCGGTACGGCTATGGGCTGACGCCTTCCGGCCGCCATGACGAAGAGAGCGTGGGTGTCCTGCACGCCTTCCAGCGGCATTTTCGCCCAGCCAGCATCGACGGACGCATCGACCCGCAATGCCGCGCCATTCTCGGCGCCCTGCTGGCCTGCGCCGCCCAGGAGCATTGACCTCTCCAGGGCATGGCTCTACCTAGGAGTCGCCAGACGGCCGGATGGCCGCCTTCCGGCTTGCCGGGGGGAGGAAAGTCCGGGCTCCACAGAGACACGGTGCCGGGTAACGCCCGGCGGGGGCGACCCCAGGGAAAGTGCCACAGAGAGCAGACCGCCCGCTCCGGCTTCGGCCCTGGCGGGTAAGGGTGAAAGGGTGCGGTAAGAGCGCACCGCGCCCCCGGCAACGGGGGCGGCAAGGCAAACCCCACCGGGAGCAAGACCAAATAGGGGCGGCAAGTGGCATGTCTTCGGGCCGCCGCCCGGGTCGGTCGCGCGAGGCATCCGGTGACGGATGTCCCAGATGAATGGCCATCCCCTGCGCAAGCAGGGACAAAACCCGGCTTACAGGCCGTCTGGCACCTTCCCCATTCTCCGGGGCCCCATTCTCCAGGCGAATACTTTCCGATTACTTGCCAGCCTCGCCGCGCGCGGCGCGCCGTCGCAGCGCGGGCCGCAGGCTCGCCAATACGCGATTCGCGCTGTGAGTCCCAGAAAAGAACATTAAGAGAACATATTCGTGCTGCGAGTTCGCACAAACTTGACCGGACAACGACGATTCAGCAGGGCGACATAGTCGCGATCTAGATTAAGTCGAACCAAGAAAAATCAGCCACAACATCTTGGAATGCCCAGAGCTTTACTATCTAAACCCATTGACGCCCATCAAATCCCATGATATCCCAAAAAATCCCAGTCTGAACTATGCCCCTATTTGTCGCGAAGAGGGCGGGCCGGGGGCGATGACTAGAGGCTTCAAGCGGGCGCGGAGGATTCGGAAGACCAATGGCGCTCTTCCTGTCCACCTTCACGAACAAGGTCGATAAAAAGGGACGAGTCTCGGTCCCTTCGCCCTTCCGTGCGGCCTTGGTCGGGCAGAACTTCAACGGCCTCGTCGCCTTTCGCTCCTATCGCCTGCCGGCAATCGAGGGTCTCGACATGGCGCGCATGGAGCAGTTCTCCGAAAGCACCGATTCGCTCGATCTTTTCTCCGAGGAGCATGAAGACATTACCGCAACGATCTTCGCCGACGCCGTTCAACTGCCTTTCGATGGCGAAGGCCGGATCGTTCTGCCCGCGAACCTAGTCGAACATGCAGGGATCAGCGAAACCGCGACCTTCGTCGGGCGCGGCCGCACTTTCCAGATTTGGGAACCCGAGCGCTTCCAGGAATTCCAGGACAAGGCACGGCAACGCGCCCGCGAACAGGGGCTGACCCTTCGCTTGAAGCCCGGCCAGGACGGCGGCCAATGAACGCGAGCGGCGGCCATATCCCGGTGATGCTGGATGAAGTGCTGAGCCATCTCGGGCCCTGCGACAGTGCTATCTACATCGACGCGACCTTCGGCGCAGGCGGCTATACCCGTGCGATTCTGGATGCCGCCGCCTGTACCGTGTGGGCGATCGACCGCGATCCGGACGCCGTTTCCGCCGGCCAGGCCCTGGCCTCGACCTATGACGGGCGACTCACGGTTCTGGCCGGGCGTTTCAGCGAGATGGGCGACTTGCTTCAAGCCCATGGCATCGAGCGCGCTGACGGTGTCGTCCTCGATCTGGGCACCTCGTCGATGCAGCTCGACACGCCCGGCCGCGGCTTCTCCTTCCGCTTCGACGGGCCGCTCGACATGCGCATGGAGCAGGACGGCCCTCAGGCATCAGATATCGTCAACACGGCGAGCGAATACGAACTGACCACGATCATCCGCCAGTATGGCGAGGAGCGGCATGCTCGGCGTATCGCCCGCGCGATCGTCCGCGTCCGCACCGAGGCGCCGATCGAAACCACCGGCGCCTTGGCCGAGATCGTGCGTGCGGCGGTCCCGCGCGGCAGGCCGGGTCGCGACCGCATCGACCCCGCGACCCGGACCTTCCAGGCCTTGCGCATCGCGACCAATGACGAGTTGGACGAGATTGATCGCGGCCTTGCCGCGGCCGAGACGCTGCTTGCGCCCGGCGGCATTCTCGTCGTGGTTTCCTTTCACTCTCTCGAAGACAAGCGGGTAAAGGACTTCCTAAAAACCCGCAGCGGCGGCGCATCGCGGCCCTCCCGTTACCTCCCGGCGGGAGACGCAGGCGCCGCCGCACCAACTTTCGATATCCTGACCCGCCGGCCGGAACGGCCGGGCGAGCAGGAAACCGCCCGCAATCCGCGTTCCCGCTCGGCCAGGCTCCGCGCCGGCCGCCGGACCGCGGCACCGGCCTGGACGAACGCGGCGACGGCCGCCGAAGGCCGCGCATGATTCGCAGCACCTCCATCGCGATCGTCGCCCTGATCGGCCTGATCGGCGTCGGCCTCTTCCACCTGACCCATGAGGTCCGGGAGTTGGAAGAGGAATTGGCGCGCCTCAACCACGACATCCTCACCGAGCAGGAGGCGACCCACGTTCTCAAGGCGGAATGGAGCTATCTCACCCGGCCGGACCGGCTGGAGGAGCTCAATCTGCGCCACCTCAAGCTCGGCGGCATGGACGGTGCGCGGGTCCTGCGTATTTCCGATCTGCCGTTCCGCCCCTTGCTCGATGACGGGCCCGAAGCCGGTGCCAACTCCGCCATGCCGGAATCGACGCCGCTGCCCGCGCTGCCCGATCCGGGCAAGAATCCCAAAGAGCATCAAGCCCCCAAAGACCGTCAAGCCAAGGCCAAGGCCCCGGTTCCAACCGGCCGCCCGATCCTAGCCAGCGCTGAGGTGACCCAATGATTCGCCGCCGCAAGACCTCCAGCTACCGCAAGCCGCTGCCGGCGGTCGCGCTTCGCCATGGCCGGATCGAGATGGAAGGCACCGCGAAACAGGCGATCGAAACCGGTCGCACCAGGCTGGTGATCGCCGGCGCGATTTTCGCCTTGGCCTTCGCCACGGTCGGCGCCCGCCTCATCGATCTCGCCATCCTGATCGACGGCAACGAGCCGCGCATCGCCCATTCGCCGGTCATCGAGCGCTTCACCACGGAACGCGCCGATATCCGAGATCGGAACGACGAGCTTCTGGCGACCAGCCTGATCACCGCTTCGCTCTATGCCGATCCGGCGCTCGTCCTCGACGTCGACGAGGCCGCGCGCGACCTCGCCATGGTCCTGCCCGAGCTGAGCGAAGCGTCGATCCGGGCCAAACTTTCGACCAAGGGCCGCTTCGTCTGGCTGCGCCGCAACCTGACGCCACGCCAAGTCTATGACGTCAATCGCCTGGGTCTTCCCGGCCTCGCCTTCCAGCGCGAAGAGCGCCGGGTCTATCCGCACGGCTCGCTCGCCTCCCATATCCTGGGCTTCACCAATATCGACAACCGTGGCCTAGCCGGTGCCGAAAGGCAGTTCGATGACATCCTGATCGGCGGCTCCCGGCCGCTGAACCTGTCGCTCGACCTGCGGGTTCAGTACGTACTGGAAGAGGAATTGGCCGCCGCCCAGCAGGAATTCAGCGCCATCGGCGCCGCCGGGATCGTGATGGATGTCGTGACCGGCGAAGTTCTGGCCATGGCCTCCTTGCCCGGGTTTGACCCCAACCACCCGGTCGACGGCGCCGACGACACCCGCTTCAACCGGGCGACGCTCGGCGTCTACGAAATGGGCTCGACCTTCAAGATCTTCACCACCGCCATGGCCCTCGACGCCGGCACGGTGACGATGCGCGGCGGCTATGACGCGACCAATCCGATCCGGGTCGCGCGCTTCACCATCAGCGACTTCCACGCCAAGAAACGCTGGCTCTCGGTCCCCGAGATCTTCATGTATTCGTCGAATATCGGCGCCGCGAAGATGGCCTTGGATGTCGGTTCCGAAGGGCAGGAGGCCTTCCTGCGCGGCCTCGGCCTCCTGACCCCGTCCTCGATCGAACTGCCGGAAGTCGGCGCGCCGATGCTTCCCTCGCCCTGGCGCGAAATCAACACAATGACCGTGTCATTCGGGCATGGCGTGGCGGTCAGCCCGATCCAACTCGCCAGCGCGGTGTCCACCGTGGTCAACGGCGGCCTGGCCGTCCCGGCGACGATCCTCAAGCGCGCGCCGAACGATCCGATTCCGGTGCGCCGCGCCATCTCCGCCGAGACCTCCGAGAACATGCGCCGCCTGCTCCGCCTCGTCGTCACCGAAGGCACCGGCAAGAAAGCCGAGGCGCAGGGCTATTTGGTCGGCGGCAAGACCGGCACGGCCGAGAAGCTCGGCGCGCACGGCGGCTATCAGCAGCGCGCCCTGCTCTCCTCCTTTGTCGGCGCGTTTCCGATGAACAATCCGCGCTACGTCGTGCTCGCCATTCTCGATGAGCCGAAGGGCACAAAGGCGACCCATGGCTACGCCACCGGCGGCTGGGTCGCGGCCCCCGTGGTCGGCAAGGTCGTCACGCGCATAGCGTCCGTCATCGGGGTGAACCCGCTGGACGAGAACGCACCCGAGATTCGAGAGGCCTTCGCGGTCGAACTCAATCCGCGGGGAACCACGCTTGCGTCTTATTGATCTGGCCGGGGGAGTGGAGCAGGGAGTGCAAGTCGATCCGGCGCTGGAAAATATAGATATTCGCGGTCTCGCGGCGGATTCCCGTTCTGTCGAATCGGGATTCCTGTTTGCCGCGATTCCCGGCAATCGGACCGACGGACGCGCCTTCATCGAAGACGCCATCGCACGCGGCGCGGTCGCAGTGCTCGCGCCGCCCGGCACGGGCGAGCAGAGGCCCGACGGAAAAATCCCCTACCTGCTCGACGAGAACCCGCGCCGCCGCCTCGCCCTGATGGCGGCGCGCTTCTTTGGCCGCCAGCCCGGAAAAATCGCCGCCGTCACCGGAACCAACGGCAAGACCTCGGTCGTCAGTTTCACGCGCCAGATCTGGGCCGCGCTCGGCGAACCCGCGGCAAGCCTCGGCACCCTCGGGCTCGAGGGCATGGGCGAAGAGACCCTGGTGGGCCTGACCACGCCCGACCCGATCGCCCTGCATCGCATGCTCGCGGAGATCGCGGATGCCGGCATCTCGCGCCTGGCGCTCGAGGCGTCGAGCCATGGCCTCGACCAATTTCGCCTGGACGAAGTCTGCGTGACCGCGGCCGCCTTCACCAATCTGACCCGCGACCATCTCGACTATCACGGCACGGCGACGGCCTATCTGGCCGCGAAGGCGCGCCTCTTCGGCGCGGTCATGGCGCCGGGCGGCCATGCGGTGCTCAACGCCGATGTCCCGGAATGCGCGGCGCTGTCCGCCTTGTGCCGCGAGCATGGCCACAAGGTGCTGACCTACGGCCTTGCCGGCCGGGATCTGCGTCTGATCGCCATCGAGCCCACGCCCGAAGGCCAGCGCCTCTCGATCGAGGTTCTGGGCGCTCACCACGAGATCGAATTGCCTCTGGTCGGCGGCTTCCAGGCCAGCAACGCGCTTTGCGCCCTGGCCCTGGTCCTTTCGGACGAGGTCGATGCGGCGGCAGCTGTCGAGGCCCTCGGCCATCTGCGGCCGGTCCGCGGCCGGTTGGAGCGGGCGGTGCAGGTCATCGGCGGCGGCATCGTCTATATCGACTTCGCCCATACGCCCGACGCCCTTTCGAGCGTGCTGCAGGCGCTTCGCCCCCATGCCCGGGGCCGTTTGGCGGTGGTCTTCGGCTGCGGCGGCGATCGCGATCCGGGCAAACGTCCCGAGGTGGGTGCCATCGCAGAGGCCCTGGCCGACAGGATAATCGTCACCGACGACAATCCCCGCAACGAGGATCCTGGCTCGATTCGCCGGGCGATTCTCGCCACCTGCCCTTCGGCGGTCGAGATCGGCGATCGCGAGTTGGCGATTCGCACGGCGATCGCCGGTCTGGAAGACGGCGACGTGCTGGTTCTCGCGGGCAAGGGCCATGAAAGCGGCCAGATCGCCGGCGATACCGTGCGGCCCTTCGATGACGTCGAGGTCGCCCGCCGCATGGCCGCCGAGCGCGCCCGCTCCGAAAGGCGCGTGCCATGAACTGGCCCCTCTGGACATCGGAAGACGCAGCGCAGGCAACGGGCGGGACGGCCACCATTCCCTTCGGCGCCGGCGGCGTCTCCATCGACACCCGCAGCCTGCAGCGCGGCGATCTGTTCATCGCCCTGCGCGGGCCCAATCACGACGGCCACGACTACGTGTCGGACGCCCTCGCCCGCCGCGCGGCGGCCGCAATGGTCGAACATGCGCCGACCGATCTTCCCGCCGCCGGACCGTTAATCGAGGTCGGCGATACGCGCGAAGGCCTTTACGCCTTGGCCCGCGCCGCTCGCCGGCGCAGCCGGGCGCGCATTGCCGCTGTCACCGGCAGCGTGGGCAAGACCGGCACCAAAGAAACCCTGGGCGCGGTCCTCGCGGCCCAGGCCCCGACCGCCCTCAGCCTCGGGAATCTCAACAACGATATCGGCGTGCCGCTGAGTCTCGCACGGATGCCGGAGGACTCGATCTACGGCGTCTTCGAGATCGGCATGAATCATGCCGGCGAGATCGAGCCCCTATCCCACCTGGTCCAGCCCGAGGTCGCCGTCATCACGACCGTCGCGGCCGTGCATCTCGAAAATTTCGATTCGACCTTCGGCATCGCGGATGCCAAGGCGGAAATCTTCGCCGGCATGTCCGGGGGCGGGGCAGTCCTGAACCGCGACAACCCCTATTTCCCCCTGCTCGTCGCGGCCGCTCAGGCGGCAGGCGTCGAGCGGGTGATCAGCTTCGGCGCCCATCCCGAAGCCCTCGCCCGGTTGGTCGATTGCGAGGCGGAGGCCGGCGGCAGCACGGTCTGGGCCCAGATCGAAGGGCGCGATCTGCGCTACCGCGTGTCGGTGCCGGGGCGCCATTGGGTGATCAATTCGCTTGCGGTCCTGGGCGCCGTCGTGGCGTTGGGCGCGGATCTGGAAGCGGCCACCGCCGTCCTCGCGACGATCGAGGCCCCGGCGGGCCGGGGCCGGCGGATCACCGTCGAGATTCCGGGCGGAACGATCGATCTGATCGACGAAAGCTACAATGCCAGTCCGACCTCGATGCGCGCCGCCATCGAAACCCTGTCCGCCATCGGCCCGAACCGAAGCGGCCGGCGGATCGTCGTATTCGGCGACATGCTCGAACTGGGCGAGTCCTCCGCCGCCCTCCATCTCTCGCTTGCCGAGCCTATCCTGCATGGCGGCGTCGACATGGTCTTCACCTGCGGCAGCGCCTCGGCCGCGCTTCAGGACGCCCTGCCCAAGCGGCTGCGCGGCGGCCATGCCGCGACCGCGGCCGAACTGGCGCCTCTGGTCTGCGCCGTGCTGGAACCCGGCGCCCTGGTGATGGTGAAGGGTTCGCGCGGCCTCCGCACCGACCTCGTGGTCGATGCGATTCTTTCGCTCGGCGAGCGCCCGCGCGCCGCGGCCAACGGTCACTGAGGCGGGCGATGCTGTTCAACCTCCTGGCCCCGCTCGCCGAAGAAATGCCGATCTTCAACCTCTTCCGGTACCTGACCTTCCGGACCGGCGGAGCGATCGCGACCTCCATGGCGCTCAGCTTCCTGCTCGGCCCCGCGGTGATCGCCTGGTTGCGCAGCAAGCAGTCCATCGGCCAGCCCATCCGCGACGACGGTCCGGAAAGCCATCTCTTGACCAAGCAAGGCACGCCGACCATGGGCGGCGTCCTGATCCTGATCGCAATGGTCGTTTCCACCCTGCTCTGGGCGAATCTGGACAATCCCTATGTCTGGATCGTGCTGCTCGTGACCCTGGGCTTCGGCGCGGTGGGTTTCGGCGACGACTATCTGAAACTGACCCGGCGCAGCAGCAAGGGCCTGCCTGGGCGGATCAAGCTGGTCGCCGAAGTGACGATCGCGGCGACCATGGGCTATTGGCTCGTGACGATCACCAGCGCGCCGCTCGACACCGGCCTCGCCGTGCCCTTCCTGAAAGATGTTCTGCTGAACCTCGGCTGGTTCTTCTTGCCCTTCGCGGTGCTCGTCATCGTCGGAGCATCGAACGCGGTCAACCTGACCGACGGTCTGGACGGGTTGGCAATCGTCCCCGTGATGATCGCGGCCACCGTCTTCGCACTGATTGCCTACCTGGTCGGCAACTCGGTCTTCTCCGACTACCTGCAGCTTCACTATGTGCCCGGCACGGGCGAACTGTCGGTGCTCTGCGGCGCCCTGGTCGGCGCCGGCATGGGTTTCCTCTGGTTCAACGCCCCGCCCGCCATGGTCTTCATGGGCGATACCGGCTCGCTCTCGATGGGTGGCGCCCTGGGCGCGATCAGCGTCGCGGTCAAACACGAACTGGTGCTCGCCATCGTCGGCGGGTTGTTCGTGCTCGAAACCATTTCCGTCATCGTCCAGGTCGTATCCTTCAAGCTAACCGGACGCCGCGTC
>CAUZWC010000009.1:0-23530 GCA_963583595.1 Alphaproteobacteria bacterium | reverse complement strand
CGCATTCGGCCTTCATCTCCGCACAGAGGGCGTTGGCGATATCGACGTCAAAACCGGCGAGGTTGTTGTCGCCGTCGTACCCGTTGAACGGCGGGTAGTTGGCCTGGATCCCGACTCGAACGGCCGTCCAGTCCTTGGCGCTTGCCGTGCCGGTCATCGCGAGAAGCGCGGCAAAACAGAGGGCGATGCGAGTAAGCGTCATGGTGGCCAAATCCTTTGTTCTATCTGTCGGGGCCACGCGCCGACGCCAGCCGCGAGGCTCCAGCAGGGACCAACCTGGAACCTCGGTACCATAATCTATCGCTCGCGGAATGCAGCAGCGCCGACCTCTCTGCCTTATCCCAAGCAGGGAGCTTTGATCCCACTAGCGCGGCAGATCGCTCAATCGCGCGGTGAAGCGGGCCAGCCTTTCGCAGGCTTCCTCCAGCTTCGCGCGCGGCGAGGTGAGAGACAGGCGTAGGAAACCCTCCGCGCTGGCCCCGAAGCTCGACCCAGCCAGCAGCACGACCTTCTCCTCCTCCACGAGGCGGTTGGCAAAGGCCAGGGAATCGATGCCGGTTTCGCGGATGTCGATCATCAGGAACATGCCGCCTTCGGGCGGCACGCAGGCCAGGCGCGGGATGGCGTTGATGCGCGCGGAGATCGCGTTGCGCCGGATGCCGAACTCGGCGCGCATGGCCGAGGCTTCCTGGAATTGTTGCGACACGGCGGTGACGGCGGCGTCCTGGATGAACATCGCGCAGCCATAGAGCATGCATTGCATGACGTTGTTGAGGTGATCGGCCATGCCCCCGGGCGCGATGATCCAGCCGATGCGCCACCCCGTCATGGCGTGGGATTTGGAGAGGCTGTCGACCACCACCGTGCGATCGGCCAGGCCCGGCAACAGGGCGGGCGAGCGCTGGGTCCGGCTGTCATAGGTGACCTCGGCATAGACTTCGTCCGAGATCAGCCAGAGGTCGTTTGCCTGGCAGATTTCAGCCAAGGCGGCCAGTTCCTTCGCTTCGACCATCGCGCCGGTCGGGTTATGGGGGAAGTTGATCAGGATCGCCCGGGTTCGCGGCGTGGCGGCGGCGGCCAGGTCCGCCGGGTCCAGATGAAAGCCGTTCTCCGCGCGCAGCGGCACGCCGACAGGCTCGGCGCCCGAAGACCGGACCGTCGCCTGGTAGGTGGCGTAGGCGGGGTTCAGTACGATCACTTCATCCCCGGCTTCGACCAGGCAGGCGAGGGTGACGTAGAGACCGTTCTGCGCGCCCGGGCAGACGATCACCTGCTCGGCCTCGACCGGCTGGCCCGTCCGTTCGATGCGGTAGCGGGCGATCGCGGCGCGCAGTTCGGGAATGCCGGCGGAGCCCGGATAATGGGTACGGCCGGCATGCAGCGCGTCGATCGCGGCCTGGGTGATCTCGGCCGGGGTATCGAAATCCGGATCCCCGACGCCTAGGAAAATGACATCCTGTCCCTCGGCTTCCAGTTCGCGCCCGCGCAGATGGACGTCCCAGGCGCGCGAGCCTTCATCGGCGACCCGTTCGACAAGGCTCGAATAGACGAGGCTGTTGGTGGCTTCGCGCAGGCGGATGGGGCGGCGGAGGGGCTGGTTCATAATATCTAAGATAGTGCGCCGAGGTGGCGCGCGGGAGGGGGCGGATCGTATAGCCGCATTCTGCGCCTTGCATGGTTCCCTGGGCGCAGCCACTCTTGGCCGGATTGATCCGTGAGAGCAGGGGGAAAGCATGAGTCCGGCCTTTGCCGCCTTCGCCGGTAGCGAACACCAAGAGCGCCTGGCCCGCGCCCGGGCCGCGCTGCGCGACGCCGGGTTCGACGGCTGCGTATCGGTCGCGCCCGAGACCCATTTCTATCTCGCCGGCTACGATGCCTGGGTCGCAGTCAACAGCCCGCAGGCCCTTGTCTTTTCGACCAAGGACGAGTTTGCGCCGACCCTGGTCCTGCGCGACTGCGACCGGCCCATGGCGGACGAGACGAGCTGGCTGTCGGATATCCGCACCTATCGACTGAACGTCGAGGACCATTGCGCCCTGATCGCGGAGGTCGCAGCGGAGCATGGCTTGGCGAGCGGCCGCATCGCGGTCGAGACCCAGTCCTATGCCATCACCTATGCCTATGGCCGAGACTTGGCTGAGGCCCTGGCGCCGGCCGAAATCGACGACGGGACGGCCGTTCTGGGCGGCTTGCGCCTGCTCAAATCGCCCGCCGAGATGGCTTATATCCGCGACGCGGCGCGCTTCGCCGAACTGGGGTTAGGGACGGCCCGGCGGACCCTGCTGCCCGGCATCACCGAAATCGCCCTGGCCGGTACGGTCGAGGGCGCGATGCGCGAGGCCGGTTGCGACTATTGGGCGATTCCCACGGAACTGGCCGGTGGGCCGCGCGGGACCGCCATGCATGCCACGCCGCGCGATCGGGCGATCCTGCCCGGCGAGCTGGTGCATATGGAATTCGCCGGCGTCGCGCGGCGCTATCACGCGGTCGCCCTGCACACGGTCGCCCTGGGCCGGCCCAGTTCGCGCGCCCACGACCTCTATGCCGTGACGCGCGAATCCCTGGCCGCCGGCATTGCCGCGATCCGGCCCGGTGCGCCGGTCTGCGATGTAGAGGAGGCCTGCCTGGCACCCCTGCGCCGCGACGGCATCGCGGACGGGTTCAAGATGCGCTTCGGCTATGGCATCGGCATCGCCTATCCGCCGATCTGGCTCGAGAGCCTGCAGATCAGCCGCAATTTCGACACGCGGCTGGAGCCGGGCATGGTCTTCGTGCTCCATGCTGGAGTCGATCTGATGGATGAGGGGCTGGGCGTGGTCCAGGGCGGCACCTATGCCCTGACCGAGTCGGGGCTGGAACAATTGGTCGGCGGCGGCGACGTGGAACTCGAGGTGATCAGGGCATGACGGCACGCGTTGGACCAGGAGAGATTTCGGCCGCGGCGGCGCGCATCGCCGGCCGTATCCGCGAGACGCCGATCCTGCCCATGGAAGCCGATGCCTTCGGCGTGGCAGGCTTGCTGACCCTCAAGTTGGAATGCCTGCAGCATTCGGGCTCCTTCAAGGCGCGAGGGGCGTTCAATTCCTTGCTGTCCGTGGCTATTCCAGCGGCGGGCGTCATCACTGCCTCGGGCGGCAACCATGGCGGGGCCGTCGCCTATGCGGCCCGCGCGCTGGGCCACAAGGCGCGCATTTTCGTTCCCACGACCTCGCCCCGGGCCAAGATCGACCGGCTGCGCGGCTACGGCGCCGAGGTCACCGAGATCGGCGCGGCCTATGCCGATGCCTATGAGGCGAGCCAGGCGGTCAGGGCCGAGACCGGCGCGGTCGAGATCCACGCCTATGATCAGCCCGCCACAGTGGCGGGTCAGGGCACGGTCGCGCGTGAGCTCGAGGGGCAGATGGACGGCATCGACACCATTCTCGTCGCGGTCGGCGGCGGCGGGCTGATCGCCGGCATCGCGAGTTGGTTCGAGGGCCGGGTCCGGGTCGTCGGGGTCGAGACCGAGGGCACACCGACCCTGACGCGAGCCCTGGCTGTGGGCCGACCGGTCGATATCGAGGTCGGCGGTCTGGCCGCCGATGCCCTGGGCGCGAAGCGGATCGGCGAAATCGCCTATGCCACCGCCCGCGACTTCGTGGACCGGGTCGTGCTGGTCTCGGACGATGCCGTGCGCGCCGCCCAGGAGGCGCTATGGACCAATGTCCGCGTGATCGCTGAGCCCGGCGGCGCCACTGCCCTCGCCGGATTGATGGCGGGCGCCTACCGCTCCGAACCCGGCGAAGGGGTCGTCGCCCTCGTCTGCGGTGCGAACACGGACCCTGCGTCCGTGGCTTGAATCCAAAAAATCCGGACTTTTCATACCCCAACCCCAACCCTCCCCCTTGATGGGAGCGGGTTGGGGTGGGGGTGAGAAAAGAAAGGGCGGCGCGCGTTAGGCGGCCATCGCCAGCTTTGCGAAGCAGGTTTTGGCGGCCTCGACGAAAACGTCGATATCGGCCTCGGTCGTCGGGGTAGAGAGGAAGCAGCCCTTAGTCGTGGTGATGAAGCCGGCGAGCAGCAGGTCGCGCTGGAGGCGCGTCGTGGCTTCGGCCTCCGCCGGGGTCGGGAAGGTGTCGCGGTAGGTCTTCATGGGCCGGGCCGAGGTGTGGATGCGGAACATCGAGCCGAGTCCCGCGACCTGGCCGGGATAGCCGGTCTCTTTCATCGCCGCGCGCAGGCCCGTTCGCGCCCGCTCGCCCAGCGCGTCCATGCGGGCGTATTGTTCCGGCGTCATCAATTCGAGGGCGATGCGTCCGGCGGTCATGCCGACGGGGTTGGCGGTGAAGGTGCCGCTGGACGGGTTGAGGGGCTTGCCGGCGCGGTGGTCGAACACGGCCATGGCCTCGGCATGGCCCGCGATCGCGGCGACCGGAAAGCCGCCGCCGACGATCTTGCCCAGGGTGGTCAGGTCCGGCTGGGCGCCATAGATGCCTTGCGCGCCTTGCGGACCCAGGCGGAAGGTGACGACCTCGTCGAAGATGACCAGGGCGCCGATCTCGGCCGCGACCTCCTGGACCATGTCGATGAATCCCTGCTCCAGCGGGATCATGCCGCAGGAGAGGGAGACGGGATCGATCAGGATGCCTGCGATCTCCGGCCCCTGGCCGCGCAGGATGCGCGCCGCCGCCTCGGTGTCGTTATAGGGAATGACCACCGTGCTCTCGATTACGCCCTGGGGCACGCCCTGGGTATAGGGGATGGCGCGCGGATCGTTGCCCCAGGTCTCCGGGGCCGAATCCAGGCTGATCTCGGCGAAGTCGTACATCCCGTGATAGGCGCCTTCGAGCTTGGCGATCTTGGGCCGCCCGGTGCGCGCCCGTGCTGCTTTCAAGGCGATCATCACGGCTTCCGTGCCGGTGTTGCAGAAGCGCACCCGCTCGAAGCCCTCGACCTGGGCGCAGAGCAACTCGGCCAGGGAAATCTCGCTTTCCGTCGGCAGGATGAAGCAGCTGCCCCGCGCGATCTGCTCGGTCACGGCGGCGGTGATCGCCGGATGGGCATGGCCGTGCATCAGCGAAGCGAAGTTGTTGGCGAGGTCCAGGCGGCGCACCCCGTCGACATCGGTGACATAGGCGCCGGCGCCCGACGCGGCATAGACCGGGAAGGGTTCCTGCCAGGTCTGGAGTCGGTTGATGCCGCCGGGTTCGACCTTTTCGGCGCGAGCATAGAGCTTGGCCGAATTGCTGTCCGAATTGGGCCACATGGTCAGCCTCCCGCCGCTTCTTCCAGGGTGAACAGGGGCGGGGTGTCCAGGGACTGCCGGATCATCTCGACCGTCGCATTGGCGCCGGTCACGATCAGCACGATGGTTTGGCCCGCAAGCCGTTCGCGCAGGGCCCAGGCCGCGGCCAGCCCGGCCGCGCCCGAAGGCTCGACCAGGATATGGGCGCATTCGGCCAGGCTGTGCATGGCGGCCAGCATCTCCTCGTCGCTGACCAGGATGGCGTCGTCCGCCGTCGAGCGTAGGCCCACGAAGGCGCGCTTCGCGGGAAAGCGGGTGGCGAGGCCGTCGGCGAGGGTGCTAACCGGCCGGGTCTCCGGCTTGCCGCTGCGGTAGGATTCGGTCAGGGCCGGGGCACCGTCCGACTGGACGCCGATCACCTTGGCATTGGGATGGATCGCCTTGAGCGCGCGGCCCGCGCCCGTGATCAGAGGCGCGTCGCCGATGGGCACTATCATCGCGTCGACATGGTCCATCCTTCGGGCGATCTCCAGCCCGATCGTGCCGGTGCCCTCCATCAGATCGAGGCTTTCGCCGTCATTGACGAAATGCGCGCCGGTTTTCTCGGCGAAGGCCATGGCGGCTTCTTTCGCCTCGTTGTTGTCCTTGCCAATCATGTGGAGGGTGCCGCCGAAGGCCTTCACCATCGCTACCTTCACCGCATTGGCCTCGGCGGGCAGGAAGATATCGGCCTTGAGGCCCAGCAGGCGCGCCGCATAGGCGACGCCCTGGCCGTGATTGCCGGTTGAGGAGGTGCAGGCCTTCTCGATCTTGTCCGTCTCATGCTTGCGTATGATGTCGATCAGTGCGCCGCGCATCTTGAAGGAGGAAATCGGTGTGACGGTCTCATTCTTGAGCCAGATTTCGGCGCCCAGGGCGCGGGACAGGAGTTCCGAGCGGATCAACGGGGTCTCCGCGAGATAGGGCCGCAGGCGCGCTTCCGCGTCCTCTATTCCGGCCAGTGTCGGCAGGTCCATGATCGTCTCCTTCGGCATATGTGCGCGGGCATTGGACCGGACCCGGATGGCGCGGGCAAGGGGCAGGGGGCTAATCCCTGCTCTTCCAACCCCGCACGATGCGTGCGGCGGCGTCGGCGCAGACCTGGCAGCCAAGGATGATGTCGTCTTCCGACGTGTCTTCGGCGAAGTCGTGGCTGACGCCGCCGATCGAGGGCACGAAGAGCATGGAGACGGGGATCTCGTCGCCGATGATCATGCCGTCATGGCCCGCGCCGCTGGGCATATGGATCCAATTGCCCGGCGCGTCCCGTTCGGCGGCTGCGGCGATATGGGCCTGCAGCGTTTCGTCCATCGGCGTCGGGGTGATCTTCTCGCCCTTCGGTTCGACCGAAATGGCGACCGGGCCGGTGGCGTTCGCCTCGGCGACCAGGGCGCGGAAGGCGACCTCGAACCGCTCCATCCGATCCTCGTCGGGATCGCGGAACTGCAGGAACATATCGGCGAAGCCGGGGACGATGCTGTGGCTGCCGGGATGGAGGGCGATTCGGCCCATGGTCCAGACCGTGCGCTCGCCCTTGATGGCCTCGAAGGCCTCGTCTATCCGGTAGGCCAGTTTGATCAGGGCCATGCCGGCGTCCTTGCGGATCGGCATGGGGGTGGTGCCGGCGTGATTCTGCGCGCCCTCTAAGGTCAGGCGGAAGGTGCGGATGCCGACGATGGCGGTGACCACGCCGATGCGCTTGCCGGTGTTCTCGAGATGCCCGCCCTGCTCGATATGGGCTTCCAGGTAGCCGGGGTTGCGCCTGGCGTCGAGGCGGGCGCGCGGGCGCCCGGCATAGCCAGCCTTGGTCAGGGCGTCGGCCATATCGCGGCCGTCGACGTCCTTGGCCGCCGCGATCTCCGCCTCCGTCACCTGGCCCACGAAGGAGCGGCTGCCCATGCAGATGCCGAAGGTGCCTTCCTCGTCCATCCAAGAGGCGACATCGACCCCCAGATCGGTGGTCTCTGGGTCCTGGCTCAGGGCGCGGGCGACCTCCAGCCCGTAGATCACCCCCATCGCACCGTCGAGCCAGCCGCCTTCCGGCTGGGTGTCGGTGTGCGAGCCCATCAGCAGGGCAGGGCCGGAGGCGGGCGAGAGGCCGATGACGTTGCCGATGCCGTCGATCGAAACGGTCAGCCCGGCTTCCTTCATGCGCCCCGCCAGCCAGGTGCGGGCCTCCACGTCGATATCGGTCAAGGATTTGCGCACCACGCCGTTGCCGGCCGCGCCGAAGGTTCGCAGGGTTCTGAGGTCGTCCAGTAGGCGCGGCCCGTCGATCTTCGGCATCCTGTCCTCCCCATCCGCTTCTCCGGAAGCCTATCACCGGAGCCGGGTTTTTGGCGAGACGGCATGGCGTGACCGGCGCGGCCGCCTCGTCTAGAGTCCGGAGAAATCGGGGATGGAGAGGATGATGGCGGAATTCGATCTGGTGGTGCGCGGCGGCACGGTGGTCACGGCGGCCGACAAGGCGCGCTGCGATGTGGGGATTAGGGCCGGGCGGGTCGTCGCCCTGGCGGAAGACCTGCCCAAGGGCAAGCGCGAGATCGATGCGAGCGACCGGCTGGTCCTGCCCGGCGGCATCGATTCCCATGTCCATATCGAGCAGAAGGGCAGCTACGGCATCACCAGTTCGGACGATTTCTTCACCGGGACCCGCTCGGCCCTGTTCGGCGGCAACACCACGGTCATGCCCTTCGCCGCCCAGCATCGGGGCCAGGGCCTGCGCCAGGTGGTCGAGGCCTATCGCGATCTCGCCACCCCCAAGGCGGTCTGCGACTACGCCTTTCATCTGATCGTTTCCGACCCGACCGAACAGGTCCTGGGCCAGGAATTGCCGGCCCTCATTCAGGACGGCTTCACCAGCTTCAAGGTCTTCATGACCTACGACCTGATGAAGCTCGACGACGGCCAGATGCTCGACGTGCTTTCCGTCGCGCGGCGCGAGGGTGCGCTGGTCATGGTCCATGCGGAGAATCATGAGGTGATCAAATGGATCACCAAGCGGCTGCTCGACCGAGGTCATCGGGCGCCCAAATACCACGCGATCAGCCATGCCCGGCTGGCCGAGGGCGAGGCGACCCACCGGGCCATCGTGCTGTCCGAGCTGATGGACACGCCGTTGCTGATCGTTCATGTCTCGGCCGAAATGGCGATGGACGCCATCCGCGACGCCCAGACAAGGGGCCTCAAGGTCTATGGCGAGACCTGCCCGCAATACCTCTTCCTGACGGCCCAGGATATCGACAAGCCCGGCCTCGAGGGCGCCAAGTTTTGCTGCAGCCCCCCGCCGCGCGACGAGGCCTCGCAGGAGGCCATGTGGCGGGGGCTGGAGAACGGGACCTTCCAGCTTTTCTCTTCCGACCACGCGCCCTATCGCTTCGACGAGACGGCCAAGCTGTCCAAGGGACCGAATGCTCATTTCCGCGAGATTCCGCCGGGCATGCCGGGGGTCGAGGCGCGCGCGGCGCTGCTGTTCAGCGAGGGGGTGCGGACCGGGCGCATCGATATCCACCGTTTCGTCGAATTGAACTCGACCAATGCCGCCAAGATCTACGGGTTGTTCCCGCGCAAGGGCACGATCGCCATCGGCTCCGATGCCGATATCGCGATCTGGGAACCGGATCTCGAACGCACGATCACCTGGGACGATCTGCACGACAATGTCGGCTACACCCCCTACGAGGGAAAGAAGGTGACCGGCTGGCCGACCATCGTGATCCGCCGGGGCGAGGTCGTGGTCGAGGGCGGCGAACTCCATGCCGAGCCGGGCAGCGGCGCCTTCCTGCCCTGCGCCACGCCGGAACCTGCGCGCCCGCGCGGCCTCTTCACCCCGGAAATGGACCCGGCCCGAAACTTCGGCGCGAACCTGGTCGAGTAAGGGGTGTGGCGCGCATCCTCCGTACCGCCTGCACCCAGCTTGGGCCGATCAACCTGGCCGATGACCGCAAGAGCGTCGTCGCGCGACTCGTCGCGCTGCTGCGCGAGGCCCACGGGATGGGGGCGAAACTTGTCGTCTTCCCGGAACTCGCGCTCACGACCTTCTTCCCGCGCTACTGGTACGAGGACCAGGCGAAAATCGACGCTTTTTTCGAACCCGCGATGCCCGGGCCGGAGACGCAGCCGTTGTTCGATGAGGCGGCGAAGCTCGGCATCGGCTTTCATATCGGTTATGGCGAGTTGGAGGCGGAGGGCGGGACGATCCGCCGCTTCAACACCGCCATCCTGGTCGGGCCGGACGGCAAGCTGATCGGCAAGTACCGCAAGATCCATCTGCCCGGCCACGTCGAACACAAGCCCGATGCGGCCTTCCAGCATCTGGAAAAGCGCTATTTCGAGCCTGGAAATCTCGGCTTCCAGGTCTGGCGGGCCTATGACGGCGTGCTGGGCATGTGCATCTGCAACGACCGGCGCTGGGTCGAGACCTACCGCGTCATGGGCCTCCAGGGGGTCGAGATGATCGCTCTGGGCTACAACACGCCCTCCATGACGGTGCCCTCGGACGGTGTCGCGCATCAGCAGGAGCCGAGCCATCTGCGCATGTTCCACCATCTGCTCTCGCTCCAGGCTGGGGCCTATCAGAACGCGACCTGGGTGGTCGCCTCGGGCAAGGCCGGGGACGAGGACGGCCATAATCTGATCGGCGGATCGGCCATCGTCGCGCCGACCGGCGAGATCGCCGCGCGCACGATGACCGAGGAGGACGAGGTCATCGTCTTCGATTGCGATTTCGACCTCTGCACCTTCTACAAGGAGCGGGTCTTCAACTTCGCCCGCCACCGCCGCCCCGAGCATTACGGTCGCATCACCAGCCAAGTCGGCGCCGAGCCGCCGCCGGAGTGACGGGGCGATGTTGGAGACCGTGCCAGCGTCACCCTTCGACAGGCTCAGGGTGAGGACGCTATAGCCGGTTTCCTCATGCTGAGCCTGTCGAAGCATGAGGCTTGCACGCCCTTTTAGGAGGCGCTTCCGATGGAACCGAAAGATATCGCCAAGGCCGTGGACCACCGGCTCGGATTCGCCGAGGCGCTGTTCGACGCCGCTGCCGCCAAAACCCGCGACGGCGAGGGCATCACCCGGGCCTGCTGGAGCAAAGAAGATCAGGCGGTCGCGGACATCTTCGCCGAGGCGGCGCGGGGTCTCGACCTGGAGGTGGTGTTCGACCGGGCGGGCAATGTCTATGCGACCCTGCCCGGGCGCGACCGCTCTGCGCCCGGCATTCTCTCGGGTTCCCATCTCGATTCCGTGCCGCGCGGCGGCAATTTCGACGGCTATGCGGGCGCGGTCGCCGGGCTGACTTCCCTTGCCGCCGTTCGCGATCTGGGGGTCGATCCGCCCTGCGATCTGACCGCCACCGGCATCCGGGGCGAGGAGAGCGTGTGGTTCGGCACCGCCTATCTCGGCAGCCGCATGGCGGTCGGCAGCCTGCCCCCTGGCGAACTCGACCGCCTGAAGCGCGGCGATTCGGGACGCAGCTTGGCTGATCACATGGCCGAACTTGGCTTCGATCCCGCGGCGCTGAAAGCCGAGGCGGAACCCCATGTCTCGCCGGCCACGACCAAGGCGTTCCTGGAACTGCATATAGAGCAGGGGCCGATCCTGATCGGCGAGGGCGTTCCCGTCGGCATTCCCGTGGGGATCAAGGGCAACGCCCGCTGGCCCTATGCCCGCTGCATCGGCGCCTACGACCATGCCGCCGCCGTGCCGCGCAGCTATCGCCGCGACGCCGTGCTCGCCACGGTTGAGTTGATCGGCGCGGTCGAGGAGCTTTGGCTTGCCATGGAGAGAGAGGGCATACCCAACCTGGTCTTCACCGCCGGCACGCTCTTCACCAATCCCGCCGAGCACGCCATGACCAAGATCCCCGGCGAATGCGACTTCTCGCTGAATTTCGGCGCGACCGACACCCCGGCGCTGGACCGGGCGCGGGCGCGGATACTGGAACTGGCGGCGGAGATCGCGGCGCGGCGCAAACTCACCTTCGATCTGGGGGAACTGGTCGGCACCGATCCCACGCCGCTGGACGAAACCCTGCGCGCCGATCTGGGAAAGAGCGCCGAATCGTTCGGCATTCCGGCCAAGGTGATGGGCACTGTCGGTCACGACGCCTCGATCTTCCAGCGCGCCGGCATCCCTTCGGCCATGATTTTGGTGCGCAACGAGCATGGCAGCCACAACGCCCAGGAAGCGATGGAGATGGCCGATTTCGGCCTGGGCGTGCGGGTCCTGGCGGCGACCATGCTGGCGCGGGCCTAGGCGGAGGCGCCCTTTTCGACCCCCCACCCCATCCCTCCCCCACAAGGGGGGAGGGGGTGATATGCGGCACAATGCGACTCCCTCCCCTCGATGGGGGAGGGCTGGGGTGAGGGTGACGAGGGTCAGGCCGCCGCAGGCTTCCGTGTCTCCCGCCGCAGCACGTAGAGACCGCATGCGGTGATGATGGCCATGCCCAGCCAGGTCCAGGCGTCGGGGAAGTCGCCGAACACGGCATAGCCCAGGGCGACTGCCCAGACCAGCTCCGTATAGGCGAAGGGCGCGAGGACCGAAGCCGATTGGTAGGCATTCGCCTTGATGAACAGGAATTGCGAGCCGGTTGCCAGGAAGCCGCCGACGAAGAGGCCCAGCCATTGGAGCGGGCTGGGAGTCACCCAGTCGAAGGGCAGCGCCGCGCTGGTCGCGATCAGGCCGATGATACCGGTCCAAAGCATGGTGGTGACCGAGCGGTCGACCAGGGCTAGGCTGCGGGTCTGCACGGAGACCACGGCGAATATCCCGGCGGCCAGAACGGGCAGGGCAAGGATTGCGATCTCGACCTCGCCGAAGCCCGGCTTGATGACGAAGAGGCTCGCCCCGAAACCCACCACGCAGGCGAGCCAGCGCCCGGCATCCATGGCCTCGCCCAGGAACAGCCGGGCCAGCAGGATAACGATGAAAGGCGAGATGAAGGCGATGGCGATGACATCGGCGAAGGGCAGGAAATGGATCGCCAGGATGAAGGCCACCGTGTTGAGCAGCATGGCCACGGCGCGCCAGAACTGAAGCCAGGGTCGGTCGCTTTCGAAGGCCGTCGGCCAGCGGCTCGGCCGGATCGCCGCGAGGACGGCCAGAACATGCACCAGATAGCGCGACCAGATGACCATCAGCACGGGTAGCTGATAGGAGAAGTATTTCGAGATCACGTCGCCGGTCGAGATCGCGACTAGGTGCAACAGCGTTAGGACGATCCCCCAGACTGGAGGGGTGAAGCCGAAGATCCGGCCGTCGTCAGGGGTTTGCGGCGGCGTGCTGGGCATGGTCCGGCATCAGGCCGTTGCAATAGGTCGAGACGGGCAGTTCCAGGCGCTCGATCAGGTCCTTGCGCTCGGTCTGCACGGCATTGAGTCGTTCCATGATCGCTTCGACCTCGCGGCGCAGGGCAGGCATGTCGACGGTCGTGATCTTGCCGCCCTGGACGACTGTGTTTCCGGCGACGATGACCCTTTCGACGGCCGCGCCGTCCTCGCAGTGGACGATCTGATTGCAGGGATCGTTGAAGGGAATGAAGCTGACATCGGCCAGGTCGAGGAAGACGATATCGGCCTGATAGCCGGGGGCGATGCGCCCGATCCGGTCGCCGAAACCCAGCGCCCGGGCGCTGCATTCGGTCGCCATTTCGATGACCTCGGGCGCGGTCAGCCATTCCATGTTCGTGTGCTGCTGCACGCGGCTGCTGTGGCAGGCTAGGCGCATGTTCTCGAACATGTTCAGGTGGTCGCCGCAATTGCAGGCATCGGTGCCGATACCGACATTGACGCCGTGCCGGCGCATGAGGACCGTGTCCGCGATGCCCGAGCCCAGGCGCATGTTGCTGGCCGGGTTATGGGCGACATGGGCGCCCGCATCGCCCATGCGTTTCATGTCTTCCTCGGTGATCCAGACGGCATGGGCCGAGGTGAAGCGGGGACCCAGGATGCCGAGCTTCTGGAAATGCTTGGTCAAGGTCTCGCCATAGGTCCGATAGCCGCCGACCGACCAGACGCGCGATTCGGCCATATGGGTGTGGATCATCGCGCCGTGCTCCTCGGCGATGTCCCGGCAGACGGCCAGGAACTCGTCGGTGCAGAGCAGTGGGATGGTCGGCGCGATGGCGACATTGATGCGTCCCCGGTCGTGGGGCCATTCCTCGAGCAGGCGGCGGCTGACCTCGGCCAGCTTTTCCATCGGCGCCGCCTTCAGCGCCTCGACCTCTTTCTGCAGGGATTCGGGCAGGGCGTCCTTCAGGCCGGGAATCGCGGTCCAGAACGGCACATTGGCCAGCATCGGCGTGACCACGGCGCGGATGCCCACATCGCTATAGGCCTGGCCGACGGCGGCCTGGCCCTCGACCGAGGGGCCGGGGAATTCGTTCACCAAGTCGTAGCAGGCGGTGCAGCCGCGCAGCACCATCTCGACCGCGCCGAGCTTGGCGCTGGTGTAGAGATCCTCGCGCGTGCGCTCATAGTTGAACCAGGGGCCGGCATTGATCAGCAGTTCCAGGTTCCAGTGGTCGCCGATGCCCTTAGCCAGGTTGCCGTGGGAATGGGTATGGGCGTTGACCAACCCGGGCATCATCAGGCGGTCGGTCGCATCGATCGTCTCGGCGTCATCCGGCGCGGCCATGCCGGGCGCGCCGATCTCCCTGATCTCGTCGCCTTCGATCAGGATATCGGCGGGTTCGGCACGGCGGTTCGGCGCGTCGAGCAGGCGCCCGTTGCGGATGATCTTGCGGCCATGGGCCATGGCTGGCTCCTTTTCTTCCGATTCTTCTGCGTGTCGCTATTGCGCCGTCGCGCCGCCATCGGCCACGACGATGGAGCCGGTCATGAAGCTGGCCTCGTCCGAGGCGAGGAAGCGGATGACATTGGCGATCTCCTCGGGCCTACCATGGCGCTTCATCATGGTCGATTCGACGGAGGCCTTCTCGCGCGCCGCCGGGTTGTCGGCATTCACGATGCCCTGGCGCAGCAGGGGCGTGTCGACCGGGCCGGGACAGACGCAATTGACGCGGATGCCGTCGCCCACGTGGTCGGCGGCCAGGGCCCGCGTCATGCTGATGATGCCGCCCTTGGAGGCGGTGTAGATCGAGATGTTGGGAATGCCCATCAGGGCGAGTTCCGAGGCGACAGTGACGATGGCACCGCCGCCCGACTCCCGGATGGCGGGGATGGCGGCGCGGCAGGCCAGGAAGGTGCCGCGCAGATTCACGCCGATGATGAACTCGAACTCTTCCAGGCCGGCATCCTCGGCCTTGTTGCGTTTGTTCACCCCGGCGCAGTTGATCAGCACGTCGAGCCGGCCATAGGCGGCTTTCGCTACCTCGACCATGGCGGCGCAGGCGGCCTCCTGCGAGACATCGGCGGCGATCGCCTCGGCCGTCCCGCCCGCCGCGCGGATCTTCTCGGCGATGGAGGCGGGATCGGTCTTGTCGGCGATCACCAGGCGGGCGCCCTCGCCGGCCAGCCGCTCGACCGTGGCGAGCCCGATGCCCGAGGCCCCGCCGGTCACGATCACAACCTTGTCCTTCATCGCCCCATCCCCCTCATGAATCTGCTTCCCGGCCCGATTGAAACGGCGGGCCGCGCCCGCCGCAAGGGGCGGCCTAACCTTTCCAGGCCGCCTCGAAGGCGCGCAGGAAGTTGCCGCCCAGGACCTTGGTCACATCCTCCGCCGAAAAGCCCCGCTTCAACAGGGCTTCGGTCAGCATGGGCAGGTGATCGACCCGGTTGAACTCTTCGAAATAGACGTTCTCCAGGGTGTAGTGCTCGAACACCTCGGGATAACGCACGCGGAAGAAGGCGTGGAAGCGCACCGGCGATTCGGCCTCGAAGAAGTCCGAGCCGATGCCGACATGGTCGATGCCCACCAGGTCCGCGACATAGGCGATATGGTCGACCATGTCGTCCAGGGTCGGTCGCCTGCCCGGCTCCTTCTCGCACATCGGGCCATAGGCGGTGATACCGATGGCGCCGCCATGGGTGGCCAGGGCGCGCAGAACTTCGTCGGTGTAATTGCGCCGGCTCGGCGTCAGTGCGCGCGCATTGCCGTGGGAGACGATGGCCGGGGTCGAGGAGAATTCGATGGCCTCCAGGGCCGTGCGCTGGCCGGCATGGGCCAGATCGACGGCCATGCCGATATGGTTCATCTCGCGGATGACGATGCGGCCCAGCTGTGACAGGCCGCTATCCGGTTCCTCCAGGCAGCCGCAGCCGAGGGAGCAGCGCTCGTTATAGGTCAACTGCCCGATGCGCAGGCCGAGGCGGTGCAGGATACGGATCAGGCTGGGATCGTCCTCGATCTTGGGCGCCAGCCCCTGCAGGCCGAAGATCACGCCCAGCCGGCCTTCCTGCTTGGCCCGGCGGATATCGGCCGCCGTTTCGATCAGCATCAGTTTCGGCTCGATCTCGAAATAGCAGTAGTGGCCGTGCATGGTGTGGAGCAGGGCGCGGAAATCGTCCGTCCCCATGCCGATGCCGCCGATGCCCAGGGTCACGTTCTGGGCCGTGACTCCGGCGGCGATGGCGCGGTCGAGATAGGATATGCCGTCGATCGGCGGCTGGGCGATCTGGGCGACCGGCAAGAGAACTGTCACACCCTGACCGTCCAGGATGATGGCGTCCTTGTGTACTTGTGCTGCGGATACGGCGGCGGCCATTGCTGAGGTCCCCTCGTTTCTTCCTCGGCGAAAAACGTCAGCGAGCCTACGCCGCGCCGAGACCGCAGGCCAAGTGCCTTGGGCGGGGTCAGCCGCCGGCCGTTACTCCGACGGTTCGAGACCCTACAGTTCGAGGCGTGCGACCTTTACGTCGTGTTCCTCCGGCTCCTCCACGATGGCGAAGCCCAGGTTCCGGCGGATGCTCAGCATCGCCTTGTTTTCGCTCAGGATGATGCCGATCATCGAGCCCACCCCGCGGCCCCTGGCATAGGCGACCAGTTTCGTCATGAGGCGGGTGCCGGCACCTTAGTCCGGCAAAATCGTCGCCCACGGTCAAGGCGAATTCGGCCTGTTTGTTGTCGGGGTCGCAGGACAGGCGTGCCACGGCAAAGATCTCGGCTTCCCCGGGCAGCTGGTCCGTCGTCAGGACCAGGGCAATTTCCCGGTCATAGTCGATCTGGGTCAGGCGCGCCGCCATCTCATGGGTCAAAGTCTTGAGCGGCGCGAAGAAGCGCATCCGGATCGATTCCGCCGATAGACGCGCGAATCCCTCCTGGAGCCTCGGCTCGTCCTCGGGCCGTATCGGCCGCAGCAGCATGGCGCTGCCGTCGGGCAGTTCGAAGCGCTCCTCCATCTCGATGGGATAGGGCTTGATGGCGAAACGCTCGGTGCCCTTGATCTGGCTCGCCGCCACCGTGATACGGGCATCGCGTGTGGCCGGCGAACGTCTCGGCGTCCGGCGCAAAGCCCGAATTGTTCGATTATGAAACCAATAGAGGGGCGCAATCGAGCGAAATGCGCCCGGTGACGATCGGGGTGACGATCTGGGCACCGATCTTGGCCCGGCGCCTGCGTGCGCCTATCTTTCGGACATGAAGCGAATCGTCGCACCCGTCATGATCGGCCTGCTGATTGCGCTGCCCGCCTGGTCGCGCGATGTGCACGCGCTCGGCCTTCGCGCGTTCCAGGAAGTGTCCAACAGCTATTTCGTCGCTTTCGTCGACCGGATGGGCGCCACATTGGGCTGCTGGTCGCGGACCGCGAGGCGCCAGGAGTCGGGCTTTTCCGGACTCCTCATGCGACCGCCGGATGCGCTAGACTGTTTCGCGTTTCGAGGATAACAGAGGGGGAGAGGGTCATGGCCGCGAAAAGTAGCGTGAAGCGAATAGAGACCGAGTCGGGGGTCCGGCTCAGCATGACGCAACACAGCCGCCTGCCGTTCAAGCTCGACGAATATCGCCGCCGCTACGACCATGTCATGAATCTCATGAAGGCCGCCGGGGCCGATGTTCTGCTCGTCCGCAGCCCGGAGAACATCACCTATCTGACCGGTTACGAAACCCCCGGCTACTACGGCTATCACTGTCTGGTCGTGGCCCGGGGCGAGCAGCCGGTGCTGGTCGGGCGCAAGCTCGAAATCGTGACCAACGCGCCGGAATTCTCCTGGTTGACCAAGATCGTGCCGGTCCAGGATCACGAGGATCCGGTGCAACGGACGATCGACACGGTCAAGAAGTTGAAGATGGAGCGCAAGGGCATCGGACTCGAGAAGTCCTGCTGGTTCTTCACCGCCAACGAATACGACCAGGTCAAGGACGCCCTGCCCAAGGGCAAGTTCGTCGACTGTTCGAAAGTGATCGAGGAGGCGCGGATGGTGAAGTCCGAGCCCGAGGTCGGCATGATCAAGCAGGCGGTCGCCATCGCCGACAAGGCCTGTCTGGCCGGCATCAAGGCGACCAAGCCGGGCGTGAGCGAGGACCAGATCGCCGGCGCATTGCACAAGGTCTGGTGTGAGGAGGGGGCGGAATTCACCGGCCTGCCGAACTTCATCGTTTCGGGGCGCCGGTCGGGCGCCTGTCACGCGACCTGGCGCGGCCGCAAGATGGCCAAGAACGATCACTGCATCTTCGAGATCGCTGCGTCCAAGAACCGCTATTGCGGCGCGGTCTTCCGCACCGCTACGGTCGGGAATCCCAGAGCGAAAGTGCGCAAGATTTTCGATGCGACGAAGGAGGCGCTCGAGGCCGCCATCGCCGAAATCCGTCCCGGCGTATCGGCCGAAAAGGTCGACAAGGCTGGCCGCGATATTATCAAGGCGCATGGTTTCGGCCAGCACCACCATCATCGGCTGGGCTATTCGATCGGCATCAACTATCCGCCCGACTGGGGCGAGGGCCAGATCATCTCCATCCGCAAGGGCGAGAAGCGCCTGTTGCAGGAGAATATGACCTTCCATCTGGTGCCCGGCTGCCTGATCTTCGACGATATGGGCCTGGTGACGAGCAATTCCGTCAGGGTCACGGCAAATGGCTGCGAAGTGCTGAACAGCATCCCGCGCAAGCTGTTCGAGAACTAATCGGCCTGGCCCTGGGTTGGCGCGGCCCCATCGGGGGCCGTCGCCGGCCCGGCGAGCTGGTCAGGTCGTGCCGGGAAAGCGGCGGAACCGCGCCGCGCCGTCGCGCTCGACAGCCTCCACCAAGGCGGTTTCCCAGCTCAGATACTGGCGCATCCATTCGTCCTGGCTGTCGTCGCGGTCATAGGGTTTGAGCCAGGCATCCCTGGGCTCGCTCGCCATCCGGGAATCGCCGTCTTCCATCTCCAGTCCGGCCGCGCGCCAGGCTTCGTTGCCGCCGGCCAGGACCCGCACCGGTCGCCCGCTGATCCTTTCGGCCTCACGCGCGGCGTAGCGTGCGAGATGGCCCTGCCCGGAGGTGAAGATGAGTTCGCCGGTCACGGGCAGGGATTCCAGGATCTCGCCGAGTTCGGCGCGCAGGGCGAACCAGGCGCCCAGGACATGGCCTTTCCGGTAGTCCGAGCTCGCACCGACATCGATGACGGTCGCGTCACCGTCGCGCAGCAAGGCGGCGAGGGTTGCAGCGTCGATGGCGTCCGGGCCCGGTGCGTCGCTTTCGGGGAGAACCGGGCGATAGGGTCCCGAGACCAGCGGGCCGGCATCCAACGCGCCTCGGACGACGACCACCTCGCGCCAGCCGAGCTGAATCAGCCAGGAGGCGGTCATCGTCGCGCGCACGCCGTCGCCGTCGATCAGCGCGATGCGGCTGCCCAGCGCGCCGATATAGGCGTTGGTTTCCTGGACGAGCTGGCCGCCCGGCGCGTTGAAGGACCCGGCGAGATGGCCCGCTTCGTATTCGGCCGGGTCGCGCACATCGACCAGGTAGAGGCTGCGCATCCCGGCCTCGGCGCGCCACTTCGCCAGGCCGTCCATGTCGATGCTGGAAACCCCGAAACGCGCGGCGACCGCCTCCGCCCGCTTGGCGGCGGCGGCGCGGGCCTCGCCGGACAGATCGCTAAAGCGCCGCTCCGCGCCGCGTTCCAGATCATGCCCGGCGAGATGCCAGCCCATCGTGCCGTTCTCCAGCGCGAAGACCGGATTCAGGATGCCGGCATTGATGAGGGATTGGGCGCCGATGATGCTGCGCGTTCGCCCGGCGCAGTTCACTACCACCGTCGTCTCGGGGTCGGGCGCGAGGTCGTCGATTCGATAAGCCAGTTCGGCGCCTGGGCAGTTGATCCCGCCGGGGATGTTCATGCGGTGGTATTCGTCCCAGGGCCGACTGTCGAGAATGACGAGATTCTCGCCCTTCGCGACCCGGGCGTCGAGTTCGTCCGCCGTCAGGCGTGGCGTGTCGTACCAATGCTCGACGAATTCCCCGAAGGCTTTGCTCGGCACATGCATGCCGCTGAAACTCACATATCCGGCGGCGCGCCAGCCGGCGAGCCCGCCTTCGAGAATCTCGAGCCGGGTGTATCCGAGGGCGCTCAGGCGCTTGGCCGCGGCCGGGGCCCGATCGCTTCCGGCCTCGTCACAGAGCACGATCGGCACGGATCTCCGCGGCAGGCGGCGATAGATGTCCAGTTCCAACTGACTTAGGGAAAGATTGGTGGCGAAGAGCAGATGATCGGCGGCGAACTCGCCTTCCTCGCGCAGGTCGAGAATGGCGAGTTCGTCATTGCCGTCGATGCGGGCCTTGAGGGCAGCGGGCGAAATCCTGTCCGTCATTTGACAATCGCGCTGGCGGGAAATTTTCGATAGCTGCCTTCTGCCTGGTTGAAGGCGATCCGTTCGTCCAACCGATCGAGACCGAGCCCGTACATGTGAAACAGCATGGCCTTTTCCCCGCCCTCCAAGGCGACGGCGTGAATATCGTCGGGCAGCAGGTAGACCGCGGTCCGCCCTTCGACGACCTTTCGTCCGGTTTCGATGATCTCGGCCTTGCCGGGCAGCGAGCGATCATCCACCCGGTCGTAAAGCAGGTTCAATTCCCGCCCCTGGATCGAGGCGATCACCGCCCAGGTGGTGTGATTATGGGGCGGGGTCAGCTTGCCGCCAATGCCGACCGACATATAGAGCGCGAATCGGCCGTCCGGGTCTTCCTGAAGGAGATGGATGTTCGAGGCGCGCTCCGGGCCTAAGGGGAAATCTTCCTCGGGAAACAGATCCTTGCGCGCCGCCAGATCGAACAGCAATTCGCTGATCTTCTCGAGGCTGGCGTAGTTGACCCCGTCGGCCGTTTCGATCCGCCGGACCTTATCGATGGTGCCGGCGACCGCTTCGCTTCGCTGGGCCGCGATTTCGGTGAGCATGGCGCACTCCTCCTTGGCACCCGATCGCAGGGGCCTCCCTAACTTTAGGCCATTCTAGCGGGCTTGCCGGGGGAAGGGGACTCGGGGTTAGGCGGTCAATCCGCGATCGAGCGCGACGCGGACGGCCTGTGTACGATTGCTGACGTTTAGTTTGCGGAAGAGTTTGGTCAGGTGAACTTTGACCGTGATTTCCTTGATATCCAGCGCCTGCGCGATTCCCTTGTTGGCCTCCCCCTCGATCAGGTGGGACAGAACCTCGCGTTCGCGCGGGGTCAGGCTGGTGAGTGGCGCATTCGCGTCGGCCGGGCCGGTGCCTCCATCATTCTCGGAGATGGCCAGGGACGGCACGAAGGTTTCGCCGGCCAGGACCAGTTCCAGGGAGCTCAACATCGCCCGGCCACCCAGGATCTTCGGAATATAGCCGGCGGCGGCGCGGTTCAGGGCTTCCTTGATCCGAGATTGAGACAGGTTACCGGACAGGACCACGGTCGGCACGCGCGGAAAGCGGGCTCGCATGCGCTCCAACCCGTTCATGAAATGTCGATCGTGCCCTTGCTGAGGACGGGGTATTCGAGGGTGCCATTCGACCGCAGGATGCGCTGATAGATGACGCCGGGAATATTTTCCGCCAGGGCGTCCAAGGTTTCCTGCTTCTCCTTGGCGTTCCGGGCCGTGCGCCGGTCGTCGGCGGCGCGCAATTCGCGCATCAAGGCCGGGGCCAGCCTGCTCAGGCCTTGATGCGCGAATGACATCGGCGACGCCCACCCGCATGATATTCGCTGCGCATTCTGCGCCGACCGTTCCCGACATGACGATGAGCGGCATGTCGACATTTTTGGCTTGGAGTAGCGCCAGCGCCGCCGGCGACCGCAGGCCCGGCGAATCGTGGTCGTAGAGCGCGGCGTCCCAGGATTCCGTATCCAAGGCGCGCTTCAGATCAGCTGTGGTTCGAACATGTTCATAGACGACAATGAATTCGTTGCGTTCGAGCGCCTCAAGCGTGAGGGCAACGTCGGAATCGGCGCCGTCGATCATGGGGACACGAATGTCCATCGCTTGGCTCACACCGGCACGCCGCCCTTATCGCCGCCGCGGTCTTCGACCGGAGGTTCCGACTCGCGCGTTACCCCTTGGCCCCTTCGGCAATTCATGCTGCAGCCCCTACCCTTCGCTCTGCCCTCGATCCTGCTGCCCGGGCTCGCCGATCCAGGCGAACCGTTCCGCACCACTGCGATATTCCGGTGGCCGAAGAGCGCAGACCGCGCGAATCCAAATGCGAACCGATATGTTATGGACGACAGCTTACCCGCATCTTAATTCTTGTCCCCAAATCGGATCAATTCAACGGTATAAGGCATGAGAAAATATACCTAGGGATGTGGAGAGGGCGGCGTTTTGCTTGATGCACGCGCGTGTTGCGCCTTGATGCCGAGGATTTGCGTTGCACAGCAATAGCGGGGCCAGCGTTATGATCGAATGTGCCGTCGAGAATTCTTCCGTTGTCGGGGAATGCCCGGTCTGGTGTCCGGTGGAAAAGGCGCTCTACTGGATCGATATCTATGCGCCGGCGATATTCCGCCACGATCCGGCAACCGGCGAGAACCGGCGCTGGGCCATGCCGGAACTTGTGGGCAGCATCGCGTTGCGCGACTCCGGCGGGCTGGTCGCCGGCATGGCCTCGGGCTTCTGTTTCGTCGATCTTGAAGCAGGGACGGTCACCCCCATCGTCGATCCGGAAGCCGGCGACCCGGGCACGCGTCTGAATGACGGGCGTTGCGATCGGGCCGGGCGCTTCTGGGCCGGCAGCATGGCCGAGGCCGTGGATCGCCCGGTCGGCGCGCTTTACCGCCTGGAGCCGGATCTGTCCTGCCACAAGGCGTTCGGCGGTTTTCTGATTTCGAACGGTCTGGCCTTCAGCCCCGACGACCGGATCCTCTATCACGCCGATACGCGGGCGCGTTCGGTCTTCGCCTATGATTTCGATCTCGAGACCGGGCGGGTGGCCAACAAGCGCCTGTTCTGCACCAGCGACGATCGGCGCGGAGAGGGCCGGCCGGACGGTGCCTGCGTGGACGAGGAAGGCTGTTATTGGAGCGCGCGCTGCGACGGTTGGCGGGTCGTGCGCCATGCCCCCGACGGCCGCGTCATCGGCCGGATCGACCTACCGGTTGCCGTGCCCACCATGTGCGCCTTCGGCGGCGAGAATCTCGACATGCTCTACATCACGACCGCGACCGACGGCAGACCGCCGGAGGAGCTGAGGGACCAGCCGCTCGCGGGCTCGCTCTTTGCTGTCGATGTCGGCGTGCGCGGCCTGCCGGAGCCGCGCTTCGCGGGCTGACCGTCTCGATTGCGCGAAGGCTTGCGGCGGACCCCGCGAATCGCGCTATGGTGTGGGCAACCGTTTTCGAATCTTTCAGCAGGGAGGTCTGGCCATGACCGGCGCGCCGGGTACCCACAGGATCGTGGAAAAAGTTACGGATATGAAACTCGAGCCGTTCAATCGGTATGGCGACGAGGTGACCAAGCTGTTTTGGAATCCGATTACCTTCGATCGGAAGACCGGCAATGGCTGTTTCATCATCCGTTTCATGCCGGGCGGCGTTTCCCAGCCGCACGAGCATCTCGGCTTCGAGGAATTCTACGTGGTCGAAGGCCAGATGGTCGATCACGACGGGGTCGCCTACGAGGCCGGCAGTTTCGTCTCCCTCGGCCCGAATGTGCGTCACTACTCCCACGCACCGGAGGGTGTCCTGCTGGTCGCCTGGCTGTCCGGGAACAACCGCGCCCTGGAAGTGGGCGAGGAAATGTCCTTCGGGCCGGACACGATCAAGACGGGCCATTTCCTACCCGCCACGGGAAAGGCGCCCAAGGGGCCGATCGGCACCCACAGGGTCGTCGAAAAGGTGACCGATTTGGAACTTACACCCTTCGACCGCTACGGCGAGGATGTGTCCAAGCTCCATTGGAACCCGATCACCTTCGACCGCGAGACC
>CAUZWC010000008.1:0-24059 GCA_963583595.1 Alphaproteobacteria bacterium | reverse complement strand
GGACCGCCTCGGCCTGCCCGCGGTCGACCCGGTGCGCCACGGCGTGGCGCGCCTGGTTGATGCGATCCCCCTCGACACGGCCGGGGCCTGATCTTGCCCAGCCTTCTCGTCCGTCACGAATCCTGGCCACTGCGCGGCAGTTTCGCCATCTCGCGGGGCAGCAAGACGACGGCCGAGGTGGTCGTCGCCGAAATCGAGCAGGACGGCGCGCACGGCCGGGGCGAATGCGTACCCTATGCCCATTACGGCGAATCGGTCGAGGGCGTCGTCGCGGCCATCGAAGCCATGGCCGGCGCCTTGGCCGAGGGGTTGGACCGCGAGGGTTTGCAGGCGGCGATGCCGGCAGGAGGCGCGCGCAACGCGCTGGATTGCGCCTTCTGGGACCTCGAGGCCAAGCGCAGCGGCCGCCGGGCCTGGTCCAATGCCGGCCTGGGCGAACCCGCCCCGCTGGAGACCGCCTATACCCTGTCGCTCGACACCCCCGAGCGGATGGGCGCGGCGGCGGTCGAGAACGCCCATCGCCCGGCGCTCAAGCTCAAGCTGGCCGGGCAAGGCGATCTGGAACGGGTCGGCGCGGTGCGCGCGGGCGCGCCCGACGCCCGGTTGATCGTGGACGCCAACGAAGGCTGGACGGCGGAGGAGTTCACACGCTACGCCCCCACCCTCGCGGAACTGGGCGTGGCGATGATCGAGCAGCCCTTGCCCGCCGGCCGGGACGAAGCCCTGGCCGATCTGGACCGGCCGATCCCGGTCTGCGCCGACGAGGCCTGTCACGACCGCGCCTCCCTCGCCGCTATGGTCGGGCGCTACGACATGATCAACATCAAGCTCGACAAGACCGGTGGGCTGACCGAGGCCCTGGCCCTGCGCGCCGCCGCCGAGCGAGCGGGCCTGGGCGTCATGGTCGGCTGCATGATCGGCACCTCGCTGTCGATGGCCCCCGCCATCCTGGTCGCCCAGGGCGCGGCCGTGGTCGACCTCGACGGCCCGCTGCTTCTCGCCGAGGACCGGGCGGATGGGCTGATCTATCGCGGCAGTATCGTCGAGCCGCCGTCGCCCCGCCTTTGGGGTTGAGGGGCAGGCGATGGCCGAGGGGGAAACACCCGATCAGCTGAATCTTCCCAGACGTCTCAGTGCGAAGGACGCCTTCGCCAAGGCGATGGAGGACTACCGGGCGGGCCGCCATGGCGAAGCCGCGCGGCTCTTCGAGACCTTCGTCGCGGCCGTGCCCGAACACGCCGCCGCCTGCGAAAACCTGGGGGTCGCGCGCCAGGCCCTGGGCGACGCGGCGGGCGCTGAGGCAGCCTATCGCAAGGCCGTCGAAATGGATCCGCGCAACGCCAGCCCGTATTTCAATCTCGGCACCTTGCTGGGCGCGATGCTGGGCACCGAGGAAGCGGTCGAATGCTACCGCGCGGCGGTCGAGCGCGATCCAGGCCATGCCAGCGCATTCAACAATCTCGGCATCTCGCTTTGCGATCTGGGCAGCTACGACGAGGCCCAGGTGGCGATCTCGCGCGCGATCGCGGCCAAGCCGGACCACACATCCCGCCGCCCGTATGCAGCTCGGCGTCATGCGCCTTCTGCGCAGCGATTTTCTTGCCGGCTGGTCGTCCTATGAATGGCGCTGGCGCACCCGCTCCTTCCTGGGCGAAGCCCGGCGCTATCCGCAGCTCCTGTGGGACGGCGGGCCACTCGAAGGTCGGCGCATCCTGCTCCATTCCGAACAGGGCATCGGCGACACAATCCAGTTCCTGCGCTACGCCCCCTGGTCGCCCAACGGGGCGACGAGGTCGTGCTCGAGGTTCCCCCTGCGCTGGCGGCGCTCGCCGAAAGCCTGGACAGGGTTGCCGAACTGGTCCTCCGGGGCGCGGACTCCCTGCCCGAGGTCGATTGCCGCGCACCGTTGATGAGCCTCGGCCGGTTGTTCCGCACCACGATCGACAGCGTGCCGGCCGCGGTGCCCTATCTGCATGCGCCGGATGATCTGCCGCCGCCCACGTTGCCCTCGGCAACTGCTCAGCGGCGCGTCAGGCTGGTCTGGGCCGGCAATCTGCGCCATCGGACCGACGCCCGACGCTCCATCCCGCCCGGCCTCTTCGCCCGGCTGCGCGCGGTCTCGGGCATCCGCTTCGTCAGCCTCCAGCGCGACCGTCCGGCCAGGGAGACGGCCGCCCTCGCCCGCTCCCTGCCGCTCGACGACGCGGCGCCCCTGCTGACCGATTTCGCGGCCACCGCCAAGATCGTCGAGGGCCTCGATCTGGGTCGGCTGGGCGCCCATAAAATCGGCCAGACGGGAGGGCGCGGCGTTATAGGCGCGGAACTTCACACCCTTCATATCGGCCGCCGACGCTTCGGGCTTGGTCGTGATCAGGCCCTGGGGTGGCCAGGGCACGGCATAGAGCAGTTTCAGATTCTGGGACTCGAGCAGGGCATCGAGCGCCGGCCGGGAAGCGGTATAGAGCTTGCGCGCCTGTTCGAAGCTGGTCGCCAGGAAGGGCAGCGAATCGAGTTCGAACAGCGCATGTTCGTTGCCCAGCGAGCTGATCAGCCTTTCGCCGAGCTGCGCTTGGCCGGTCTGCACCGCGCGTTTGATCTCGTCGCCCTTGTAGAGCGAGCCGGAGGGATGGACGACAACCTCGATCGCGCCGCCCGTTGCCTCGCCGATGGCCGTGGCGAAGCGTTCGGCGTTCTGCGTGTGATAGTTGCCCGCCGCATTGACCACGGGCATGTCCCATTTCTCGGCCGCCGATGCAGCCGAGACGCCGAGCGCGAGCACAGCCGCGCCGGCCAGAACCTATAGGAATTTCGTCATTTCGTCTCTCCCCGATATCAGGCGGAATGCCATCCATTTTGGGCCAGCGCCTTCCTCAAGTGAAGGCGGAATGCAAACCGGCGCGCAAGCCTATTTCCGGAAAATCTCTTGTGAGTATTTGCTGAGCGGCTCGTAACCGGTCTCGGTCACGACCAGGGACTCCGAAAAGACAGCGCCGCCGAAGCCGCCATATTTCAGATCCGGTATGTAGTGGAAGCACATGTTCGGTTCGAGCACGAGCGGGTCGTTCTCGTTGATGCTCATGATCCGACCCTCGCCCCAATCGGGCGGAAAGCCGATCCCGATGGAGTAGCCGGTGCGATGGGCGAAGGCGTCGGCGAAGCCCGCCTTGGCGATCACGTCGCGCGCCGCCTTGTCGACCTCGTGGCTGGTGACGCCCGCCTTGGTCGCCGCCATCGCGGCGTTCAGGCCATCGCGCGAGGCCATGGCCATATCCTCGAATTTGGGATCCGGATTGCCCACCAGCACGGTGCGCGAGAGCATGCAGTTGTAGCGGTTATGGGTGCCGCCGGCCTCCATATAGACCGCGCCGTCTCGCAGAATCGGCCGGCGCTCGGCGCATTCGAAGCCCAGGCCGGATTGGGGCGAGGAAACGAACTGAGCGGAATGGCCAAGATATTCGCTGCCCGCCCGGTGCATCCCGTCATGGGCCGCGGCATTGACCACACATTCCAGAACGCCCGGCCCGGTCGCCGCGATCGCCGAATCGAGCGACGCGGCGCAATAGCGCCCGGCCTCCCGAATATACTCGATCTCCTTGGGGCTCTTGATCTTGCGGACCTCTTCGACCAGGCCAGAACAATCGATCAGGTCGTCGATGCCCAGCCGGCCGATGAGTTTCTTGTAGCGCGCGACCGAGAAAAACCAGGCATCGTCCTGGTTTCCCAGGCGCTTGTTCAGCAGGCCGTAGCTTTCCAGCACCCGGTAGGTCGCGTCATCCGGGCTTTCCGTATCCTTGTAGCCTTCTATATTCTGGAGGCAGGAATCAGCCTGTCCCTTTTCCGTGTTCATCGCGCGGGTCAGAAGGATCGGCGCGTGATCCAGGCTCACGATTAGGATCTGATAGGTGAAATAGCCGAGGGTATGATAGCCGGTGAGATAGACGATGTTTTCCGGCACGGTGGTCAGCATGGCTTCGACGCCCGCCGCCGTCATGCGCCGGCGCACCTTGTTCAACCGTTCCTCATACTCCCCGATCGCGAAAGGCAAAGGATTGCGTTCGATCATGGCTCAGCTCTCCAGGCAGATACGAATGCGCCGACGCTATCCGCAAGCGGCTCTCGCGGCAATCCACGGGCCAGCATCGGCACTGGTCCGGCCGATCTTTCGGGCCTATATTTAATTACGGTTGTATAAATAGAGTTTATCTGCCTGTGCTGAGAAGCCTGACCTCACATCTGGAAGGAGAGCGAATCCGCTCCGAAGCGATCGACCGCTCGCGCCTGCGTGAGGTTCTGGACTATTGGAATCTTCTGCACGGCAACAAGCCCATGCCGCGCCGCAACGCTTTCAATCCGTTCGAAGTCAAGCGGAGCCTTGGCCTGATCAGCATTTCCGAAGTTCTCCCCGGGGGAGAGGATTTCCATTACGTCCTCTAAGGATCCGAGCTTGCGCGCGTGCAGGATCGCGATTTCATCGGCAGCCTGGTGACCAACCCGCCACCGCCCGAATTCGGCCGCTTCGTGCAGTCCCATTTGCGCCAGGTCGTGACCGAGGGCGAGCCGACTGCATACCGCGTCCAGGTGACCAGCGACCGCATGTCGATCGACTATTGGCGCTTGCTCCAGCCGTTCTGCAACGAAGCCGGAACACTGAACGAAATCATGTCGGTCTGCGATCTGGATCGCGAATTCTGGACCGCCGTCTCGGCCGCTTGAGCCCGGCGTGACCCTGTCTTGACCCTGGCTTGTCGGGACGGAACCGCGCGGCCATAGTCCAATTCTGCGTGAAACGGAACCAGTCATCGAGGTCGCCACTCGATGGCAAATGCCCTTCCTCCTCTGCTCCTGCTGCCCGGCCAGATGAACGACGAAAGCATCTGGCGCCACCAGTTCGCCCATCTGGGCGAGGTATGCGCGCCGCGCTATGTCAGCCTGCTGAAGCAGGACTCCATCGTCGCCCTGGCGAAACACGCGCTCGGCTGGGACGCCTCCGAGGCGGGCATCGCCGAGCGCCAGGGCCGCATCTTCGAGCCCGAGGAGGTGGCCGAGGCCGCCCTGTTCCTGGCCAGCGGCGCCGCCCCCTTCGTCAACGGCGCGGCCCTCTTCGTCGACAATGGCTGGAAGGCGGCAAGCTGACCACTGCTGGGCAAGATTTGTCTGCCGATCGTCACTACCGAGCCTGTGTGTCCTCGGGAGGGCCAAAACCGCCCCCGCCGGGGGTCTCGATAACGAAAACGTCGCCGGCATTCAGATTCGCGTGGTCGCACCCCATCAGCACTTCGCGGGTCCCATCCATTCTCTCGATGAGGTTTCGGCCTGTCTTACCCGGCTCGCCGCCCTCCAGACCATAGGGGGGCACGATCCGATGGCTCGAAAGTATCGACGCGATCATCGGTTCGCGAAAACGGATCCGGCGCGTGACCCCGTCGCCACCCCGCATTTTACCCTTCCCGCCGCTATCCCGGCGAATCTCGAATTTTTCGAGAATGACCGGGAACCGCGACTCCAGAACCTCGGGATCGGTCAGCCGGGTATTCGTCATATGCACATGCGTGGCGCTCGCGCCGTGATAATCGGGTCCCGCGCCCGAACCGCCGCAAATTGTCTCGTAATATTGGTAACGCTCATTCCCGAAGGTGAAGCTGTTGCTCGTTCCCTGGGATCCCGCAGCGGCATTCGACGGCTCTGGGACAGCATGTCGAGGGTGACGAGGTTCAAGGGCGGCCGGTTCAGGGTCAGTGTCGAAACCGCCCCGTCATGCTCAAGCTTGATCCTGTCGTACATCGTAAACCTCCCCCTAGCCGTCGGTTACGCTGTGCACGCGCTCAAGGCGCTCGTCGCCGCGCCGCGGCGCGATGCCCGATCCAGCTTTGGGCCTCGATGAAAACGCGCCCGACCTCCGGATGGCCTGACTTGATGCGCTGCTCCATGGAGGAGATCAAGGCTTCGACATCGTCGGAATCGAGGCGCGGATCGAAATCGAGGCTGAGGTTCACCAGAATGTCCTGCGGGCCGAGATGCATGGTCAGCAACTCGTTCACGCGCTTCACCCCGCGCTGCTCGCGGATGATCTTATGAACGCCCTCTCGGATTTCCGGACTTGCCGCCTCGCCGATCAGCAGGCCCTTGCATTCATAGGCCAGCACCGCCGCCGTTCCGCCGAGGATCAGGCCAATTGCGACCGAGGCCGCGCCGTCCAGCCAGGCGATGCCCAGCATCTGGTTCAACAGCAGGCCGATGAAGGCGACGACGAGGCCGAGCATGGCGGCCGTGTCCTCGAACAGCACGACGAAAAGCGCCGGATCCTTGCTGGCGCGCACGCTCTCAATGAGGCCGCGGCCACGCCGGGTTTTCTGGAATTCGCGAAAGGCGACGGTGCAGGCCCCGGCCTCGAAGACCATGGCGACGGCCAGAACCGCATAGTTGATATAGGGGTCCGTGACCGGATGCGGATCGAGGATCTTGATGACGCCCTCGTAGAGCGATACGCCCGCGCCGACGGCGAAGAGAAGGATCGCAACGCAGAAGGCCCAGAAGAAGACCTCGCTGCCGTAACCGAAAGGATGACGCTCGTCCGGCGGGCGGCTCGCCCGCTTCATGCCGAGCAGCAGCAGGACCTGGTTGCCGGTGTCGACGACCGAATGGATCGCCTCGCTCAACATCGCCGAGCTGCCGGTCCAGCCCGCCGCGCCGAACTTGGTGATCGCAATCAGGAAATTGCCGATCAGCGCAGCGTAGACCGCCTTCTTCGAGCCTTGAGAGGCCATGCCTTCTCCTTGAGTCGGGCCGTCATCATAAACCGACTCCGGCCGGCCCGAGGATCGCTCGCCGCCGCCTATCGCAGGCGGCGAGCGATCACGCGGGTTCCGGCACCGGACGGCTGCGACCCTCGGAACGGAAAGTCACCAGACGCTGCCGACGTTCGTCCCACAGGACGAAGAACATCGCCTTGAACGCGGAGCCAAGGGTCAGGACCGGGACATCCCGCAGACCCGACAGGGCTTCGTGGCAGTCTTCGAGGCGGTAATTGGGAATTCTCGGGTTCAAATGATGAATGTGATGCAGGCCGATATTGCCGGTGAACCATTGCAGGATTCGCGGCAGGCGCAGATAGGTCGACCCCTCGAGCGAGGCGGTGACGGCGTTCCAATCCTTCTGCCGCGCCCAGACGGTCCATTCCGACCGGTGCTGCACCGTGAAGAGCCAGACGCCGACGATCGCGGCCATCATCATGACCGGGAGCTGGATCTCGATCACCCGCCCGAAGCCGAGCGCGAGGCCGAGGCCGCAGAACAGCGCAACCAGGGCGAGGTCGGTGAGATAGACCGCGCGGCGCTCGCCATGCCAGCCGGCCGGCATGTCGAAGGGCAGGCGGTAGAGCACAAGAAACACGAGCGGTGGAAGGAGGAGATTGGCGACGATGGGATTCCGGCTCACCCGATACCAGCGCCGGCCCCAAGGGCCCAGTTCGCGGAATTCGTCGACGGTAAGGCAGGAAGAATAGATATCCGCGCCGGTATCGCGCCGGTCGAGATTGTTCCAGACGCCGTGATGGCCGGCATGCTGGCGGCGCCAGGATGGATAGGGCGCAAGGGTGACGAGGCTGCAGACGGTGCCCAGCACATCGTTCCACCGCTTGGAGCGGAAGAACGCGCCATGGCCGCAGTCGTGCTGGACGATGAAAGTCCGGACCAGAAAACCGGCGCCCAGTGGCATGAGGGCCAGGGTGATCCAGAAGGAGATGCCCGCAGTCACGTACATCGCCACGCAGACGGCGACGAAGCCGCCGAGCGATGTGGCGATCTGCAACAGGCTCTCTCGCATGATTGGGGATTGGTACCGGGCGACACAGCGTCGAATGTCGCGTCCAGTGGTGGTGCGCGCCACGGGTTGGTCCGTGCGTGCCGTGGAAGTGTCCGATTTCATGATGCGATTCGCGTCACGTCAGGCCCGATAGCAAAAGAGGTCCGCCAAAGGCGGACCTCTTCAAATCGCTATCGATGCGCCGAGGCGTCAGCTGACGAGCGAAAGGTTTTCCGCGGACGATTTGCCGTTATTACCGGCTTGCAGCTCGTACTGGACGCGCTGGCCTTCCGTAAGGTTCGAAATGCCTGCCCGCTCCACTGCGGAGATATGGACGAAAGCGTCCGGGGAGCCATCATCCGGCTGGATGAAGCCATAACCCTTGACGCTGTTGAACCATTTCACGGTTCCATTAGTCATCGATGTTTCCTATTAACATGTTGCGCCCACTAGGCACTCCGCCCGGCGAGTCTCGGCTTACCGAAATCTTTCGGGAAAACGGTAACGGATCATGTGTCAACCCGGACCTTGTCCGGAAGAAGATCATAGATCTACGTATTAGTATGGGAACTATTCCCCATTAAAGCAAAGACTATTCTCGATTGCCGGTCTGAGGGGGCGACTCGTCAGGGCGGAAGCGCCTCGCGCGAGCCTTGGGGCTTTCGTTTTCACACCGCCCTCGCCAGTATGCCGGCGACATGAAAGATACACCGGAATACGAAACGATCACCCTAGAGCGGGCCGGGGGAGTCAGCAGGCTGACCCTGGCGCGGCCGGATGTGCTGAACGCCCTGACCCACGCCATGATGGCGGAGATCGGCGATGCCGTCGACCGCATCTCACGGGACGGGACAAGCCGGGTTGTGGTCCTGCGCGGCGCCGGCGGCAATTTCAGCGCCGGCGGCGACCTCAACGCCATGAAATCCATTCCCCCGGCTCCGGAACCCGGCGAGGAAGACCCTCTCTATCCTCTCTATCGCCAGTTCGGCGATGTGCTGCACACCCTGGACACCCTGCCCCAGGCTGTCGTCGCGGTGCTCGAAGGGGCGGCGGTCGGCGGCGGGCTGGGCATGGCTTGCTGCGCCGATGTCGTGATCGTCCATGCCCACGCCAAGCTGGGCATTCCCGAACCCCGCGCCGGCTTCATACCGTCCCAGATGATCCCCTATCTGGTCCGCCGCATCGGCTCCGGCCGCGCCCGGAATCTGGCCATCACGAGCAACCGGATCAACGGCCGCGAGGCCCATCGCATCGGCCTGGCCGATCACTGCTGCGAAGACACCGACGCGCTCGAAGCGATTCTCGCCGACACCCTCAAGGCGATCCTTCACTGCGCGCCCGCCGCCATCGCCACGGTCAAGGGCCTCATCGCGGAAAGCGAAGAGCAACCATTGAAGGCCGTGCTCGATGCCGCCGGCGCCGCGCTGGTCGAGCGTCTTCGCTCGCCCGACGCGGTCGAGGGCATGACGGCCTTCCTGGAGAAGCGCCCGCCGCGCTGGGTGCCGTGACGGAATGAGCGGCCAGGCGCCCGACGACCCGCTCGCCCTCGCGGAATGGCGTCGGACCGTGGCCGAGATCTACGCCCATCTGCGCAGCGCCGAGGTGCCCGAGGAGGACTGGCACCGCTGGCGGCAGGAGCGCGATCTGCTGTTCCGCCATCACCCCTGTTCGCCACTGCCCGAAAGCGCGAGGCGGCAGGATCATGGACTGCGCTATTTCGACTACGATCGGGCCTACCGCTTTCTCGTCGAGATCGAAACCATCGAGGGCCCGGCCGAAACCATCGACCTCGGCGCGGACGGATCGTTTCGCGCCGCCCCCGTCGCGCGCACCCGTGGCTTGGCCGACGCCCTGCGCCGCGAATTGACCCTGTTCTGAATCATGGGCTATTGCGGTGGCCTGTTCTTGCCTTTCTCGGACGCGATTAAGGGCGCCGATCTCGGCGCCCTGTCCGGCCGCCTCATTCTCGACTTCAACTTCGCCTACAATCCGTCCTGTGCATACGATCCCCATTGGATTGCCCTCCTGCCCCGCCGGAAAATCGCGTTATCGTAACGGTGTCCGCGGGGGAACGAACGCCGATCTGATCGGCAGCCACGACGAGGACCATGTGAAGCGACGCTCCCCGCGATCGATTGTTTTTGCCTGTCTGTTCGATGGCGCCCTGTTCGGCGCCGGCCCTGCTCTGGCGGCGGATACCCCGGTCGATCGAAATACGGTCCGCTGGCGACCGGCGATGCCCCGCGCTTTCCCGCTCTCAAGGGCACGTTCACCCTGCAATGGGAGAACGACATCATCGCGGATACCGACCAAAACTACACCAACGGCATCCGATTCGCCTGGTTGTCTCCCGAGAACGAGATGCCGGACTGGCTGGTGCCGATGTACCGATACCTGCCCCTGCTCGACGATGACGGCATTCCGTGGATCGACTTCAGTGTGGGACAGAGCCTGTTTACTCCGGAGAATATCGAGCGTCACACCCTGGTCGACGAAGACCGGCCCTATGCCGCCTGGCTCTACGGCGGGCTCGGCTTCCTGTTCGACAAGGGCGACCATCTCGACACCTTCGAGATCGATTTCGGCGTCGTCGGCCCGCCCGCCATGGGCGAGCAAACGCAGAATCTCGTCCATGACGCGATCGGCGCGCAGAAGGCCAACGGCTGGGACCATCAGCTCGATTTCGAGCCTGGCATGGTGGTTTATTTTCGAACGGAAGTGGCCCGCGATCTGGGACATGGCGCCCCTGGGCCTGCAGGCCGATCTGGTGCCCCATATCGGCCTGGCGCTCGGCAATATCCACACCTACGGCGCGGGTGTCCTGACCATCCGGCTGGGCGACGACCTGCGTGGCGATTATGGCGCGCGCCGCATCCGGCCGAGCCTTCCTGGATCCTACTTCTTTGTCCAGCGCGAGAGCGGCTTCGGTTGGTACCTTTTCGCGGGCTTCGAAGGGTGCGCGGTGGCGCGCAACATCTTCCTCGACGGCAACACCTTCGGCGACAGCCACAGCGTCAAGAAGAAGTATTTCGTGAGGGGTCTCCAGGGCGGCGTCGCCTTCATCCTCGGCAGCACGTGGCTGACCTTCACCCATGTCTACCGGACAAAGAAGTTCGAGAATCAACGCCGCGCCGATCGCTATGCCGGGCTGAGTCTGTCCGTGCAATTCTGAGGTTCCCAAGGGAATCCCGGCCATTGCTTTAGGTTAAAGCTGTCTGTTCGCCGCTCGGTAGGCTCCCTCCATCATTCACGGACACAGGAGCCATCCCATGCGAGCGAAACGAATTTCGACCGCATGGCGACGATGCGCTTCAGTGTCGTTCCCGCCGGCGAAAAGGTGGGGCCCGTCCGCCGTTTCAGGATGCCGGGTCGTCGTCCCAGGAGGTCACGGCGCTGGCCATTTCCTCGAGCGAGATTTCGTATTCGGGAAGGTCCGGATCGGCGATATCGCTTTCCGAGACGATCTTGCCACGCACGCTGACCCCCGCCTGATGGACGGTGGCCGTGCTGCCGGAGACGAGGGGATGCCACCAGTAGAGATCGCGCCCCTCCCCGACCAGCCGATAGGCGCAGGTCGGCGGCAGCCAGGGGATCGTGTGGACGTTTTCCGACGTCAGGGTCACACAATCGGGGACATGGCGCTGGCGCGTCTCGTAGCGCGAACAGCTGCAACTCCCTTCGTCGAGCAGGCGGCAGGCGACCCTCGTATAGGTCAACTCCTCGGTGTCCGGGTCCTCAAGCTTGATGAGGCAGCACTGGGCGCAGCCGTCGCAGAGCGATTCCCACTCCGTTTCGGTCATCTCGGACAGCGCCTTACGCTTCCAGAAGGGTTGGTCCATTCAAGGTTGTCCGTGCTAGATGCGCGTGCCGCGCCGATGGCGGCAATCTGCTGCGCTGCGCCGCAGAGAACAAGCGCCATTCGGCGCGCAAGGAAATCTGGACTGTCATGACCAAGTCACCGAGATCCAGACGGATCGATTCGCTTCTGATTGCGGGGTTGGCCGTCGCGGCACTCGCCATCGTCGGATTCCTGTCCCTGCGCTCGTGGATCAGCCTGGGCGATGTCGATATTTCGACCAATGGCTGGATCGCCATCATTCTGGGCGTGGTCGTGACCCTGGCGGTCGGCGGCGGGCTCATGGCTCTGGTGTTCTACTCCAGCCGCAAACACTACGACGACGCCAGCAGATAGCTCCGCGGCGCGCCGGACCGATTGGGTCGGCTCACTCGGCCGGCTGGGTCTGCGCGTTCGCTTGCTGAAGGCGGCGCCAGCGGAATGGCGCGGCGAGTTGACCCAGAAAGCTCTTCGGCATCGCATCGCGGATTCCGATCACCGCAGGCGGCTTGCGATCGGAAAAGAAATACGTGCCGAAGAGATGATCGAAGATCATCAGGTTCTCGCCGTAGTTCCGATTGCCTTCATCGAGATTCATCGAGTGATGCCAGCGATGGACGGCGGGGGTGTTGAACAGCCAGTTTAACGGTCCGAAGCGCAGTTCGACATTGCAATGGGTCAGGATGCCGAAGAAAGCATGGATCGCGCTGCCCATCAGCAGAACATTCTGCGGGCAGCCCAGGGCGACCAGCACAGCCAAGCCCATGAACAGGCTGAGCAACATGTCGAGGAAATGGAACCGTCCCGTGTTGACGATCCATAGACGCCGCGCACTGTGGTGGACGGCGTGAAGCCGCCACAGCAGCGGCCATTCGTGGGACAGGCGATGGGCCCAGTACATGCCGAACTCGGCAATAACCAAGCCAGCGGCGACCTGCAGCGCGAAGGGCCAATGCGTCGGCCATATGCCCGCGGGCTCATCGAGCAGTTCCGGGGCCACCAGGGCCGCGCCGAAGACGATCAGCGCCTGGGCCATGCCCTTGTTGAACAGGGTGTGGGACAGGTCGGTCAGAATTTGGCCGTCTTTGCGCAGCCAGGACCGCTCATGCGGCATCACCTGTTCCAGGAAGAACAGGATGACGGCAAGGCCGAAATAGGTCGCATTGAACCAGAGAGCCGGATTGTCCGAAGAAATCGCGCGGTCCGTCAACGCGATGGCGCCGGTCAGCAAGCCCGGCCAGAGAACCCAAGAAGCTACTCGCTGCACACGGTTCATGATCTCAGAATTGGCAGGTCCGCCCGCGACCGCAGGATCACCTGCCAATATGCCTAGCGCCCGGACGACTGCCAAGGCCGAGTCGTGTCACACCGCATCGCCCGCTGCCCGCTCCGGGGCCGGCGTATCCGCGAGGCCCTCGCCAAGCCCGCTCCCACTGCGCGCGCCACCGCCCTTGCGCCGATTGGGGCCGTCGAACAGCAGATCGCGGCGGCGCCGGTCCGGGCCGAAATATTCGTCCGTCTCGATGAAGGGGCGGCGTTCCTGCAGGATCATAGTGATCCGCGAATAGAGCGATTTGAGCGACATCGGCTTGGCCAGCACCGCATGGGCGCCCGCATCGCGCGCGCGCTCGACCAGGGACACGTTCGGCAGGCTGGTGATCAACCGCCATATGGCCGCGATAGGCCGCAAGGAACTCGCGCGCAATCCGGTCGAGCTCCGCCCGCGAAACCTCGATTTCCAGCAGCGCATTGTCGATCGTCCCGGCGAAACGGGCGGTGAGTTCGGCCAGGGACGCGTGCTCGGCCGCCAGGTCCCCGACCTTGGAGGCAGCCGCCGGATTGGCTCGCGCAGGCGTTCAAGCAGCCTGTCCTCGCGCGGATGGTGGACCTTGTCCGGATAATCCAGGCAATAGGCCACGATCGACTGCATCAGCTCGTAGTCGACCGCCCCAGCCTCGTCGAAGCGCTTGACCTCGCGCTCGAGTAGATCGAGCAGCTTGGCCAGGTTGCGGTGGTCTTCGCGCAGGCTGCGCATCACTAGCGGCGTGGTCATCACGGCACCTCCTTGACCTTGTGGGGCAAGCATCGCGCCAATTCGGCCACGGCGCCTTGACCTGTCTCAAGCAGTTACGGTCGGCCCGGTCGTGCTATCATTCGAGTCCATACGGCGCTTTCGAGGGAGGAAAGATGGTCGCGACGACACGAACCCCGCGGGGCGACAGCGGTCGCTGGCTGGCGACCGACTATCCGACAAAGGACAGTTTTTCCCTGCCGCTCGATTCCGCCATGGCGGGCGAACTGGCCGATGCGGCGCGCAAGGCCGAACGCAGCGGCCGGCCCTTCGAGGCCGTCGCCGCGGGCGACTTCCCCCTGCCCCGCCTCGCCCCGCTGCTGGACCAGGCCTTCGAGCTTCTGGAGGACGGGCGCGGCTTCGTCCTGCTGCGCGGCCTGCCGGTCGAGGAACTGAGCCGCGACACGAGCATCTTCGCCCTGGCCGGGCTCTCGGCCCATCTGGGCATGCTGGTCGACCAGACCGTGCGGCGCAACCGGATCGAAGAGATCATCGACCGCGAGCGGCCCTTCGATCACACCTCGCGCGGCTATTCCTCGAACAAATGGCTGCCCTTTCATACCGACGGCTCGGACTTCGCCGGCCTGCTCTGCCTGGGCGCGGCGGCCGAGGGCGGCCAGAGCCTGCTGGCCAGCGCCGCCGCCGTCCACGCCGCCATCGCGGCCGAACGCCCGGACCTGGCCGCCGTGCTGGAGCGTGGCCTCTATCACCACCGGCGCGGCGAACAGGCGGAAGGAGAGCCGGCCGTGCTGTCCGAGCGCCAGCCGGTCTTCTGGACTGTGCGGGGCCGCATGCATGTCTTCTACAACCGCAATCCGCTGGAATGGCTGGAGCCCGAGGGCATCACGGTGACGCCGGAGGAGATCGAGGCCCAGGACCTGCTCGACGAGGTGCTGGAACGGCTGGAGATTCAGCTGCGCATGTTCCTCGAACCGGGCGACCTGCAGATCATCAACAATTATTCGGTGCTGCACTCGCGCAAGGAATACCGCGACGGGCCGGGCAAGAAGCGCCATCTGCTGCGCGTCTGGATCCGCAGCAAGGCGCCGCGCCATGCCGGGCCGAACATCATCGACCTTTACGCACCATGGGAATCGCGCCACGCGCTTCCCGCCGACCAAGAGACGGGAGCAAACCCATGAACACCTATATCGTGATGCTTAACTTCACCCGCTGGGGCATCGAAACGATCAAGGATTCGCACAAGCGATCCCAGATCATGAGCGACCTCCTGGGCGGCTTCAACGCCCGCATCAAGGACTACTACATGACCATGGGCGACTGCGATTTCGTGGTCATCTTCGAAGCCCCGGACGACAAAACCATGGCCAAGATTCTACTCGAAATCGGCCGCCTGGGCGCCGTCACGACCAAGACCATGCGCGCCTTCCCCAAGGACGAATTCGGCGAGATCGTCGCCGAACTTCCCGAGAAGGGCGTGTTCGACGACCTGAAGCCTAAGTCTTGACGAACAGCTCGCGCGGAAACTCGACCAGCGACCGACGGCCGGTCTCCGTCACCACCACCGTCTCGCTGAGGATATAGCCCCAGCCGTCCAGCCAGAGGCCCGGGATGATGTGGAAGGCCATGCTGGGCGTGTCAGCACGGTGCGCTCGCCCGCGCGCATGCTGGCCGTCCGCTCGCCCCAGTCGGGCGGATAGTTGAGACCGATGGCGTAGCCCATGCGGGTCGGTTTCTCATGGCCGCCGCGCCGGAAGACGGATTGGCAGGCCTCGGCGACCTCTTCGCAGGTGACACCAGGCTTGATGGTGTCGAGAAGGGCCTCGAAGGCTTCACCCACCAGCTTGGCGAGATCGGCCAGCTTGTCGGGCGGGGGGCCAAGCTGGACGGTGCGGCAGATCGCGCTGTGATAGCGGTGGCGGCAGCCCGCCAGTTCCATATTGGTCGCCGAGCCGGATTCGAAGGGCGCGTCGGTCCAGGTGAAATGCGGCGCGGCGGCCATCTCGCCCATGGGCATGGCCGGGGCCCAGGCCGGATAGTCGCCACCGAATTGCGCGGTGCCACGCATCTGGGCGGCGCAGACCTCGGCCACCGCGTCGCATTAGCGCACACCGGGGCGGACGGCATCGATGGCGGTTTGCATGACCCGCTCGGCAATGCGGCTGGCCTCCTCCATCACGGCGATCTCGGCGGGCGACTTCACGATGCGGACCCAGTCGGCCAGGAATCTGGCATCGACGATCTCGGCATTCGGCAATGCTCGGCGCAGGGTATCGAGGGCCAGTCCGGTGAAATACCAGCCGTCCATCTCGACCAGGATCCGCCCCCGGTCCAACCCGCGCGCGCAAAGCACATCGGCGCAGAAGGACATGGGATGGTTATCGTCCGACTGGAGATAATCGTCGGGATAGCCTTCGAGATCGTCTTCGCCCAGCCAGCAGGTCAGGCGGGCGCCGGCGAGGTCGAGGCCGCGCCCGACCCAGAGCGGCCTCTCCAGCTTGAGCGCCGTGACCGCCATCTGATGGACGTAGAAAGACCAGCCGTCATAGCCGGTCAGCCAGTTCATGTTGCCGGGGCTGGACGAAATCAGGGTGTCGATACCCCGTTCGGCCATCGCCGCCTTGGTCCGCCGCACCCGGTCCTCGTATTCCATTTTGTCGAATGGCGGCATGCGCCTTTCCCCCAGTTGCTGGGCCGCAGTCTTGCGACAGCATGTCTTCCCCTCACCCCGACCCCTTCCCCAAGGAGAGGGAGATTCGACCCCTCTCCCTGGGGAGAAGGAGGGGCCCATCGCGCAGCGATGGGAGTGTGAGAGGAAGATGAAGTCGAGCGAAGGCAGCGCCCCGCTCTCTATTCCCCGTCTTCGCCGAGATAGTAACGGATCACGGCCAAGGCGTCGGGGGAATCCCACTCAGCGGAGCCCGGCAGATAGCCGGCGAGACGGCCCCGACGGTCGATCAGGAAGGTGATCGGCAAAGCATCCAGTGCGCCGAGTTCCGTGCGCAGCGCATCTGTCGTATCGAACAGCATGTCGAGGGTCTTGAGGCGGTATAGCTCGAAGAAGGGACGGACCGCGAAGGGGCCCTTGCGGTCGATCGCCACGGCCAATACCACGGCCTCTTCCGGATCGAGCGCCGCCGCCAAGCGGTCCAACGACGGCATCTCACGGATGCAGGGCTCGCACCAGGTCGCCCAGAAATTCAGCAGCACGACCCGCCCCTGGAAATCGGACAGGCGCCAGGCATCGCCGTCGCGCGTGGTGAAGGGCAGGTCGGGGGCAGCTTTGCGCGGCGCAAGCTGGATGAAGGGCCGGCTCGTCCCCGAAAAGGGCCGCGGATCGCCGGCCGCCGCCGGGACGGCAAACAAGGTCCAGGCCAGAGCGAGCGCAGCGAACGGAAAGAGGAATCGTAGCATCGATCGAGAATCGTGCATCCCGCGGCCCGGTCAAGATCCTAGGGACCGGCGATGTCACACTACTGCGCTTGATGGCGTCGAACGCGCCACGCATGATGTCCTCGCCGAAGTCGAAACTAAGGAGAGCTCGATGGTCGACCAAACCCGGGTCGAAGGTGCCGCACGGCATATTTTCGAATCCCAGCAATCGATGGGGCGTCTCGCCCCCTTGCCCGACCCGATCGCGCCGCGCGATATGGTGGAGGCCTATGCCGCCCAGGACGCGCTGATCGCCATACGCGAGGCCGGCGGTCGAGGCGCGCTGGCGGGCTGGAAGGTCGCCCTGACCTCCAAGGTCATGCAGGAGATGGTGGGCATCGGCCATCCGTCGGAAGGCCCGATCCGCGCGCCCCAGGTCCAGGACATCCGGGGCGAGATCGACAGCGCCGATTTCCTCGACCTGGCCGTGGAAACCGAGATCGCGGTGCGCCTGGCCAAGGACCTCCCGGCCCAGGATGCGCCCTATACCCGGGAGAGCGTGGCCGAGGCGGTCGGCGCCTGCATGGCGGCGACGGAAATCGTCGATCTGCGGAATATCGACTACAAGCTCATGACCATCGAATTACTGATCGCCGACGGCTCCATGAACCGGGGCTGCGTGCTCGGCCCGCCGGTCGAGGACTGGCGCGGCCTCGACCTCGGCGCCTTGCCAGGACGCATGAAAATCAACGGCAAGGTCGTCGGCGAAGGCCATGGCCGCGACGCCCTGGGCCATCCCTTCGAACCCCTGGCCTGGCTCGCCAACAACCTGATCAAGCGCGGCAGGATGCTTCGCAAGGGAGACATCGTCATGACCGGCAGCATCGTCACCAGCAAACCGCTGAAGGCGAGGGATGAGATGGTCAGCGAGGTCGATGGGCTCGGGACCGCCACCCTGATCGTGCGCTGAACGCCATGGCGCCATCGTTCAGGATCACCACCCTCCTCGCCGCCGGACTCCTGGCCGCCGGCTGCCAGACGACCACGGCGGGCGGACAGACCGCCGCCGTCCAGCCGGTCGCGAGCGCCCCGACCGTACAGGTCGCCATGACAGCGGACGAGAAATTCGCCGCCTGGCGCGCTGGCCTGAAGACCGAGGCCATGGCCCGCGGCGTCTCCGCGGCGGTTTTCGACCAGGCCTTCGCCGGAGTGAAGCCCAATCCGAAGGTTCTCGACTTGGATTCGAAACAGGCCGAGTTCGTCCGCCCGATCTGGGAGTATCTGGACAGCGCCGTCTCCGACACCCGCATCGCGGGCGGCAAGGAAGCCCTTTCCGCCCAATGGCAGACCCTGCGCGGCCTGGCCGGAACCTATCGGGCGCCGCCGGAAATCGTCGTGGCGATCTGGGGGTTGGAAAGCAACTACGGCGGCTATATGGGCGATTTCAACGTGATCGAGGCGCTGGCTACACTTGCCTATCAGGGCCGCCGCACGGACAGCTTCCGCGAACACTTGCTGATCGCCCTGGACATCCTTCAGGCAGGCGATATCGCGCCCGATCGGATGCGCGGCTCTTGGGCAGGAGCCATGGGTCACACCCAGTTCATGCCGACCGCCTTCGTCGCCTATGCCGTCGACCACGACCGCAACGGACGTCGCGACATGTGGAACGATCCGGTCGATGCCCTGGCCTCGACCGCCAACTATCTTGCCCGATCCGGATGGCAAGAAGGCCAGCCCTGGGGCATGGAAGTCATCTTGCCGCCCGACTTCCCCTGGGAGGACGGCGAACTGGATACCGTGCGCACCGTCGGCGCCTGGCGCGCCCTGGGCGTGCGCCCGGCCAAGGACGGCGCCTTGCCCGAGGATTCGACGCCCGCCTCGGTCATCGCGCCGGCCGGGCATCGCGGCCCGGCTTTCCTGACCCTCAAGAATTTCCGCGTCATCATGCGCTACAACAACGCGACCTCCTACGCCCTGGCGGTCGCCCATCTGGCCGACCGGATCGGCGGCGGCGGCCCCTTCCTCGCCGCCTGGCCGCGCAACGACGCCAAGCTGCGGATCGGCGACGTCAAGGAAATGCAGCGCCTGCTGACCGCCCGCGGCCACAACACCGGCGGGGTGGACGGCATCATCGGCCCGATGACCCGCGCCGCCATCCGCGGCTATCAGCGCGAGATCGGATCGCCGCCCGACGGCTATCCGTCGAGCGAGCTGCTGCTGCGGCTGAAGGCGGGTTGAGCTATTCGGCCTCCGGCCGGACCGCCCGGCGGTACGGCTCCGGCGACAGCTTGAACTGGAGAGTCAGCCAAAGCTTGCTGGTGTTCGTAGCGAACGCCGTTGCCGCGACCGGCGCACGCTAACGGGTACGGAATCCTGCCTCATCTAACCACTCACCATCGAAATGTTTCCGAAAACATTTCGGCCGCACGATAGATTTTACCGCTTATACTATTGAAATTACGATATAAAAAAGACTTTGAAACCAACGACTCAATCATTCTCCCCGCGCCCGGACTCGCGCGTCGGCCAGGACGCAGAGGATCTCGAACAGGATGGTGGCGGCATTCAGCGCGGTGTTACCGGAGGCGTCGAAGGGCGGCGAGACCTCGACCACGTCGCCGCCGACGATATCCAGGCCCTGGAGGCCGCGAATCATCTTCTGGGCCTCGTACATGGAAAAACCGCCCGATTCGGGCGTGCCCGTGCCGGGGGCGTAGACCGGGTCCAGCCCATCGACATCGAAGCTGACATAGACCGGACCGTCGCCGGCGATCTTGCGCGCCTCCTCGATCACCCAATCCGGGCCACCGCGGTCGAAATATTCCTCGATATAGACCACGCGCATCCCGGAATCGTGGCTGAACTTCCAGATATCCGGATCGGTCAAGGAACCGCGAATACCGATCTGGATGACGCGCTTGGGGTCGAGCACCCCTTCCTCCACCGCCAGGCGGAAGGGCGCGCCGTGGTGATATTTAGCGCCCAGGAAGTCGCCGGCCGTGTCGCAATGGGCGTCGAAATGGACCAGGCCCAGCGGGCGGTCGCGCCCGAGGGCGCGCAGGATCGGATAGCTGACCAGATGGTCGCCGCCAACGGAGAGCGGCGCCGTCCCGGCATCGACCACCCGATTGTAGTATTCCGTCATCAACGCGACGCATTTTTCGATGCTGAAGGGGTTAAGCGGCACATCGCCCAGATCGCCGATCCGCAGATGCTCGTCCGGCGTGATCAGGCTGACATGGTGGCTGCGGCGCATGAAGCTCGACATGTCGCGCACCTGGCGCGGGCCGTGGCGCGCGCCAGGCCGGTTGGTCACGCCCAGGTCGAAAGGAATGCCGATCAGGCCGATATCGACATCGGCCGGCCCGTTGGCGATGGGATAGCGCATGAAGCTGGGGATTTCGGCATAACGCGGCCGGTAATTGTCCTCCGGCCGACCGCCCGTTTCTTCCGCCATCCGGCGCCTCCCTTGAGTTGAAACAATCCAGCCCGGTCGCCACCAGGCTCTTCGAGACGACCCTACGAGCCTCCTCAGGGTAAGGGCGAATTGCTATCTCCCCATCCTGAGGAACTCGCGCCAGCAAGCATCTCGAAGGATGATTGGCACGGGGTCCCTTTTCAACCGGCTCCGGTCACCCTTTCCGTTCGGCCTCGATCATGCCGAAGCTGCGCAGGAAGAAGGCGTAGGTCAGGGCGATTTCCTTCAAGCGGTCAAAACGCCCAGCCGCGCCGCCATGGCCCGCCTCCATGTTGATCCAGAGCAGGATGGTCGACTCACTGGTGTTCATTTCGCGCAGCTTGGCGGCCCATTTCGCCGGCTCCCAATAGGTCACGCGCGGATCGGTCAAGCCGCCCGTGGCCAGGATGTCGGGATAGGCTTGGGCCGTGACATTGTCGTAGGGCGAATAGGACAGCATCGTCCGATAGACCGCCTCGCTTTCGATCGGGTTGCCCCATTCGGTCCATTCCGGCGGGGTCAGCGGCAGGCTGTCGTCAAGAATGGTGGTGAGGCAATCGACGAAGGGCACCTCGCCGGCGATGCCGCAAAACAGGTCCGGGCGCATATTAGCGATCGCACCGACCAGCATGCCGCCCGCGCTGCGCCCATTGGCGGCGACCCGACCCTTGGCGGTATAGCCCTCGGCAATCAGATGCTCGGCCACCGAGATGAAATCGCGGAAGGTGTTTTCCTTCTTCTCCATCTTGCCGTCGAGATACCAGCGCCGGCCCATCTCGGTCCCGCCCCGGATATGGGCGACGGCATAGGGAACGCCCCGGTCGACCAGGCTGAAGACATCGGTATCGAAATAGTCCGGCATGGAAATGCCGTAGGAGCCGTAGCCGTATAGATAGAGCGGCGCCGTGCCGTCGAGGACCTGATCCTTGCGGTGTAGCACCGTAACGGGAATCTCGACACCGTCATGGCCGGGCGCGAAGAGGCGACGGACGGTATAGGAAGCCGGGTCGTGCCCGCTCGGCAACTCCTGCTCCTTGAGCAGGACCCGTTCGCGGCTTTCCATGTCGTAGTCGTAGGTCCGGCGCGGCGTGGTCGGCGAACTATAGGTCAGACGCAGGGTTGTGGTGTCGCACTCGTAGCCGGCGATCAAGCCGAGATCGAAGGCCTCCTCGTCGAAGGCCACCGTATGCTCGACCCCGTCCGACAACCGGCGGACGACGATGCGCGGCAAGGCCCGCGCGCGTTCGAGGCGCACCAGATGGTTCGCGAAGACAATGATCATGCGGATATGGCGCCCCGCCTCATGGGGAATCAGCGCGTGCCAGTTTTTCGGCCCCGGCGCCTCGATCGGCGCCTCGACCACCGCGAAATCCTCCGCCCCTTCCGCGTTGGTGCGGATCAGGAAGCGGTCGCCGTGATGGGTCACGTCGTATTCGACATTGGCCCGGCGCGGCGCGATCAGCACCGGATCGGCACTGCCGTCGGCGAGCATGACGCGGATTTCGCCGCTGGAGTGATCGGCACTGGAAATCACGAGGAAACGGCCGCTTTCGGTCCGGTCCACGCCGACGAAATAGGCCGGATTTGATTCCTCGAAGATCATTTCGTCCGTGGCGGGGTCCGCGCCGATCCGGTGGCGATAGACCCATCGCGGCCGGTTGGCGTCGTCGCGCCGGATGTAATAGAGAGTCCGGCAGTCGGCGCCCCAGACCGGCGCGCCGCCGGTATCGGGCACGGTGTCGTCCAACAGGTCGCCCGTTTCCATATCCAGGATGCACAGGGTGTAGAACTCGCCCCCCGCCGTGTCCGTGGAATAGGCCAGCAGCCGGTGGTCGGTGCTGTGGCTCACGCCGCCGAAGCGGAAATAGGGCTGACCCTGCGCCATGGCGTCGCCATCGAGGAGCAGCTGCTCCTCTCCCCCGCCGCGCGGCCGTCGGCACAGCTGCGGATGCTGCCCGCCCTCGACATAGCGGAAGAGATAGTCCCAGGGGCCATCCGGCAGGGGGACCGAGGAATCGACCTCCTTGATCCGCCCCTTCATCTCGTCGAACAGGCGGGCGCGCAGGGCCTCGGTCTCGGCCATGACCGCGTCGGTAAAGGCGTTCTCGGCCTCCAGATAGGAGCGGATATCCGTATCCAGCGCGGCGGGATCGCGCATCACCCTCTGCCAGTTCTCGTCGCGCAGCCAGGCGTAGTCGTCCACCCGGGCATGGCCGTGATAGGTGGATTCGGAGGGCCGTTTTTCGGCGCGAGGTGGGATCGGCGGGGTCTGGTCCGACATCGGCTTCTCTCGATTGATGGGCGATTGATGGGCGATCGATGAGCGGTGGTTGCGCGAGAATCGGCAGGGTCTTGCCGCGCGTCCGTGCTAGCTTATCTCATGAACGCGGGGCAAGCGCCCCGCATCGGCAGAATCAGTTTGGGAGACAGGCCATGGCCAAGGCGACCTTCGCCGCCGGATGCTTCTGGGGCCCGGAAGCGGCGTTTTCGAAAGTCAACGGCGTGACCGCCACCTCCGTCGGCTATATCGGCGGGCACAAGGCCAATCCGACCTATCAGGAAGTTTGCGCCGGCACGACCGGCCATGCCGAGGCCGTCCAGGTCGAATTCGATCCGGCGGTGGTCTCCTGCGAGGCGCTGCTCGAGGAGTTCTGGGGCATGCACGACCCGACTCAGATAAACCGCCAGGGACCCGATTTCGGCGAACAATACCGCTCGGCCATCTTCACCCATGACGAGAGCCAGCGGGAGGCCGCGGAAGCGTCCAAGGCGGCGCGCCAGGCCTCGGGCAAAACCAGAGGCACGATCGTCACGACAATCGAACCTGATCAGGATTATTGGCCCGCCGAGGACTATCACCAGCAGTTCTTCGCCAAACGGGGCATGGCCCACGGCCACTAGGCCGGGCGTCCCCACAACGAATCGCGAACCGGTACAGGCCCCGCCCCGCGCGACGCGCGGCTAGAAACAATGCCCGCGTCGCCGCCGCCGAGGCAATGTCATGGACCCGTCGCCCATTACGGTATTGATACCGATTGCCGTGTTCGCCTTCGTGGGATCGATAACCCCCGGGCCGAACAACGTGCTGCTCGCCGCCTCGGGGGCCAATTTCGGCGTCCGCCGCACGGTGCCGCATATGCTTGGCATCACCAGCGGCTTCAGCATCCTCGTCGCTGGAGTCGGGCTTGGCCTGGGCGCCTTGTTCGAAGCCGTGCCCGTGCTCCACGTCATCCTGCGGCTAACCGGCGGGGCCTATCTGCTCTATCTCGCCTGGCGCATCGCCAACGCGGCACCGAGCGCAGCCGATGGGCAGGGGCGGCCCTTCAGCTTTATCGAGGCGGCCGGCTTCCAGGTCGCCAATCCGAAAGCCTGGGTGCTCGCGGTCACGGCCGTCAGCGCCTTCACCCGCCAGGGAGAGGCCTATTACATCGATCTGGCTGTCGTCATCACAGTGTTCGCCGTGGTGAACCTACCCTGCATCACGGTCTGGACGATGTTCGGGGCGGCGATCGGCCGGTTCCTGAAATCGGACCGCCACCGGCGCGCCTTCAATTGGACGA
>CAUZWC010000007.1:0-24943 GCA_963583595.1 Alphaproteobacteria bacterium | reverse complement strand
GCGACACAACATAGCGATTTTCTCTAAATATGGAAGGTAGAGTATGAGGCATTTTTCGTAAGGGCAGGGTGGTGATCCCCGCTTCTGAACATGCGTTTTTCATAGAGTCACCTGTGGTCATTAACTTTACCCGACCCCCTCTGAGTGACCCGCTATAAAGACCTTGGAGTGTGTTCAACCACCCATTCTCTCTACCTATTCCGAATATCCTCTGTCATACTACCCATATGAAAAATCTGACCGCCACCATCTGCCTGACGTTTGCCGTGCTTCTTGGAAGTACGGGGAAATTATGAATTAAAGGATCACAGGAATGTCTTTTTCTATCCAAGTCTTATATCCAATATCCGACGATACAAATTTTGATTTTGAATACTATGTTGATAAGCACTTACCTCTGGTGGGGGCAACGATCGGTGCCCACATAGAGAATGTTCTTGTCACAAAAGGTGCCGCTGGAGGACCAGGTGTTCCTCCTCCATATTATGCCATCGCAACCATGACGTTTGAAAACCAGTCGAAAATGGATGCAGCGATGTCTAAAATTGACACAGCGGTGAACGACATACCTAATTTTACAAACACTAAACCCGTTATGTTAATTGGTGAGGTTATTTCCTAATCAGGAATGTGCCAGCAGATTTAATGATATTAGCCCACGTGGGCTGGACCTGGAACCGTTCTAAAGAGAACATAAAACGGAACCCTAATTAAAACCTCACCGCATATGTTCATCTAATGACAAGAAATGGCAAGAATGCCGGGTTTTCCGCGCGCAAACCCCTGATCGGGGTGAATTCGCCCGTGCGATCAAGCCTTTGGCGATGCCAAGTCGGTGCCATCCGACGTCATATCGCGGCGGCGGTGAGCGGATTCGACGCCTTTCGGGGCGATGCTGGCAGGCGGCCGAGCGGCGAGCTTCCATGGCGCGGCGCGCGCGGTCCGGCGGTTTCTTCCGCCCCCGCCGCCAACCTGATATAACAAAGCAAGATAACTTTATTTTTCACCTCAGGAAATTGTGATAGGCAATTGAAATGTATTTGCTTATCGATAACTACGACAGCTTCACCTACAACCTCTACCACTTTCTGGGAGAGTTGGGGGCGGAGATCGAGGTGCGGCGCAACGACGCTCTGAGCGCGGCCGAGGCCCTAGCCATGCGGCCCCAGGGGGTGATCCTCTCGCCCGGGCCCTGCGATCCGGATCAGGCGGGCATCTGCCTGGACCTCGTCGCGGCCGCCGCCGAGGTGAACCTGCCCCTGCTCGGCGTCTGCCTGGGCCATCAGGCCATCGGCCAGACTTTCGGCGGCAGGGTCGTCCGCGCCCCGGTCATCATGCATGGTAAGATGAGCGATATCCGCCATACTGGGCGCAGCGTCTTCGCGGGCATCGAGAACCCGATGTGCGCCACGCGCTACCACTCCCTGATCGTCGAGCGCGAGAGCCTGCCCGACTGTCTGGAGATCACGGCGGAGACGGAGGACGGCACGATCATGGGCTTCGCCCACAAGACCAAACCGATCCACGGCCTGCAGTTCCATCCGGAAAGCATTGCCACCCATCACGGTCATGCCCTGCTGCAGAACTTCCTGCGCCTCTCGGAAGGCCGGGAACTGGCCGCATGACCAAAGAAGCCAAGGACCTCAAGCCGCTGCTCGGCCTGGTCGCCGACGGCAAGCCCCTCTCGCGCGCCCAGTCCGAGACGGCCTTCGAGATTATCATGTCGGGCGACGCCACCCCGGCCCAGATCGGGGGCTTCCTGATGGCCCTGAGGGTGCGCGGCGAAACGGTGGACGAGATCGCCGGCGCGGCCAAGGTCATGCGCGAAAAGGCCCGCCATATCAAAGCGCCCGAGGGCGCGATCGACACCGTGGGCACGGGCGGCGATGCGGCCGGCACCTTCAATGTCTCGACCGCCAGCGCCATCGTCCTGGCGGGCTGCGGCGTGCCCGTGGCCAAGCACGGCAACCGCGCGGTCACCTCGAAATCCGGCTCGGCCGATATGCTGACCGCCCTGGGCGTGAACTTGGACGCAGAATTCGACCTGATCGAACGCGCCCTGGACGAGGCCGGCATCTGTTTCATGCTCGCCCCGCGCCATCACAGCGCCATGCGCAACGTCGCCGGCCCCCGGGTCGAGCTGGCCACGCGCACGATCTTCAACCTGCTCGGCCCCATTTCGAACCCCGCCCTGGTCAAGCGCCAGCTCGTCGGCGTCTATGACGAACGCTGGGTCGAGCCGGTGGCCCATGTCCTTAAGAGCCTCGGCTCCGTCGCCGCCTGGGTTGTCCATGGCCATGACGGCCTGGACGAGATGACCCTGACGGGCAGGACCAAGGTCGCCGCGCTGAAGGATGGCGCCGTCACCACCTTCGAGGTCTCCCCTGAGGAAGCCGGCCTCGCGCCTGCCACGGCCGACGACCTGAAGGGCGGCACGCCGGAGGAGAATGCCTCGACCATGCGCGCCATCCTGCGCGGCCAGCCCGGCGCCCTCCGCGATTTCGTGCTCTATAACAGCGCGGCCGCCCTGATCGTCGCGAGCCGGGTCGAGGATCTGAACACGGGCGTGGTGCGCGCCGCCGAGGCAATCGATTCGGGCAAGGCCGCCGACACGCTCGAACGCCTGATCGCGATCACCAACGGCCGCTAGGGACTGGTTGATGCCCTTGCCATCCGAACGCCGCCACCACTGCTGCCCCACCTCTCCCTCCCATCGCTGCGCGACGGCCCCCTCCCTCTCCTCCCCTGGGGGAGGAGAGGGAGGGGGTAAGGTGAGGGCGTGGCACCCCATCGCGCCCGGTCGGAACCTTTAGGACCCAAGCCATGTCCGACATCCTCGCGAAAATCTGCGCCGACAAGCGCGAGCATATCGCTGCCTGTAAGGCGCGCCGGCCGCTCGGCGACCTGCTGGCCGAGGCGGCCCAATTGCCGCCGCCGCGCGGTTTCGCGGACCGGCTGCGCGCGGCCTCCATGACCGGCTACGGGCTGATCGCCGAGATCAAGCGCGCCTCGCCCAGCCGGGGCCTGATCCGCGCGAATTTCGATCCGGCCGAGCTGGCGCACGCCTATGCCGAAGCCGGGGCGGCCTGCCTCTCGGTGCTGACCAATGAGCCCTATTTCCAGGGCAACGACGCCTATCTCGCCGCCGCGCGCGGGGCCGCCGATCTGCCCGCCCTGCGCAAGGATTTCATGCTCGATCCCTATCAGATCGCCGAATCCCGGGCCCTGGGCGCGGATTGCATCCTGCTCATCATGGCCGCCCTCGAGGATGGCCAGGTGAGCGATCTCGCCGCCGAGGCCGAGGGTCTGGGCATGGATGTCCTGGTCGAGGTCCATGACGAGGCGGAACTGGCGCGGGCGGCCGCTCTCGATGCCGTGCTGATCGGCATCAACAACCGCAACCTCAAGACCATGACGGTCGATCTGGCCACGGCCGAGCGCCTCGCCGCCCTGGCCCCCGCCGATTGCACCCTGGTCTGCGAATCGGGCCTGAAGACCCCCGCCGACCTCGCCCGCATGGCGAAGGCGGGCATGCGCTGCTTCCTGATCGGCGAATCCCTGATGGCCCAGCCCGACGTCGCTGCCGCGACCCGCGCCATCCTGGCCGGGCCCCTGCCCGCTCTCCCCATCCCCCGGACCGGAGCCGCCTGACATGGCTGAATTCTCCCATCTCGACGAAAGGGGCCGAGCGCGCATGGTCGATGTTTCAGGCAAGGAGGTCACCGACCGCTTGGCGATCGCGCGCGGCGCGGTCCATATGGCGCCGGAGACCCTCAGGCGGATCGCCGAGGGCGGGGTGAAGAAAGGCGATGTGTTGTCGGTCGCGCGGCTCGCCGGGATCATGGGCGCCAAGCGCACGGCCGACCTGATTCCTCTATGCCATCCCCTGCCCCTCTCTTCGGCCGAAGTCGAATTGACCCTGGACGAAGCCGCCTCTTCCATCCTGATCGAGGCGCGCTGCAAGGTTCAGGCGCGCACGGGTGTCGAGATGGAGGCGCTGACCGCCGTCTCGGTCGCCGCGCTGACCGTCTACGACATGTGCAAGGCGGTCGATAAGGCCATACGGATCGGCGATATCCGCCTGATCCGCAAGGAGGGCGGCCGCTCGGGCCTCTACGAGGCCGAAGCGTGATTTCCGTCGAGGAGGCCCAGGCGCGCATCCTCGACGCCTTCGCGACCTTGCCGGCCGAAGAGATCGCCCTGTCCGACGCCCTCGGCCGGATTCTGGCCGAGGACCTGACTTCCCGGCGCACCCAGCCGCCCACCGCCGTCTCGGCCATGGACGGCTATGCCGTGCGCGCTGCCGATATCGCCGCCGCCCCCGTCACCCTGCGCCAGGTAGGCGCGGTGCCGGCCGGCGCGTCCCATGACGGCACGCTGGGCCCCAGGGAATGCGTCCGCATCTTCACCGGCGCCCCCCTGCCCCAGGGCGCGGATGCCATCGTCATACAGGAGGATGTCGAGGAGGAGGGGGATAAGATCCGCATCGCCGAGGCGGTGACCGCCGGCACCTATGTCCGGCCGGCCGGCCTCGACTTCAAGGTGGGCGAGACCGGCATCGCCGCGGGGCGACGCCTGACCGCGCGGGATATCGGCCTGGCCGCCGCCATGAACCGGCCCTGGCTGCGCGTGCGCCAGAAGCCGCGCATCGCCATCCTCGCCTCGGGCGACGAGGTCGTCATGCCGGGCGATCCCATCGGCCCCAACCAGATCGTCAGTTCGAACAGCCATGCCCTCGACGCCTTTGTCCGCGCGCGCGGCGCCGATCCGATGATGCTGGGCATCGCCCGCGACACGATCCCCTCGATCCGCGAGACCGCCGCCGCGGCGCGCGACGCCGATCTGCTGCTGACCACAGGCGGGGCCTCGGTCGGCGAGCACGACCTGATCCAGAAGGCCCTGGGCGAGGACGGGCTGGAGCTCAATTTCTGGCGCATCGCCATGCGCCCGGGAAAACCGCTGATGTTCGGCCGCCTCGCCTCGACCGCCCTGTTGGGCTTTCCGGGCAATCCCGTGTCCTCGATGGTCTGCGCCCTGATCTTCCTGGGCCCGGCCATCGATCGGATGCTGGGCACGCCCCCGATGGACCTTACGGATCGCGCCAGACTCGGCACTGATCTGCGCGAAAACGACCGCCGCCAGGACTATCTCCGCGCCGGGCTCGTTCGGGCCGAAGACGGCATCTTGATCGCCACCCCTTTCCCGCGCCAGGACAGTTCCATGATGGCGACCGTGGCCCGCGCCGAATGCCTCATCCTGCGCCCGCCCCATGCTCCCGCCGCGGCGGCCGGCGAAGCGGTTCCGATCCTCCATCTCTCGGCCCGCGTCAGCGGCCTGTGACCTGCCCGCCTGGCGCATAGCGATAATTCTTCGGGAATGCCTGACAATATGGCTTGACCGAATCCGCGAACGAAACTAAAACATGCGGCATGGTTTCGGTTTTGTTCTAGATGTAGTGGTTCACGGATGCATAAACATATACGGGCCTATTGCAAGCAGCGGATACGGGTATAGGGAGTTCTGGGATGTTGACCAAGAAACAGCATGAGCTGCTGCTTTTCATCAACGAGCGAATCCAGGACGACGGCGTTTCGCCCTCCTTCGACGAGATGAAGGACGCCCTGAACCTCAAGTCCAAATCGGGCATCCACCGCCTCATCACGGGGTTGGAGGAACGGGGCTTCATCCACCGGCTGCCGCACCGGGCCCGCGCCCTCGAAGTGCTGCGCCTGCCCGAGACGGCGGCGATCGGGCCGAACGAGGTCAAAGGCTTCCCCGGCAGCATCGGCCCCAATATCATCAGAGGCGATTTCCGCGCCGCGCGCGCGCCCGGCGTCGGCTCCAAGGACGCGGTCGAACTGCCGCTCTACGGCCGGATCGCGGCCGGCACGCCGATCGAGGCCCTGCGCGACCATTCCAACCATATCGACGTGCCTGCCACCATGCTCGGCCGGGGCGAGTATTACGCGCTCGAGGTCGATGGCGATTCGATGATCGAGGCGGGTATTTTCGACGGCGACACCGTGGTGATCGAACGCGGCGAGACGGCCGATAGCGGCACCATCGTCGTCGCCCTGGTCGACGAGGCCGAAGTCACCCTGAAGCGATTGCGCCGCAGGGGCGCCTCGATCGCTCTGGAGCCCGCGAACAAGTCCTACGAAACCCGCATCTTCGGCCCCGATCGGGTCAAGGTGCAGGGCAAGCTGATCGGCCTGTTCCGCCAGTACTGAGCGCCACCCTGCTCATCGTTTCGTCACCCACGGCCGGTCGGCCTGCCGGTCGCGGGCGCTTTCGATCCTGACCGCGCCGTCGGACAGCCATATAGCATGGCCCCGTTCGCGCCATAGGTCGAAACGGTCGACGACCGCGACATCGCGGCAAGCCTCGCGCGGCACGGGCATCAGGGCCAGAATTAGATCCGCAGCGGCGCAGTCTCCCGCCAGAGTCCGGCCGTCCAGGACGAGGGCGGACAGGTCTTCTCTCCCACCAGGAAACAGCCCAGGGCGTCGCAGGCGAGCCTGTGTTCGCGCCCCGCCCTCGGGTCCGGCCAGAGCGCGGCTTCGCTGACCCCATCGTGGTGCAGCCATTGCTCACCCCCAAATTTAGCCCGGCGCAGGGTCGAAAGCGACCGTCCGCCGCCATCCGTCACGATGCCGACAAGGCGCGCATCGCCCGAGACCAGGATATCCGGCCGGCCCGGCTGTCCCGCGAGGTCCACACCGAGAGCCAGGGGCGCCAGGCCGGCTAGCCGGCACAGCCTGCGCCAGAGGCACAGCCAGAGCCCGCCGCTAACGATCAGGAACAGAGCAACGGGTGAGAAGCCGGGCACCAGAAGCACGCCCCTCGACCAGCCCGCCACGGTCCCGGCGATCGCCACGACCGCCTCGATTTCCCATCCCATGGGCGCCAGAGCGAAACCTTCGAGCCCGAAGGGCAACAAAGCCACGGCCAGAAAGCCCCAGGGCATGATCCAGAACGCGGCGATCGGCGCGGCGAGGATATATTGGCGATCAACCCATAACCCGCCAGCCGGTTAAAGTGAAAAGCGTTGAAAGGCGCGGTCGCGGCCATCGCGATCACCGAAGTCAGCGCCACGCCGCCGATATAGACGACCGCGCCGCGCGACCAGTGGGCCTGGGATCGGTCGCCATCCCGGCGGATACAGTCGCGCAGCAATTCGTAGCCCGCGACGATTACCACGACAGCCGCGAAGGACATTTGAAAGCTGGCCCCAAGCACGCTCTCCGGGGCGAGCAGCAGGATCAGCACGGCTGCGAAGGCGACCGGGCACATGGATATGGCCGTGCGATCGACCAGCACGGCGAGCAGGACCAAGCCGATCATCACGAAGGCCCGTTGGGTCGGCACCGTGGTGCCCGCGAGGAGCATATAGGCCCCGGCGGCCAGGAGCGCGGCCATGGCAGCCTATTTCTTGATCGGATAGCGCAAGGCCACGGGCGGCGCAAGGCAAGGAGCGCGCGCAGGACGAAGAAGACGAAGCCCGCCACCAGGTCCAGATGGCGGCCCAAAATCGCCAGAAGATGGGCCAGGCCGGCATCGCGGATGGCCGCCATCGTCTCTTCGGGTATGCCCGGCCGCAGCCCCGTCAGCAGCGCGGCGGCGATCCCGGCGATGGGCAGATCAAGGGCGCCGTTCACCCGCCGGACGACACCGTGGCGAAAGCGCCGCAGGGCTTCGCGCCAGGCGCCGCCGGGCGCGCCTCCCGGCGTTTCGACCTCACCCATGCCGAAACCAACCGCGCCGATTTCCTTGAAATAGCTGTCGCGCTGGAAGTCGAAAGCGCCCGGCTCGACCAGCTCGGGCGGCGGCATGAGCACGGCCCGCAGGCGGACAGCCGCACCCGGTGCGAGACCTTCGGCCGGACCCGATATCCGCAGGCGAACCCTCGACGGCACTTGACGGTCCGTGGTCCCGGGAGTCCGGACCTCCTCCAGCAGCAGGTGGCTCCGGGTCGGCCCCGGTTCGACGGCCGCGATCCGCGCCTCGATCGTCAGCGACGGCGTCAGTTCGGCCATCGGGCGCCACCGCGACCGATGCGGTCCGTATCTGCGCGGCCGAGAAGCCGAGCGCCATGGCCATGAGCGGAACCAGCACGATCACGGCGACGGGATGGCGGGGCAGGACCGCCAGGCTCAGCAGGCAGCCCCGCACCGACGGCCGGACCCCAACCACAAGGCCGGTTCGGCGGCCAGCACGAAATACAGTGCCACGCCCCCGCCGAGCGCCATGGGCAGCCACAGCAGCCAGCGGTCGCGTTCGGCCAGCAGGCTCTGCGTCGGAACCTTCGCTAAAAACGCGAGGGCGAGGGCGCCGAAACATACATTGCGGGCTGAACTGCCCCGCTCATCCGGCCGTTCGACAACCTCGCATGCCCTACCCTGCTGTCACCGCCCGAAGGATATGCTAACACTCCCCCCCGCCGCGCACCCGCCCGGTGCGCCATCCGCCCCAATGCCGAGAGACCATGCCCGTCGTCACCCGCTTTGCCCCGTCGCCCACCGGCTTTCTGCATATCGGCGGCGCGCGCACCGCCCTGTTCAACTGGCTGTTCACGCGCCATCACGGCGGCACCTTCAGCCTTCGCATCGAGGATACCGACCGCGCGCGTTCGACCGACGAGGCGACGGCCGCGATCCTGGACGGGCTGCAATGGCTGGGCCTGGGCTGGGACGGCGAGGTTGTCCATCAATTCTCGCGCGCCGGGCGCCATGCCGAGGTCGCCCACCAATTGCTGGCCGAGGGTATGGCCTATCGCTGCTATTGCACCCCCGATGAGCTGACCGCCATGCGCGATGCGGCGCGGGCCGAGGGCCGGCCGGTAGGCTATGACAGGCGCTGGCGCGACCGCGACCCCTCCGAGGCGCCCACCGGCGTCGATCCCGTCATCCGCATCAAGATGCCGCAGGAGGGCGACACCACGATCCAGGATCTGGTGCAGGGCGAGGTGCGCGTGCCCAACGACCAGCTCGACGACATGATCCTGCTCCGCGGGGACGGCACGCCGACCTATATGCTGTCCGTCGTGGTGGACGATCACGACATGGGCATCACCCATGTCATCCGGGGCGACGACCACCTGACCAACGCCTTCCGCCAGCTTCAGGTCTTCGCCGCCATGGGCTGGCCGACCCCGGAATTCGCCCATATTCCGTTGATTCACGGCCCCGACGGCGCCAAGCTGTCGAAGCGCCATGGCGCGCTGGGCGTCGAATCCTACCGCGAGATGGGCTACCTGCCCGAGGCGTTGCGCAACTATCTCCTGCGCCTGGGTTGGGGCCATGGCGACGACGAAATCATCGACACGGATCAGGCAATCCAGTGGTTCGAACTCGGTGCGGTCGGCAAATCGGCGGCGCGTTTCGACTTTGCCAAGCTGGATAGCCTCAACAAGCACTATCTCCAGCAGGCCGAGGACAAGCGGCTGGTGGGCCTGATTGTCGAGCGCCAGACCAAGGCGGGCGACCCCGCGCCGGATGCCGCCGCGCTTGCACGACTGCAGGCCGGTATGGCCGGCCTCAAGCAACGCGCGATCAATCTTGTGGGTCTTGCGGAGGCCGGGCGGCTCTATACCGGCGCACGACCTGTCGAATTCGACGAGAAGGCCGCCAATCTGCTCGACCCAGCAGCCCGGAAACACCTGGCCGAACTGGCCCTAGCGTTGAAAAAGCTTATGTCATGGAATGAAGAAATGATCGAAGCCTGCACACGCGCTCAAGCGGAGCTCGAAAACATCAAGCTCGGGCAACTCGCCCAGCCTCTGCGCGCCGCGTTAACCGGCCGTACGGTATCGCCGGGTATCTTCGAGGTTATGGCCGTGCTTGGGCAGGAAGAGTGTTTGGCGCGAATCAACGATGTTCAGGGCGCCGGGTCGTAGTAATGTGGCGCGACGGCCAAGGGGCAGGCTGGGAAGGACATATGATCGACCCGACCGCCGGTCTAATCGAACGGAGTAAATATATATGACCGACGGTACGACCAGCGCGGCTGCGAAGAAATCCGGCAAGGACGGCTCACGCACCGTGACCCTCGTCGATAACGCGACGGGGACGCGCTACGAATTGCCCGTCCTCTCCGGCACGACCGGCCCGGACGTCATCGATGTGCGCAAGCTCTACGCCGAGAGCGGCTTCTTTACCTATGACCCGGGCTATACTTCGACCGGGAGCTGCGAATCGGAAATCACCTATATCGACGGCGACAAGGGTGTTTTGCTTCATCGTGGCTACAGCATCGAGGAACTGGCCGGGGACTCGACCTTCGCCGAGGTCTGCTATCTGCTGCTCTACGGTGAACTGCCGACACAGGCCGAGCGCACGAAGTTCGAGCGCGACATCACACTGCACACGATGGTGCACGAGCAGTTGCTCTGGTTCTATCGCGGCTTCCGGCGCGACGCCCATCCCATGGCCATCATGTGCGGCGTGGTCGGCGCCCTGTCCGCCTTCTATCACGATTCGACGGATATCGACGATCCCTACCAGCGCATGGTGGCGTCCTACCGGCTGGTCGCGAAGATGCCGACGATCGCGGCGATGGCCTACAAGTATTCGACCGGTCAGCCCTTCATGTATCCGCGCAACGACCTGACCTACGCCGAGAACTTCCTGTACATGACCTTCGGCGTGCCCTGCGAGGAGTACAAGGTGAACCCGATCCTGGCCCGCGCTATGGATCAGATATTCATCCTCCATGCCGATCACGAGCAGAACGCCTCGACCTCGACCGTGCGTCTGGCTGGATCGAGCGGCGCCAACCCTTTCGCCTGCGTTGCCGCGGGCATCGCTTCGCTCTGGGGCCCGGCCCATGGCGGCGCCAACGAAGCCGTCCTCAACATGCTGAGCGAGATCGGCGACAAGTCGCGCATTCCGGAATTCATCGAGCGCGCCAAGGACAAGGACGATCCCTTCCGCCTGATGGGCTTCGGTCACCGGGTCTACAAGAACTATGACCCCCGCGCCGCCGTGCTGCGCGGCAGTTGCCACCAGGTCCTGGACGAACTCGGCATCCGGGAAGAACCGCTTCTCGACCTCGCGATGGAGCTTGAGAAAATTGCGCTGGAGGACGAGTATTTCGTGGAGCGGAAGCTGTTCCCGAATGTCGACTTCTATTCCGGGATCATTCTGAAGGCCATGGGCTTCCCGACCTCGATGTTCACAGTCCTTTTCGCCTTGGCGCGGACCGTGGGCTGGGTCGCCCAGTGGAAGGAAATGATTGAGGACCCGAGCCAGAAGATCGGCCGGCCACGTCAGCTCTATACAGGCGAAACCCAGCGCAAATTCGTTCCGCTGGAGGAACGCAGCTAGGACACGAGACATTGACGGCGCACGGCAACAGGACCATCGAAACACCGGCTCTGCGGCGGGCGGAACTGCCCGCCGCGGGCCGGATGAACCGTCCGCCGGCGCACCCCGCCAATGACAACCCGATGCCGCGCGCCGTCCTGGTCCGACGCCTGGGCGCGGCGGTCGTTACCCTCGCCATCCTCGCCGCCCTGATCGTGGCCATCCTGATTCTGGCCTGATCCTCTGGGTCAGCCCTAGCGGCTGCGCCCGCTTCCGACGACCTTCAGTATTGCATCGGCGGCGCGCAGACTGGGCGCCTCCCCCACGGGATCGAAGGCTGCCGCACCTTCCGCCAAGCCCGCGAGCTGCGCTTCCCGCGCGGTACTCTCCTCGATCAATTTGAGCAAGGCCGGCGCGATCTTTTCGGGCCGGCAATCGGCCTGCAGGAATTCTGGCACCACCGGGCGGTCGAGCAGGATATTCACCAGCGACGCATAGCTGACGCGGATCTGCGGGCGCAGCCACAAATGGGTCAGCTGGTTGAGACGGTAGGCCACGACCATGGGAACCCGGGCCAAGGTCAATTCGAGCGACACGGTGCCCGATGCCGCGAGGGCCGCGCGACTGGCGGCGAAGGCGTCGTATTTTTCGAGCGCCTCGGTCGTCACCGTGACCGGCAAAGGCCAATCGGCCGCCGCCGCCCGAACCGCCGCCTCGACATGGGGCACCGTGGGAACCGCGAGGTGCAGGTCGGGGACTTGCGCCGCGACCCGTTCGAGCACCTTGCCGAAAACGGGCAGCAGGGTATCGATCTCACCACGCCGACTGCCGGCCAGAACGCAAAGAATCGGGCGATGCGGCGCAATGTCGTACGCTGTCCTATAGCGCTGCCCATCGCCCAGAGCCGCACCCTCCTCCACCACAGGATGCCCGACAAAGGTGCTGGCCAGGCCCTCGCGCTCGAAATAGGGCGGTTCGAACGGCAGGAGGACTAGGAGGTGATCGAGAAAACCGGCGATATCCTTTGCCCGCCCGGGCCGATAGGCCCAGACCGTGGGCGCAACATAATGGATGCGCTTGACCGGCATATCCTTGATCTTGCGCTGGACCCGGAAGGCAAACCCGGGCACGTCGATCGACACCACGGCATCGGGCTGCGCCGCCCGGATATCGGCCACGGTCTCGCGCACGCGGCGCAGGATCAGGGGCACCTTGGGCAAGACCTCCGTCGCACCGAAGAGGCTCAGATCGGACATCGGGAACAGGCTTTCGAGGCCGCGCGCGGTCATGCGCGAGCCCCCGACTCCTGCGAAACGAAGCTTCCTCCCTGTCCGTTTGATCAGGGCATCCATCAACCGGCCGCCGATCGCATCCCCCGAAGGCTCTCCCGCGATGAGGTAGATCGACGGGGTGCGTTCGCCCGTCATTCCTGGCTGGCCTTCGGGTCCGCCCCGACCACGAACAGGCCAAGCTCGTCCGCGGCCCGCGCCATCGCGTCACGGTCCAGGACCAGGCTCCGTCCCGCCTCGAAGGCGATCCCGCGCAAGCCGGCGCGCGCGGCGCCATGCACGGTCTCGACCCCGACGGTCGGCAGATCGACCCGCCGTTCCTGACTCGGCTTGCAGGCCTTGACCAGAACGCCGCCGAGTCCCTCGCGGCGCAGGGCGCCGCAACGCTCAATCAGCTTGTCTGTTCCCTCGATGGCCTCGACCCCGAGGACCAGGCCGGCCTGAACGATGACGGCCTGGCCGACATCCAGGGCGCCGAGCGCGCGGGCGACCTCGAAACCCCGGGCAATATCGCTTCGCCCCTGTTCGTCGGGAAGGATGCGGCCCAGCGGGCCGGAGGGCGCCACGAGTTCGCCGAGCAGCTCATCCGGGGCCGTCACGCGAAATCCCTCGACCTCCTCCAGCTCGCGCACCACGGCGCTGAGCAGGCCATCGTCGCCGAGCGAAGACGCGCCGAGCTTGGCGAAGAGTTTGGCCGCGCGCCAATCCGGACGCAGTTCGGAGAGCGACGGGCGCCGAACCCGGCCGGCCATCACCAAATCCTTGACCCCGGCCCCGTGAAGGGCTTTGAGCGCGGTCCCGGCGGCGCCCAGACGGACCCAGGCATGGTCGACGCCCTCGGTCAGCGACGGATCGGCCTGATCCACCAGGGCGAGAACGAAAACCTCGCGCCCTGTCGCACGGCAGACGGCGACGAGCTTGGCCGGAAGATCCCCGCCCCCCGCGACGATTCCGAGCTTAGGCGGCATGCTCCACTCGCGGCTGGCACAGGGCGCGCGAGGATTCGTGGCGCATGAAACGGACGATATCCATGACCGCGTCGTTCGTGCCGTAGATATCGACGGCGTCGTTCAGCCGCTCGCCCATCGTGCCCTCCTGGGCGAAGAGCAGGCGGTAGGCCGTGCGCAGGGTGTGGATGCCGTTGCGCGAGAAGCCGCGCCGCTTGAGTCCGACGATATTCAGGCCCGAGAGATTCGCCCGGTCGCCCATCACCATGCCATAGGGAATGACGTCCTGTTCCACCCCGGACATGCCACCGATCATGGCGTGCGGTCCGATCCGCACGAACTGATGGATCGCCGAGAGGCCGCCGAGAATGACGAAATCGCCGACCTCGACATGGCCGGCCAGGGTGGCGTTGTTGGCCATGATGACGTGATCGCCCAGCAGACAGTCATGGGCGACATGAGCGCCGACCATGAACAGGCATTCGTCGCCCACCTTGGTCAGCATGCCGCCGCCCTCGGTGCCGGGATTCATCGTCACATGCTCGCGGATGATTGCCTTGCGGCCGATCTCGAGGCGCGATGCTTCGCCCCGGTATTTCAGATCCTGAGGCGGATGGCCGATCGACGCGAAAGGGTAGATCGCGGAATCCGCGCCGATCCGGGTCCGCCCGGCGATAACGGCATGGGACACGAGACGCACACGATCGCCGAGTTCGACTTCCGACCCGACGATGCAAAAGGGGCCGATGGATACGTCCGCCCCCAGAACCGCACCGTTCTCGACGATGGCAGTTGGGTGGATCGCGCTATTCATCCAGGATCATGGCCGCGTAAGTCGCCTGGGCGACGACCGCGCCATGGACCTTCGCCTCGGCCTCGAACTTCCAGACGTTGTTGCGGCTCTGCTTCTTGCGCACATGGACGTGCAAGGCGTTGCCTGGCATGACCGGCTTGCGGAACCGCGCGTCGTCGATGGTCATGAAATAGACCAGCTTGCCCTCGGCATCCGGACCCAAGGTATGGACCACCAGCACCGCGGCGGTTTGGGCCATCGCCTCGATGATCAGCACACCCGGCATGACGGGGCGCCCAGGGAAATGGCCTTGGAAATAGGGCTCGTTGATCGAGACGTTCTTGATGCCGGTTGCCCCGATATTGGCTACGACATCGACAAGCCTATCGATCATCAGGAATGGATAGCGATGCGGGATCATTTCCAGAATCCGCTCGATATCGATATCGATTCCCACCTGCTCCTGGCGCGCCGCGCTCGCTTCCATCCCTCACTTACCTTTTTGCTTGGTGAGCCTCGCAACGGCAGCGGTCTGCCGGAAGAACTGCCTGATCGGCACGGCCGGCGTGCCGCAAACGGTTTCTCCCACCGGCACGTCCCGCATCACGCCGGCTTGCGCGGCCACTCTCGCGCCCTTGCCGATCGAAAGATGACCGACAAGGCCCGCCTGCGCGGCGAGCACGACGTAATCCTCAAGCCTGGTGCTGCCGGCGACGCCCGCTTGCGCGACGACCACGCAGCCCTTGCCCATGCGGACGTTGTGCCCGATCTGAACCAAATTATCAATCATCGACCCCTGGCCGATCACGGTATCTCCGCTGGCTCCCCGATCGACCGTCGAATTAGCGCCGATCTCGACGCCGTCCTCGACGATGACCCGGCCGAGTTGGGGCACCTTGAAATGACCTTCCTCGCTCATCGCGAAGCCGAAGCCACGCTGGCCGAGGCGCACGCCCGGATGAATCAGGACCCGCGAGCCCACAAGGCAATGGGTCAAAGACGCGTTCGGGCCGATTTCCACCTCGTCGCCGATCTCGACGGCATCTCCGACCACGGCATTCGCGCCGATACGGCAATTCCTGCCGATGGTCGCGCGCGCCCCAACCACCGCGCCAGCCTCGATCCGCGTCCCTGCCCCAACGGTGGCCGATGAATCGACGACCGCGGAGTCGTGGACTCCGCTTTCGATCGCCGCTTCGGGGTAGAAGGCCGCGGCAATCCGGGCATAGGCCCGGTAGGGCGAACGGCTGACCAGGAGAACCATGCCCGCGGGCGCCTGGTCGATATATTCTGCGGCAACGAGGCAGACACCCGCGGCGCTGGTCGCGAAAGACTCGACATAGAGTTTGTTGTCGAGAAACGACACATCCTCCGGCCCGGCCTGATCCAGGGGAGCGACGTCACTGAACAGGCGGTTCGGATCCGCACCGCCGACCAGTTCCGCCTCCGCGATCTCGGCAAGCCGGGACAGGGGCTTTGGGGCGGCGACGGCAAAAAACCGGGAATCGACCATGGGTCCTCTATTCCTCCGGCAGGGCGATCGGGACCGAAGGCAAGCGTTGGTTCAAGCGTTCGAGCACGATATCGGTGATCTCCAAGGGCTCGGCAGAGAATACGATCTGAGAGCGCGGCAAAACCAGCGCCAGATTCCGCTCGGCCACGACTTCCTCGATCACCTGGGTGAGCTGGCCTTGAATTGTCTGCATGGCGCCGCTCATGGCCTCGTTTATCTGGCGTTTGCGCGCTTCGACCAGACGGCCCAGACTCGCCACCTCTTTCTGGAATTGACGTTCGCGTTCGCCGAACAGCTCCGGCGAAAGGACGTTGCGTTGCTGGGTCAGACTTTTTTCGCGTTCCCGCAGAGCCTCTTCCAGATCGCCGATTTCCTTCTGATAGACCATCCGCCAGTCCTCGATTGACTGCCGCAGGCCGACCGCCGCGGTCGAATCGCGCATCACGACCTGAATGTCGATCACCGCGATCCCGGAGGTGTCCTGCGCCAAGACCGGAACGGCCGAAGGTAGAAACGCCGCACATAAAAAAGCTGTCGCCGCGATGATCGAGGCAGCCTGTCCTAGGCGCATGGCAACCTGCTGAACTGTCAGAAAGATGTTCCGAAGCTGATCCGCAGCGCTTCGGTCTTGTCGAACTCTTCTTTCAAGATTGGAAATCCGTAATCGACTCGCACCGGGCCGAAGGGCGATGACCAGCCCAGCCCGATGCCGACTGAGGCACGGAGGCCGGCCGAGGTATCGATCCCCGGGCCGGTCTCCTCCGACCCGCCGACACTGCCGAAATCGGTGAATGTCTTGCCAAAAATGCCCAATTCGCTCGGCAGGCCGACCGGGAAACTGAGTTCGGTCGTGCCGGCATAGAACCAGTCACCGCCCAAGGCGTCGCCCGTGTTGATATCCCGAGGACCGACACCCGCGATCGCGAAGCCGCGCAGATCGTCGCCACCCAGGAAGAAAAGATCGTTGATCCTGATGGTATCGTCGAGGCCGTAGATGTAACCGGCCTCGCCGCTCAGGGTCAGAGTCAGATCCTCGTCCAGGGTGAAATACTTACCGGCCTCAAAGCGGTTGCGCAGATAGTGCACATCGCCGCCCAGGCCCGCGAAATCATGCCCCATCTTGAGGAAATACCCTTCAGTGGGATCGAATCGGCTGTTCCGTCGATCGTAGAGCATGTCCTGGGAAACGGCGGAGGAGTGGCTGATGCCTTCCTGCTCGCGGACGAAGCTCGAGGCCGTCGAGTCCACATTGCGCACTTCGTCGCGGCTGAACCCGTATTTCAGCTGCTGGGTCAAAGGATAGGCGATCGTGTAACCGGTTCGCAGGTTGAAACCCGTCGACCGTTGGTCGAATCCCGCTTCGTCCTCGAAGTCGCGGCTGACGCGGAACAGGTCGACGCCCGCACTCATGTTGCGGTCGAGGAAATAGGGCTCGGTGAAACTCAGGTCGAGTTCCTGGGTCTTCCTGGAAATCGTGAAGGTCAGGCCCAGATCCTGGCCCTTGCCCAACAAATTCTTCTCGTGAATGCCGAAATCGCCGATCGGGCCTTCGGTACTGGAGAAACCGGCGCCGAGCGACAGTTCGCCAGTCGATTTCTCCTCGACCTCAACTTCGACCACGGTCTTGTCCGGCGCGTTGCCCGGAACGTTGTTGACCTCGACAGTCTCGAAGAAGCCAAGATTTTGCAACCTCTGCTGCGACCGGCGCAGCCGAGCTGTGTTGAAGGCATCGCCTTCGATCAACTGGATCTCGCGCCGGATCACCTTGCCCAGGGTGCGCGTGTTGCCGCTGATATTGATGCGCTCGACGAAGACCCGAGGGCCCTCAGAGATTTCGAAGGTGATGGCGATTTTCCGCTCGTCGCGTTCGCGCCGAACCTGGGGCCGGACGTCGACGAAGGCATAGCCGAGATTGCCAACCTCGTCCGTCAAGTTATCGACGGTCGCTTCGACGAGATCGGCGTTGTACCAATCGTCGGGTTCCATCTGTACGGCCTCGCGCACGGCCTCCGGGTCGAGGTCGCGCAGTTCCGAAACGATATCGACGACACCGAACTTGTAGCGCTCTCCCTCCTCTACCATATAGGTGATGAAGAAACCCTCGCGATTGGGCACGAGTTCGGCGACGGCCGAGACAACGCGGAAATCCGCATAACCGCTGGCCAGATAGTAGCGGCGCAGCAATTCCTTATCGTAATTGAGGCGATCCGGATCGTAGGTGTCCGAGGAGGTCAGGAATTTCCACCAGGCCGTCTCTTCGGTTTCGACCACGCCGCGCAGATCCGAGTCGTCGAACACCTTGTTGCCGACGAAATTGATCCGATCGACCGCCGTGACCTCACCCTCGTCGATCTCGAAGACCAGATCGACGCGGTTCTCCGGCAGGGCGATCACTTTCGGCTCGACCGCCGCGGCGAATCGGCCACCGGCCCGGTAGATTTCGAGAATCCGCTTCACATCGGTCTGGACCTTGGTGCGCGTATAGACCACGCGCGGCCGAAGCTGGATTTCCCCGTTCAAATTGTCGTCGGAGAGCTTGTCGTTCCCCTCGAAGGCGATGCGGTTGATGATCGGGTTCTCGACCACGCGAACGATGAAAGTGCTGCCTTCCTGCACCAGGGTCACATCGGCGAAGAGTCCGGTATCGAAGAGGTCCTTGAGCGACTTGTCCATCAAGGCGCGGTCGAACCGGTCCCCGGGCTTGACCTCCAGATAGGAAAAAATCGTCTCGGATTCGATGCGTTGATTCCCGTCAATGCGAACCTCGGTGACGATCGGCCCAGTCTGAGCCAAAGCCGTTTGGGCAAATGCTGCCCCGGACAGCACCAACCAAGTCGAAATCAGCAGGGTGACAAAGACCCTCATCAACGATTACCTCGCATACTGGCCAGCATCATGTCACGAGTTCCTGAACGAATTGGACGACGCGGAGCTGGACTAAGTCGTTCCAAGTGGCAAACACGAACAAGAGCAATACCAAAGCCAAACCGATCCGAAAACCGTATTCCTGTGCCCGTTCGCCCAGCGGTTTCCCCCGCAGCGCTTCGGCCGTATAGAACAACAGATGTCCGCCATCAAGTAAAGGTACTGGAAATAGATTGATCAGCCCAAGATGAACCGAAAGTATCGCCATAAAATTGAGTGCGACGATAATTCCGCCTTGGGCCATTTCTCCCGACAGCCAAGCGATCCGAAGCGGACCGCCGATCTCGCTCGTGTCCCGTGCGCCGCCGATCATCTGGCCGATCGCCTTGAAGGCCACGTTCACCTGGGTCCAGACCGCCTCCGTACCATACCAGAGAGCGCTGGCCGGATCGCGTTTTTCGTAACCCAGGCCGATGCTTTGCACCCCCAACCGGCCGATCTTGTAAGTATTGCCCAGACTGTCCTTCTGTTCGACTACCTCGGGCACGGCGGACAGGGTCAACTGCTCCCCGCCCCGCAGGACGACAATCGAGAGCGGCTCGCCCAGGCCAAGTTGGACGACTTGGCGGATATCCTCGAAGCGGTCGATACGGCTGCCGTTGATCTCGGCGATCAAGTCGCCCGCGCGAAGCCCCGCGGCCGCGGCCGCGCTGTTCGGCTGGACATCGCCGACCTCGGGCGATGTGAAGGGCTGGCCGACGAAGACGAACAGGGCCGCGAACAGCATCGCACCGAAGACGAAATTCGCGATCGGCCCGGCGGCTACGATCGCCGCGCGCTGACCTAGGCGCTTATGGGTGAAGGCGACGGCTCGCTCGGCTTCCGTGTATTCGCGCTCGGTCCCGTCCGGCATGCTGGCGACGTTACGGTCGCCGAACATGCGGACATAGCCGCCGAGGGGAATCGCGCTGAATTTCCAGCGCGTTCCCGCGCGATCGGTAAAGCCGAACAGCTCCGGCCCGAAGCCGATCGAGAAAACTTCGACCCGGACCTTGTTCCACCGCGCCACGGCGTAGTGGCCGAACTCGTGCACGAAGACGAGAACCGTGAGAATGATCAGGAACGGCAGGACATAGCCCCCAATCCCGTCGAGTAGGTCCGTCATCGATATCCTTTCGCCGTCATGCGTTTCGCCCTCATGTATTGCGCCGGGTGTGTTCGTCCGCGAAGGCTCTAGTGCGGCGATCGATTTCGACCACGTCTTCCAGGCTTTCCAGGGGTTCGCCGCCCAGCGCGGTCAGGGCTTCCTCGACGATATGTCCGATGGCCAGGAAGGGCACCGCGCCGGCCAGAAAACCCGCGACCACCACTTCGTTCGCGGCGTTCAGGACCGTGGGCGCCGAACCGCCGGCGCGCAAGGCGGCGCGCGCCAGACGCAGGGCGGGAAAGCGAACTTCGTCCGGCGGCTCGAAGGTCAACTGGTTGATCGCGGCAAAGTCCAGACGCGCCGAGGGCGCTTCGATCCGCGCGGGCCAGCCGAGAGCATAGGCGATCGGCGTGCGCATATCGGGCGAGCCGAGCTGGGCCAGCACCGAGCCGTCGATATATTCGACCATGCTGTGGATGACGGATTGCGGATGGACGATGACCTCGATCCGCGCCTCGTCGACCGGGAAGAGATGATGGGCCTCGATGATCTCGAGCCCCTTGTTCATCATGGTCGCCGAATCGACGGAAATTTTGGCGCCCATATCCCAGTTCGGATGCGCCACCGCCTGGGCCGGCGTCACCGATTCCATTTCCGCCAGGGACCGGGTCCGGAACGGGCCGCCGGATGCCGTCAGGATGATCCGCGAGATCCGGTCCGCCTGATCGAAATCGAAGACCTGAAAGATCGCGCTATGCTCGGAATCGACCGGCAGCAGGGTCGCGCCGCAGCGCGCCACCTCGGCCGTGACGATATCGCCAGCACAGACCAAGGTCTCCTTGTTGGCCAGGCCGATCTGTGCACCGCGGCGCACCGCCGCCAGGGTCGATGCGAGACCGGCCGCCCCCACGATGGCGGCCATGACGAATTCCGCCGGCCGTTCCGCCGCTTCGCGCACGGCATCGGCACCCGCGCCCGCCTCGATCCCGCTGCCCGCGAGCGCTTCCTTAAGCGCGCCGTAGCAATCGGGATCGGCAACCACCGCGAAGGAAGCGCCAAGTTCCCGGGCCTGCGCGGCCAACGATTCGACATTACGGTTGGCGGTCAGCGCCTCGACCCGGTAGCGCCCCGGGTCCCGCCGGATCAGGTCCACCGTATTGGCGCCGACCGAACCGGTCGAGCCGAGAATGGTGACAGAGCGCGGCAAGTCCGCACCGCCGCCCATGCCGGCTTCGGCGGATTTGGTGCCGTTCATCCCGTCGCTCTCCCTGCCCAGATTCCTATTGCGATCGCCAGCACTGGGCCGGCCGTCAGATATCCGTCGATCCGGTCGAGAAACCCGCCATGGCCCGGTATCAATTGCCCCGAATCCTTCACGCCCGCGCGCCGCTTGATGGCCGATTCGATGAGATCTCCGCCCTGGGCCGCCAGGGCCAGAAGCGCCCCCGCCAATCCGCCTAGGAGCGCGCCGCTCAGGCCGAAGACTGTGGTCAGAATCGCACCGGCCAGGGCGGCGCCGGCGACCCCGCCGCCGAGCCCGACCCAGGTCTTGCCCGGGCTGACGCGCGGCGCGAGGCGCGGTCCGCCGATCGCGCGTCCGACGAAAAAGGCAAAGACATCGCAGGCAACGACCACCGCGACCAGCCAGGCGACCAGGTAGAGGCCATCCACCGGCACGGCGCGCAACCAGACGATGGCGCCGGCGGCCAGGCCGATATACAGCGCCCCGGCGGCCATCGTCGACGGCCTGCCATGGCCCAACAGACGGGCCAGCAGGAATGTGACGAGCGCGCCGCCGACGAGCGCGGCGCCGGCGCCGGCGATCATGTCCTGCCCGGCCAGCACGGCGGCGGCCACAGCGACAGCCCCGACGAGCCCGCCTACCGGACCGAAACCCGTTGCGGCTAGGCGTTCCCATTCCCAAGCCGCCAAGGCGGCCATGGCGGCCACCGCCAAGGTGAAAAGCGGCGGCCCCGCGATCACCAATGCGCCGATCAGCGCGATCAGTACGAGGGCGGAAAGGCTTCGAATTCGCAAGATCGAGGTCTTAGGGTCAGCGGGTTGCGCCATAGCGCCTTTCCCGGGTTCGGAACTCGCTCACAACCGCGTCGAAATCCGCGTCCCGGAAATCCGGCCAGAGGGTGTCGACGAACAAGAACTCAGCATAGGCCGACTGCCAGAGCAGGAAATTGCTGATGCGCTTCTCGCCGCTGGTTCGAACGATGACATCCGGGTCAGGAATGCCCGAGGTATAGAGCGCGGACTCGACGACGGCTTCGTCGATCTCCTCCGCTTTCATGCGCCCTTCCGCCACATCGGCCGCCAGGCGGCGCGCGGCCTCCACAATCTCATCGCGCCCGCCATAGCTGAGGGCGATGACGAGGTCGAGCCGGACATTGCCCTGGGTTCGGGCCTCGGCCCGGACGATGGTAGCCACGATGTCGCCGTCGAGTTTGGTCCGGTCGCCGATAAAACGCACCCGCACGCCATTGCGGTCGAGCTGGTCGATTTCGCGGCGCAGATAGATCCGCAACAGGCCCATAAGATCGGTGATTTCGGCTTTCGGCCGCTTCCAATTCTCAGACGAAAACCCGAACAGGGTCAGATAGCGCACGCCGTGACGCATGGCACTTTCGATCGCCACGCGCACCGATTCGGCGCCGCGCCGATGGCCCTCGGTGCGTGGCAGGCCACGCGCCTTCGCCCAGCGACCGTTGCCATCCATGATGATGGCAACGTGGGCCGGGGCCGATGCACCTCTGGCCGGCTGGGCGTGAGCGACATCCATTCCAATCAGACCTGCAAGATCTCTTCTTCCTTGGAGGCCAGGGCCTCGTCGATCTGCTTGATATGAGCGTCGGTCAGCTTTTGAATTTCCTCGCCCTGGTCGCGCTGCTCATCCTGGGACAGATCGCCGTCCTTCTCCATCCGCTTGAGCTTGTCCATGCCGTCGCGGCGCACATTGCGCACGGCGATGCGCGCCTGTTCGGCGTATTTATGGGCGATCTTGGTCAACTCGATCCGGCGTTCCTCATTGAGTTCGGGGATCGGCACCCGAATAAGCTGGCCATCGACCTGGGGGTTGAGGCCCAGTTCCGATTCCCGAATGGCCTTTTCGACCGCCTTGACGTTCGCCTTGTCCCAAACCTGCACCGTAAGCATGCGGGGTTCGGGCACGTTGATCGTGGCGACCTGGGCGAGCGGCATCTCGGAGCCATAGGCCTCGGCGGAAATCGGCTCAAGCAGGCTGGCCGAGGCGCGGCCGGTGCGCAACCCGCCGAATTCATGCTTCAAAACCTCTACCGCGCCCGCCATGCGACGCGTCAAATCCTGTTTATCGGCTTCGCTCATTTCGCGTCTCCCCGCGCGCCCTAGCCGTTCAGCCGGCGCGCTTTTCCTCGATCAGTGTAAATCTGCCATTGCCGGTGATCGCCTCGCCGAAGGCCCCGGCATTCTGTATCGAAAAGACCAGAATCGGAATGTCGTTCTCCCTGGCGAGCGAGATGGCGGGCGCGTCCATAACCTTCAGGTCTTTCGACAGGACCTCAAGATAACTCAAGGATTCGAAACGCTTGGCATCGGGATTGGTCTTGGGATCGGAATCGTAGACCCCGTCGACCTTGGTGCCTTTGAGAAGCAGGTCGCAATGCATTTCCGAGGCGCGCAGGGCCGCCGCCGTGTCGGTCGTGAAGAACGGATTGCCGGTTCCCGCCGCGAAGATCACCACCCTGCCACGCTCCAGATGGCGAATCGCCCGCCGCCGGATATAGGGTTCGCAGACCGTCGACATGGGAATCGCAGAAAGAACTCGGGTCTGCATGCCCTGCTCTTCCAGGGCGCTCTGCAAAGCCAGGGCATTGATGACCGTGGCGAGCATGCCCATGTAATCGGCGCTCGCTCGTTCGATTCCGGCCGCCGCGCCGGCGACTCCGCGGAAGATATTGCCGCCGCCGACGACGAGGCAGACATCGATGCCTGAAGCCCGGACGCCAGCGATCTCCTGCGCGATCCGGCCGATCGTGTCGGGCTCGATCCCATAGGACTGCCCACCCATGAGGGCTTCGCCCGATAGTTTCAGCAACACACGGCGATAATGCGGGGCTGGGTCCATCGGTCTCGGCTCCTTGCCGGTCGCGCCTTGACTTTCGATCCGCCTAGTTGCCGAGCTGGGCAGCGACCTCGGTCGCGAAATCCCTTTCCTCGCGTTCGATGCCTTCGCCCAGGGCGAAGCGGGAATAGCCGGTCACGATCGCCGTGCCGCCCGCCGCCGTGGCCGCGTCCTCGACCGCCTTCGACACCTTGGTCTTGCCGTCGAGCACCCAGAGCTGCTCGAGCAGAACGATTTCTTCGTAGTATTTGCGCAAACGGCCCTCGACCATCTTGTCGATGATCTCCTCGGGCTTGCCCGACGCGCGCGCCTGATCGGCCAGGATCGCCCGTTCGTTGTCGAGCACCGTCGCATCGACATCCTCGACCCGCAGCGCCTGCGGCGCCGCGGCCGCGACATGCATGGCGAGCTGCTTGCCGATCTCGGCCAGCGACTCCGCCGGAAGGCTGGATTCGAGCCCGACGAGAACGCCGATCTTGCCCAGATCCGGCGCGGCCTGATTGTGCATATAGCCGCAGACCAGGCCCGATCCGACGGACAAGGTCGCCGAGCGGCGCAGCACCATGTTCTCGCCGATCCGAGCGACCATCGCGGTCAGCTCATCCTCGACGCTATGGCCCTTGCCGGGATATTCGGCCGCTTTCAGCGTCTCGACATCGCCGCCCGTCTTCAACGCAATGCTCGCCGCTTCGGCCGCGAAACCCTGGAAGGACTCGTTGCGCGCCACGAAATCGGTCTCGGCATTGACCTCGACCAAGGCGCCCGTCGTGCCATCGACATGCATCGCGACGAGGCCCTCGGCCGCCACGCGCCCGACCTTCTTGGCCGCCGCCGCAAGACCCTTCTTGCGCAGCCAGATGACGGCATCTTCCATCGCGCCCTCGGTCTCGGTGAGGGCCTTCTTGCAATCCATCATTCCCGCTCCGGTCTTGTCCCGGAGCTGCTTCACGAGACCAGCCGTGATCTCAGCCATTATTA
>CAUZWC010000006.1:0-25750 GCA_963583595.1 Alphaproteobacteria bacterium | reverse complement strand
CAGTCCCGGATTCGGCCGGTTTTCTCTTAAAACATGGCCCCTTTCAGACCGGGCCATCAGTCTGGTGGTCCGGTCGACGGGTGTCGTCGCGATGACCTGCGGGGTCGTCTGGCTGATCGTCAAGACCACAATCGGCATCTGGGCGATGGATGAGGATGAGGAGGCCGGATTGGAGCGGGCGGAACCGGAGTTGGAGGCTTATCCCTAATTCGGGAGGGGTTCCCAGACTTGTGTAACTGAGCCTCTCGTCACGACCGATCCCGAACGGGCGAACGTTCTTGAAGCGTTCACTCTTTTTCCTTAAAGTGATGTATGAGGTTACTGGCGCAATCCACCTCAATTCCCTAGACTGATGGCATCATGCCCCGGCTCGCCCCATAACGACGATGACGATAAAATCCGCCGCCAAGGCCGCCGGGCGCACGCGCCTGTTGCCAGCCGAATGGCGCGCCTTTCTCCAACGCCGGGCTAGCGAGATTCTGGGCGCTGTCGCCGTCGGGGCGAGCGTCGCCCTCGCCGCGGCCTTGATCAGCTTCGATTCGGCCGACCCCTCCTTCAATCGGGCGACCGACGGCCCGGTGGCGAATCTTTTGGGCGTGCCCGGTGCCTTCATCGCCGATTTGCTTTTGCAGACCCTGGGACTGGCGACCGCGCTGATCTGTGGCGCGCTGATCAGCTGGGGATGGCGCATCGTTAGCCATCGGGGCATCGCCCCGCTTTGGCTGCGCCTCGCCACCCTGCCAGCCGGGCTGATCCTGGCGGCCGTCGCCCTGGCTTCGCTGGCCACGCCGGCCTATTGGCCGCTTGCCGGCACCCTGGGCGGCTTCGCCGGCACCCTCGTTCTCGGCGCCCTTGCAAGTTTTCTGGCCATGCTCGACCTGCCGCTCGATGCGGGATGGATCGGCCTCCTGGCGGCGCTGCTGGCGATTCCAGCCCTGATTGCCGGTCTGGCGCTGCGGCCTTGGGAATGGCGCGCCGCGGCGCAGGGCTTCGGTGCGCTGGGAAGCAATCTGCTGCGCCCGCTCACCAAGCGGCGCAGTGCTTTCGGCGAAGGGGTCGCGGAATTGCGCGGCGCCCTCGGCCGCGCGGCCCGACGCGCCGAGGACGACGAGGAGGAGGGCGTCAGGCACGAACGCCAGGAGCCGACCCTGAGCCGCGCCGCGCCAGTCGATATCGTGGCCCCGATAATCGAAGGAAGGACCAAGCGCAAGCCGAAACCCCCGACCCAGACCAGCCTTGCCCTTTCGCCGGATGACGAGTTCTCCCGTCCGCCCCTGGATCTTTTGCAGGACGTGACCGTCGACACCCGCGAACGGTCCAAGGTCGACGAGGAGGCCCTGGCCCAGAACGCGCGCCTGCTGGAAACGGTCTTGGACGATTTCGGCGTCAATGGCGAGATCGTGAAGGTCCGGCCGGGGCCGGTCGTGACCCTCTACGAACTGGAGCCGGCGCCGGGCACAAAGTCCTCGCGGGTGATCGGGCTGGCCGATGATATCGCCCGCTCGATGAGCGCCGTGTCAGCCCGCGTCGCCGTCGTTCCCGGACGCAACGCGATCGGCATCGAGCTGCCCAATGCCCGGCGCGAAACGGTCTGTCTGCGCGAGCTGCTGGCGAGCCCGGAGTTCGAACGGGCGGGCGGCCTGCCGCTGGCCCTGGGCAAGGATATTGGCGGCGAGCCCTCGACGGTCGATCTCGCGCGCATGCCGCATCTGCTGATCGCCGGCACCACCGGATCGGGCAAATCGGTGGCGATCAACACAATGATCCTGTCGCTGCTCTACACCCATTCGCCGGCGGAATGCCGCTTCATCATGATCGACCCGAAGATGCTGGAACTGTCCGTCTATGACGGCATTCCGCATCTGTTGTCGCCGGTGGTGACCGAGCCGCGCAAGGCCGTCGTCGCCCTGAAATGGGCGGTCAAGGAAATGGAGAGCCGCTACCGCGCGATGTCCCAGGTCGGGGTGCGCAATATCGCCGGCTATAACGAGCGCCTGGCCGAGGCGCGCAAAAAGGGCGAGGTCCTGACCCGGCGCGTGCAGACCGGCTTCGAGCCGGACAGCGGCAAGCCGGTCTTCGAGGAACAGCCCCTCGACCTGACCCACCTGCCCTTCATTGTCGTCGTGGTCGACGAAATGGCCGACCTGATGCTGGTCGCGGGCAAGGATATCGAAGGCGCGGTCCAGCGACTCGCCCAGATGGCGCGCGCCGCCGGCATCCATCTGATCATGGCGACCCAACGGCCTTCGGTCGATGTCATCACCGGCACGATCAAGGCCAACTTCCCGACCCGGGTCAGCTTCCAGGTGACATCCAAGATCGACAGCCGGACCATTCTGGGCGAGCAGGGCGCGGAACAGCTTCTGGGCCAGGGCGACATGCTCTACATGGCCGGGGGCGGGCGCATCGTACGCATTCATGGGCCCTTCGTCAGCGATGGCGAAGTGGAAGCGATCGTGCGCTATCTCAAGAATCAGGGCTCCCCGTCCTATCTCGAGGACGTGACCGAGGACACCGAGGCCGGCCCGTCCGGAACGATAGGCGGCGACGAGACCGACGAACTCTACGAGCAGGCGGTCCAACTCGTTGCGCGCGAACGCAAGGCCTCGACCAGCTTCATTCAGCGCCACCTGCAGATCGGCTACAATCGGGCAGCCCGCCTGGTCGAGCAGATGGAGGCCGACGGCCTGATCAGCCCGGCCAACCATGTCGGCCGCCGCGAGGTGCTGATGGGGGGCGAGTGACGCCGGCTTTTACGCGGCCGCGATCTTTTCCCTGGTCGATCCCCCGTCGCTTACCTATTTAATCGGACATGATGAAAATTCTTCGCACCATCGCGGGACTGGCTTTCCTGGGCCTTTTTTCCACCGCCGCGCCCGCTTTCGCGGCGACTGGAATCGACGCCTATACGGCTGCGGACCGCGCCACGATCGGACAGATCGAAACCTATATGAACGGCATCACCTCGATGCAGTCGCGCTTCGTCCAGCGGGCCGCCAATGGCGGCCGGGCCACGGGCTCGCTCTATATCGAACGGCCAGGCAAAATGCGGATCGAATACGACCCGCCCGTGCCGGTCCTGATCGTATCGACGGGTGTGCTGCTGATCCTGTTCGATGCCGAACTAGGCCAGATCACCTATCTGCCGATCGAGGCCTCGCCCGCATCGGTGCTGATCCGCGAGACGGTCTCCCTTGGCGATGATGTCCAGGTGCGAGGCCTGGCCCGGGAAGACGGCATGGTCCATCTCGCGCTCGGCGACGAAGGCTCGCTGGGCATGGGCGAGGGCCAGATCACCCTCGATTTCCTGGAGAGCCCGCTGGACCTGCGGAGTTGGACCGTGATCGATGGAGAAGGTAAGGCCACCAAGGTCTCGCTTCTCGATCCGCGCTACGGCGTCAATTTCGATCCCGTGCTGTTCAAATTCGTCGATCCGACGGCCGACAAGAATCGCAGTAATCGCTAAATAGTCGCCAGCGCTAAATAGTCCCCGGGCGCTAGGCCGCCGGCGGGCGCGCCCGGAACGGCCGGGCCAGCATCGCCAGGAAACCCGGCTCGGCCTCTCCTTCGACCCCGATTTCCATCTCGAGGTCGCGCGGCCGGCGGTTACGCGACCCGAAAAGCGGATCCCAGATACTGAGGATCGTGCCGTAATTCGAGTCGGTGTCGGCCCGTTCGGCGTGATGATGGATCCAATGGATCGACGGAGTGATGACGAGCCGCGCCAGGCCACGCTCCAACCCCCGGAGCAGGCGCAGATTGGAATGATGGAACAGGGCGGCCACCAGCACCGCCGCCTCGAAGGCCAGAACGGAGGCCACCGGGATCCCGAACAGCATGATGACCCCGGCGCGAAAGCCGGCGCTGAGCAGGACCTCGCCGACGTGGAAGCGCACCGCACTGGTCGTGTCGAGAAAGCGGTCGAGATGGTGGATCTCGTGAAAGCGCCAGAGGAACGGGAACTCGTGATTCGCCCGGTGCCACCAATAGATCAGGAAATCGAGCAGGATCAGATCGACGATCAACCCGGGCCAGCCGCCCCACCAATCGGGCCGGAGGCCGGAATCCCAGCCCACCGCCCAGGCCGAAATCGAGATAACGACCAGGGGCCCGAGGGCGAGGTTGACGAGCCAGAAGCCGATATTGCGGCCGAGCCGGCGGCGATCGCCGATCCTGCCGGCCCCGGCGCCTTCGAGCCGGCTCCGAGGCGAAGCAGGCCAGACGCGCTCCAGAACGAACAAGAGAACAAACCAAGTCCCGACGGCTGCCGATTTGTAGAGGAGAAGAATGTCCGCCGTCTGATCCATGGATTCCCGCGCCGCCGCTTGGCCGCCACCCCGTTTTGGCCCTAGTGTCTCCGCTATATAGGGAAAGATGGATGCCATGCCGACAACAAAGTGCCGACCTCTCGTAGGTGTGATCGCCTGCCTCCGGCCTAGCGGCGATCTGGGCTATCACGTGATCGGCGACAAATACGTGCGCGCGGTCAGCGGCGGGTCCGACTGTCTGCCGCTGCTGATTCCCGCGCTGGGCGACTGGCACGATCCGGAGGATCTGGCGGAACGGCTGGACGGAATCATGCTGACCGGCAGCCCCTCCGATGTCGAACCGCATCACTATGACGGGCCGCCCGCCCCGACCGGGCTGAGCCACGACCCCCAGCGCGACGCCACGACCCTGCCCCTGATCCGCCATGCCCTTGAAAGGGGGATTCCGGTCCTGGCGGTCTGCCGCGGCATCCAAGAGCTTAATGTCGCCCTGGGCGGCAGCCTGCACCAGCGCCTGCACGAAGTCCCTGGCCGTCTGGACCACCGCGCGCGCAAGGATCTGGACACCGCCGGGCGTTACGCCACCGGCCATCGAATTTCGATCCGGCCGGAAGGTCCTCTCGCCGCCCTCCTGGGCAAGACGGAAACCTATATCAATTCGCTGCACGGCCAGGGCATCGACCGTCTCGCCGGCCCGCTGACCGCCGAAGCGACCGCCCCGGACGGCACGATCGAGGCGGTTTCCATGCCCGATGCCTGCGGTTTCCTGGTCGGCGTTCAGTGGCATCCCGAATGGCGCTATTGGGAGAACGGGGATTCACGAGCCATTTTCAAAGCCTTCGGGGACGCCTGCCGGTCCCGCGCGGAGAACGATGCGGGCGCGGCATCCGGGCGCGCAGGATAATTGCAACATATGCATTGCATCTATGTGTTAATGCATGATGAAAGCGCCGCAGCACTCCCTATCTGATCGGTATGAGGCGACGCACACGCACTAGCGCGCGTTGCCCTGGCGGCAACTTCCCCTGCTGCCGTCGGAGCACCGAACGCCCAGCCATCCCCCCTGGCCTGGCGTTCCCTTTCGGGCCCCGCGATATCCACCGCCCGACGGTTGCCCGCAACGGGCGATTCGGGCAGGGTCCGTCGCCATGACCATCCGCATCGCCACCTGGAACATCAACTCCGTTCGCATTCGCCTCGGCCTTCTCGCAAGGCTCGCGGAGGAAGCCTCGCCCGACGTCGTCTGCCTGCAGGAAACCAAGGTTACGGACGAGTTGTTCCCGGCCGAGGAGATCGCGGCCCTGGGCTATACCCATCAGCATATCGCCGGCCAGAAGGGCTATAACGGCGTCGCCATTCTGTCGCGCCTGCCGCTCGCCGAAACGGGCCGCGAGGATTGGTGCGCCAAGGGCGATTGCCGGCATATCCAGGCGACCCTGCCCAACGGCGTCGTCCTGCATAATTTCTACGTCCCGGCCGGGGGCGATATTCCAGACCCGGACAAGAACGACAAATTCGCCCACAAGCTCCAGTTCCTGCGCGAGATGGCCGCGTGGTGGGACAAGCCGGCCCAGCGTGGCGGCGCGCAGATGATGATCGGCGATCTCAATATAGCCCCGCTCGAAACCGATGTCTGGTCCCACAAGCAGCTTCTGAAGATCGTCAGCCACACGCCGGTCGAGGTCGATCATCTCGACAAGGTCATGGCGGCCGGGCGCTGGGTCGACGCAGTGCGCCGCTTCATTCCGCCCGAAGAGAAACTCTACACCTGGTGGAGCTACCGAGCCCGCGATTGGGACGCTGCCAACAAGGGGCGCAGGCTGGACCATGTCTGGGTCACGCCGCCGCTGGTCGAATCCCTGCGCGGCGCCGAAGTGTTGCGCGCGGTGCGCGGCTGGGAAAAACCCTCCGACCACGTCCCGGTGATCGTCGATATCGCGGATTAGCGGGGCGGTTCAGCCCCGCGCCGGTTTGCGCCAGATGAAATAGGGCCAGTCGCCGGCTTCCTCCGGCAGGGGCAGGGTTTCCCAGGCGCCAAGACCCACCTCCCGGTCCGCCACGACAAGGCCCCTGGGCGCAACCAGACCCTTCAGCATGGCGCCGACCCGGCCGGCCGGGTCGGCATCGCCCGCCCGGTCCGCCGTGCCCATATCGACATGAACCAGAACCGGCGCGCCGCCCAGGCGGTCGCGCGCGCCGGGCAAGGTGTCATCGAATTCGCCCAGCACCAGACGATCGGCCGGCGGCACCGCGTCGGGCGGACAATGGATGCCCCGGTCGAAGGCATAGACCTTTCGCTCCGGCAGCAGGCGGACCAGGTGATCGTAGGTCCGCGCCTTGCCGAGGCCGAGTTCGACCGCCGGCCCCGGCAGATCGGCGATCAGGGTGGCGGCCAGGCGCAGACAGGCCCGCTGGGTCGTCAGGCGCGCGATCATCCGGTCGAGACGGCTCGCGGCCGTCATTTTTCCCGCACCCGGTAAAGATGGTAGCGCTCGGCCTCGACCCCCAACGGAAGCGCGGCCGGTCGCCAGCTGCCGGCATCCTCCGGCAGAGGCAGGGGCTGGTCGCTGAGAATCCAGGCGCCGGGCGCGGCCAAGGCCGCGACAAGCGGCGCGATCGTCCGACCCAGCCCTCGGCTGGCCGCGGCATCGCCGCTGCCGATATCGGCATGGATCAGAATCGCGCCTCGACCCAGCTGCAGGGCCGCTTCCGGCAGGGTTTCGCGAAAATCGCCGAGAAAGAGATGCCCTTCGTCCGGGACGCTATCCGGATGCGCGCTGATCTGGCGGTCGAAGACATGGATCGCCCGCCCGGGCATGGCCTCGCGCAGATGATCGTAGGTGCGACCGTTGCCGAGGCCGATCTCCAGGACAAAGCCCTCGCGCGCGCCGACCGCAGCGATCGCCGCATCAAGACAGGCGCGCTGGGCCGAAAGGCGGCGGATGAAACTGTCGAGCCGACTCACTTCCGCCCGATTGAATACCGATTAGGCCGCGCGGCGATCATTTTCCCTGGCTTATCGCAGCCTGCAGCTGGGCCGTCGTGCGCTCCAGCCGGCGCGCCAGTTCGCGCATGATCTCGACGGCCATCTGCGGGAATTCATTCACCAGGCGGAAGAACAGATCCTTGGTGATGCGGAGGGTGACGAGCTGGGTCTTGGCCTGGACCGTGGCGGTTCGCGCCACGTCGCACAGGATCGCGATCTCGCCGATGATCGCGTTGCGGCCGACCGTCGCGACCTTGATCGGGCCGTCCGGGGTATCGATCAGGATATCGGCATCGCCTTCAATGATGATATAGGCCGCGGCGCCCGTATCACCCTGCTGAACCAGCATCTGGCCCGGCCCGAAGGTGACCCGCTCACTGGTGAACGCGAGCAGTTTCAGCTTCGCCGGCTCGACATTCGAGAACAGCGGGATCTGCCGAAGCAGTTCGACTTCCTCATTCAAGCTCATCACGCTGCCTCCCGGCTCGGCCTATTCGGCCTCGATCAACGACTTTAGCACGCCGCCCTCGCCGCTGATGTCGGCGAAGGCGCCGTTCTCGACCACCCGTCCCGCCTTCATCACCACGACATGGTCGAAGGACTGGGCCAGGTTGGGCCGATGCAGGAACCAGATCAACCCGCCCTCACTATAGATCTCAAGCAGGTTGGCCATGATCGCGTTCTGCGTCTGGCCGTCCAGCACCGCCGTGGCCTGATCGACGATCAGAATATCGGGCCGTTTGATCAGCGCCCGCGCGATGCCGATCTTCTGGCGCTGCGCGCCCGAAAGCCGGGATCCACCGTTGCCGGCGCGGAATTCCAGCCCGACTTCCATGACCGCGCCGCGCAGGCCGAGTTCGTCGAGCAGTTCGGTGATCGCCTGATTGACCCGCTCCGCGCCCCCCGCCTGGCCGTAGACCAGCTTTCCGAACAAGATGTTGTCCTGAATCGTGGCGGCGCCCGCGTAGCGCTCGGTGTCGAAGAATTCGATCGAGCCATTCAGCTCCTCCGGCAGGTCTTCGGCGAAGAGCCTGCGCGCTTCGAGAATTCGGGCTTCCGTGGCTTCGTCGATCAGTCCCAGGCGATGACGCACCGATATCAGCTTGAAGGGAAGGCCCAACAAGCGCGAGCGGTCTTCGGCGTCGAGCTGGTCCAGCTCCGTCTTGTTGATCCGGCCCAGAAGAGTCTGGAACTCCGGCAGGTCTTCGGAACTGATGAAGCTGAATTGGTCGAAGAATTCATGGCCCGGCGGCAGACCGCTGAACAGTTCGACCATGGTTTGGGCCATCTGGCGGCCGATTTCGAGCAGATCGTTGGTCAGGCCCGCCTTCTCGATCACCTGCAGGACGTAGGTGTTGGTCGCCAGGCCGTCTTCCGCGAAGCCGTCCCCGACGGTCGTGCCGAAGAGCAGGTTCTCCCCCAGGGTCGCATTCGAGTTGTAGCGCGTCACGTCGAAAGGCTCGACCAGAGCGGCGAGTTCGGCGTTCCCGGCCATCTGCTCCCGAAACGCCTTGCGGGCCTTGAGGATGGCTTCGGCGACATCCGACCGTGCCGCGGCATCGATCGAGCCCCGCAGGCCGATCTGATAGACATCCTGTTCCACGGTGACAGTGCGCAGAACCTCGATCATGCGCGCGGTCAGGGCCGCGGGCCCGTCGACCCCCGCAGCCTCGTAGTCGACCCAGTCCGCCTTGACGTCGAGGGTGATGTTGCCGGACCGCTCCGCCTCGAAGATCGCTTTCCGCCGCTTTTCCAGATCCCCGCCCTCCAGCACGTCGCGCAAGGGCCGGTGCTTGAGGCCGTAAAGCAGGTTGTGGCGAATGCTGGCCGAGAAAATGTGCGTGCCGGGGCCGACATAGGCGATGCGCCGGCCGGTCACCGTTTCGGGCAGGCTGTCGATGCTGACGCCGTCGATCGCCGCATGGCCGCCGGTCGGCACAAGCAGACCATCGAGAATCATGGCCAGCTCATCCTTGCCGCTCGAGCCGTCGCCGACGATGGCGATCCGTTTGTCGAGGGGCAGTTTGGCCGTCGCATTGTCGATCAGCCGGACGCCGTCATCCTCGGCATAGCTCAGGTTCGTCAGCTCCATCATGCCCTTGAGCGGCTTGACGCCGCTCGGCTCCACTTCCTGCTTGGCGATATCCAGCATGTTCGGTGGATCGAACTGACCGATCACCTGCTCGTACTTGATCCGGATGTCTTCCTTCTGCTGGTAGTAGGCCAGCAGCTCCTTGGCGGGCGAGGCGAGGTCCTTCTGGGCCGCGATCACGGCGACCAGGGCGCCGATATCGACCTTGCCCTCGATCACCAGATAGCCGCCGATCGTGTAAAAGAAAAACGGTGTCAGCTTGTCAATCGTGTTGATCAGGAACTTGGTGAAGAACTTGAGGGCGTAGATCCGGTACCGGATGCCGTAGATGATCCCCAGGCGCTCCGAGAAATCAGCCCGTTCGAAGGTCGACGTATCGTTGGCGTGAATCTCCTGCACGCCCAGGATGGTTTCGCCTATCCGGTCCGAGAGCTGCCGCACAGCTCTGACACGCTCCTTGCCCAGGGCGTTCACCTTGCGCTGGAGCTTGGGAATCACGTAGCCCTGGACCGGATACATCGCGAGCGCCGCTAGGCCCAGGAAGACGTCCTGGTTAAAGATGAAGAACAGCGGCACGACCAGCATGCCGCCCTGGAAAATCGGCTGGACATAGGCATCGCCGATGAAGCCGCCGAGCGGCTCCACCTCGCCCGTGATCATCGGGATGATTTCGCCCGCGCTCATCTTCTTGAACTGGGGCAGAGGGAACCGGAGAATCCGGCTATAGAGCTCGTAGCGCAGGCGCCGGAGCATCCGTTCGCCGAGCTGGCCCTTGATGACATTGATAAAATATTTGAAGCCGCCATTGATCATGACGAGCAGGAAGAAGATCAGGCAGAGCGCGAAAAGATAGGGAATATGCTCCATCTTGAGCAGGCCGATCAGGGTCTGTTCCGGATAGGGCTCTGCCGCGGCGCCGCCCCGCGTCAGGCGATCGACGGCCGTGATATGGTTGATGATCTGCTTGGGAACATCGTAGGAGAAGTAGAGAAACGGATAGGAGACGACCGTCAACACCAGAAGGACGATCTGCTCCTTCTTGGTGTGTCGAAGAATGAATCTGTAAACGCTTTGATCCATGGAAACGACGTACGCCCCCGCACCCACGGCCTATCGGCGCCACTTTTGCGTCGGCCAAGGTGCGGTACGCTTAAGGTCAAACCGCCATCAAAACAACCTTTCTTGCCGCTATTCCCCTATATCATAGTAATATGGGGTCAGGAGACAGTGGTAGTTCAGGGGATAGACTGATGCCAAAGTCGTGGACGGGGGCGCGAGTCCTCATCTACAGCCACGATTCATTCGGGCTGGGTCACCTCCGGCGTTGCCGAGCAATCGCGCATTCGCTCGTCTCGGCCTATAAGGACCTTTCCGTCCTGATTCTCTCCGGCTCGCCGATTATCGGCGGCTTCGACTTCAGGGCCCGGGTCGACTTCGTGCGCGTGCCCGGCGTGATCAAGCTGCGCAACGGCGACTACACCTCGCTCAGCCTGCATATCGACATTACCCAGACCATCGCGCTGCGCTCTTCGATCGTGCGCCATACGGCCGAGATCTTCGATCCGGATGTCTTCATCGTGGACAAGGAGCCGCTGGGCTTGCGCGGCGAGGTACGCGAAACCCTCGAACTTCTGCACGGCCGCGGCACCACCCTCGTGCTGGGTCTGCGCGACGTGATGGACGAGCCGGCCCAGCTGGCCCCGGAATGGGAGCGCAAAGGCGCCGTTGCCGCGCTCAAGGAATTCTACGACGAAATTTGGGTCTACGGCCTGCCCCAGATCTTCGAGCCGCTCGCCGGTATCGACTTGCCCCATTCGGTGCGGCGCAAGATCACCTATACCGGCTATCTCGGCCGCCAATCCGACGGGCCTTCGGCCTCGTCGCCCCAGCACAACCTGATGGAAGAGCCCTATCTGCTGGTCACCCCCGGCGGCGGCGGCGACGGGATGGAGCTGGTCGACTGGGTGCTGTCGGCCTACGAATACGACCCCACGATGCCGTACAATACCCTGATCGTCTTGGGGCCGTTCATGCAGAGCGACGACCAGGCCGACTTCCTCGCCCGGGCGGAGCGCCTGCCCAAGGTTTCGGCCATCACCTTCGAGGCGCGGATCGAGGAACTGATCCGCCGTGCGTCGGGCGTGGTCGCCATGGGCGGCTACAACACCTTCTGCGAGATCCTGTCCTTCGACAAACCGTCGATCATCGTGCCGCGGGTCCTGCCCCGCCTCGAGCAATATATCCGGGCGTCGCGCGCGGCCGAGCTCGGCCTGGTGACCATGCTGCCGATCGACGGACCGCGCGACCCGCGCATCATGGCGACCGCCCTGCGCCATCTACCCCAGCAGCCGCGCCCGTCGGAGGTCGTCATCCCCGGCCTGCTGGACGGGCTGGAGAACGTCAACCGGCTCGTTGCCCGGCGCATCGAGTCCGGGATCCGGCCGCGAATGGGTCTCGCGCAAGCGAATTCCTGACCGGCGCGCCCGGACGGTCATGCCGCTTCCCGTCGCCTTCGTCCTCAAGGGCTATCCGCGCCTTTCCGAAACCTTCATCGCCCAGGAGATCCGGGCGCTCGAGCGACGCGGGCTGGATATCCGTATCGTCTCGCTGCGCCATCCCACGGACCCGGCGAACCATCCGGTTCATCGCGAGATCGTAGCGCCGGTCGACTATCTGCCGGAATATCTGGGCGACGATTGGCGACGGGTACTGCGTGCCTGGCGCAAGACGCGGCGCCTGCCCGGCTATCCCGCCGCCCGCGCCCTATGGCTGCGCGATCTGCGGCGCGACCCGACCCGCAACCGACTCCGCCGTTTTGGCCAGGCCCTGGCCCTGGCCGCCGAACTCCCCGCCGAAATCGGCCGCCTGCACGCCCATTTCCTGCACACGCCGGCCTCAGTCGCGCGCTACGCCGCGACAATGCGGGGCCTGCCCTGGAGCTGCTCGGCCCATGCCAAGGACATCTGGACCACCCCCGCTTGGGACAAGGCGGAGAAACTGGCCGATCTCGACTGGCTGGTGACCTGCACCGCCGTGGGCCGCGACCACCTCGCGGCCCTGGCGCCCGATCCGGCGCGCGTGATGCTGGCCTATCACGGCCTCGATCTCGAACGCTTCGCACCGCCCGACCCGGCCACCGATGGCGCACGGTCGGCCGCCGGCGCTGTCACGATTCTCTCCGTCGGCCGGGCCGTCGAAAAGAAGGGCTACGAAGACCTGCTCGACGCTCTTGCCGCCCTACCGGCCGAGCCGGCCTGGCGCTTCGTTCATATCGGCGGGGGCGAAAGGCTGGACGCGTTGAAGGCCCGCGCCGCCGGCCTGGGCATCGACAACCGCATCGAATGGCTCGGCGCCCAACCACAGGAAGCCGTGCTCGCCCAATGCCGGACCGCCGATCTCTTCGTGCTCGCCAGCCGTATCGCGGCCAATGGCGACCGGGACGGTCTGCCCAATGTCCTGGTGGAGGCGCAGAGCCAGGGGCTGGTCTGTATCGCTACCAAAGTCTCAGCCATTCCGGAACTGATTCGCGACGGCGAGACCGGGCTGCTGGTGCCGGCCGGAGAGCCGCAGGCCTTGGCCGAAGGTCTCGCCCGGCTGATCGCCCAGCCGGACCTGCGCGCGCGCCTGGGCGCCGCCGGGCGCGACCGGGTAACCAATGCCTTCTCGCTCGAAGCCTGCCTCGACCCGATCGCCGCGCGTTTCGGGCTGGATCGCCGGGAGGAACCGTGCGCATCGCTTTCTACGCGCCGCTGAAGCCGCCGGACGATCCCGTGCCCTCGGGCGATCGTCGCATGGCCCGCCTGCTGATCGGCGCCCTGGCCACGCGCGGGCACCAGGCCGAATTGGCATCGCGCCTGCGCAGCCGCGACCGGCTCGGCGATCCGGACCGGCAGGCGCGGCTCGCCGGTTTGGGGCGCCGCATCGCGGCGCGCATCGCGCGGCGCGTCCAGGCTCGCCCGCCGGCGGAAAGACCGGCGGCCTGGCTGACCTATCATGTCTATTACCGCGCGCCGGACTGGATCGGCCCGGCGGCCAGCGCGGCCCTGGGCATTCCCTATCTGGTGGTCGAACCGTCCCACGCGCCCAAACGCGCCGCGGGGCCCTGGAAGTTGGGCCATGACGCGACCGAAGCAGCAATCCGCGCCGCCGACGGAGTCCTCTGCATGACCGCCGCGGATGCCGAATGCGTGACGCCCCTTCTGGCCGCATCGGACCGCCTCCACCGGCTCCGCCCTTTCATCGAGATCGCACCTTTCGCGGCCGCCGCCCAGCAGCGCGCGGCGCTTCGGTCGGCCCTGGCCGACCGCCACAACCTCGATCCCGGACGCCCCTGGCTTCTGACGGTCGCGATGATGCGGCGGGGCGACAAGCTCGATTCCTATCGGGTTCTGGCACGCGCCCTGGCGATGCTCGACGGTGACTGGCAGCTGATCGTCGCGGGCGACGGCCCCGCCCGGCCCGCCGTCGAGGAGGCCTTCCGCCGCTTCGGCCCCGATCGTATCCGCCTGCTGGGCGGCCTCTCCACCGATGCCCTTTACCCCCTCTATGCCACGGCCGATCTGTTCGCCTGGCCGGCCCTGCGCGAAGCCTATGGCATGGTTTTCCTGGAGGCTCAGGCATCCGGCCTGCCCGTGGTCGCCGGTGCCGATGGCGGTGTGCCCGAGGTCGTGGTCGACGGCGAAACCGGCCGCCTGACCCCGCCCGGCAATCCCCGCGCCCTCGCGGCGGCGCTGCGCACCCTGCTGGACGACGCAGGAGAGCGCCGGCGCCTTGGCGCGAACGCCAGCCGCCGCATGGCGGAACATCACGATCTGCCCGGTGCCGCCGAAACCCTGGACAGGGCCTTGCGCCAAGCCGTCGCGGGGCACCGATGACCGCCTTGCTGCTGATTCGCCACGGCCCGACCGCCTGGAACGCCGCGGGTAAGGTCCAGGGCCAGAGCGACGTGCCCTTGAGCGCCCTGGGCCGTGCCCGGGTCCAGGGCTGGCGCCTGCCCGAGGCCTTCTCCGGCTTCGCCCGGATAGCGAGTCCCCTGGCACGGGCCAGCGAGACGGCCCGCCTGCTGGGCGCGCGACCCTTGGCGACCGAGCCGCGCCTGATGGAAATGCATTGGGGCGAATGGGAGGGCGCCACCCTGGCCGATCTGCGCGCGCGCTACGGCGACGCCATGATCCGCAACGAAGGCCGAGGCCTGGACTTCCGCGCCCGGGGCGGGGAAAGCCCGCGCGAGGTTCAGGCCCGTATGCTGTCCTGGACCGCCGAGGTGGCGGCCCGGGGCGAACCGGTCGCCGCGGTAACCCATAAGGGGGTTATCCGGGCGGTCATGGCCTGGGCCACCGAGTGGGACATGCTCGGCAAGCCCCCCCACAAGATCGCCGACGGCTGCGCCCATCTGTTCCAGCTCGATCCGGCGGGCCGGCCAACCATCGAACAGATGAACATTTCCCTGGAAAAGCCGTGGCACGACGCCGGCGGATACTGATCCATGTCCAGCATCTGCTGGGCAACGGCCATCTGCGCCGCATCGCGTTGATTGCGCGCGCCCTGGCGACCGCCGGCCATGATACCCACGTCATCTCGGGCGGCATGGCCGTGCCCGACCTGGATCTGGGCGGTGCATCCTTCCTGCAACTTCCGGCCCTGCGCGCGGCCGACGAATCTTTTTCCGGCCTGATAGACGCGCGGGGCCGGGCGCTCGACGATGCCCTGCGGTCCGAACGCCGGGCAAAACTATTGGATGAACTCGCCGCCTTCCGGCCCGATGCCCTGATCGTGGAGATGTATCCCTTCGGCCGGCGCGCCCTGGCTTTCGAACTGGAGCCGCTGATCGACGCCGCGCGCGCGACCCGGCCGAGACCCTTGATGCTCTGCTCGGTGCGCGATGTCGTGCCGCACAAATCGGCCCGGCGCGAAGCCGAGAACCTTGCCGTGGCGCGCGACCGGTTCGACCGCATCCTGGTCCATGGCGACCCCGCTTTGCTGCCTTTCGATTCCAGCTTCCCGCTGGCCGCGGCCTTGGGCGAGAGCCTGGCCTATACCGGCTATGTCACACCGGCGCCCGAACCGCCCGGCGGACCGGGGGCGCCGGGATATGGCGAGGTCTTGGTCTCGGCCGGCGGCGGCGCGGTCGGCGCGCGCCTGCTGCATGCCGCGTGCGACGCCCGGCCGCTCAGCATCCATGCCTCGGGACGGCTATGGCGCCTGATCGCGGGCGCCGCCCTGGCCGAGGACACCTATCGAGACCTCGCCGCATCGGCCGGAGACGGCCTCGTCGTGGAACGCCACAGGGCCGACTTCCGCGCCCTGCTGGCCAATTGTCATATCTCCGTCTCCCAGGCCGGCTATAATACGGTCCTTGAGGTTCTGGCCGCCGGAAAACGGAGCGTCGTCGTCCCCTATGTCGGCCAGGGCGAAACCGAACAAAGCCTGCGGGCCGAAAAGCTTGCCCAGGGCGGTTTCGTGATTTTGTTGGCGGAGGCAGACCTGCAGCCGAAGACCCTGGCCAAAGCCATCGATACAGCGATCGAAGCGCCGAATCCAACCGGCCCGCGGCCGCGTCTGGACGGCGTCGGGGGCAGCCTCGATCTGATCGAGGGCTGGTTGCAGCATTGGATGGGCTAACTCCGTTCTCGCAAGGGAGGCCCGTGGCCTGACCGATTGGACCGCATTCGGCCGAGAGCTCGGCCGCTGGGAGGCGGAGGGGCAACGCGCGACCTTCTGGTGGCGCGATGACGATGCGCGCGCGCCGGGGCCTGCCCTCGACGCCTTGCTCGATTCCGCCGCCTCGCGGAACACGCCCCTCGCCCTGGCGGTGATTCCCGCCGATGCCGAGCCGGCCCTGAACGAGCGGATCGCGGGCCTGCCGGGCCTCGCGATCCTTCAGCATGGCTACGCCCACCAGAATCACGCCCCGGCGACCGAGAAAAAGCAGGAACTGGGCCCGCACCGACCTTATCCCTCGGCGGTGGGAGAGCTGGCGACGGGCCAAGCCCGGCTCGAACGACTCTTCGGATCGCGCTTTCATCCGATTCTCGTGCCACCCTGGAACCGCATCGCGCCAGCCCTCGTGCCGATGTTGCCGGAATTCGGTTGTCGCGGCTTGTCCCTGTATCAACCGCGCGCGCGGGCCGAGGCCGCCCCGGGCCTGATCCAGGCCAATACCCATATCGATATCGTGGATTGGGCCGGCGGGCGCCGTTTCGTCGGGGAGAGCGCCGCGCTGGGCATGGCGATCGGCCATCTGTCGGCGCGCCGGGCCGGCCATGCCGACGCGCTGGAACCCACCGGTCTGCTGACCCACCATCTGGTTCACGATGGCGCGTGCCAGGCCTTCCTGGACCGTTTTCTGGCCGCCGTTTCCGCCCACCCGGCGGCCGAATGGCTGGGGGTCGAGGCGGTTTTCGCGCCGGCACCCCGGCGGGTCGGCGCGGCATGAGCGAGCATCGTTACGAATCCGCCGCCCTGCGCGGCGACGCCCTGCGCGCCGCGACCGGGTTGGCCGTGACCCTCGGTCCGCTTATCCTGGTCGAGCCCGGCACAACCGTGAGCTGGCTGCTGGGCGCGGGCGCGGTTCTGTTCGCCGCTTTCGGCATCCGCACCGGCGCGCGCCGGATCGTCGTCGTCGAAATCGCGGATGACGGCATTCGCGCGAGCGGTTTGGCGGGCGGCGGTCTGTTTCCCTGGGGCCGGGATTGCATTAGCCTGCCCTGGCAGGAATTGTGCATGTTGCGTCTTCGATTTTTCTCCACCAAACGGACCCATGACAGTGGCTGGATGGAACTGACCCTGAAAGCGCCAGGCCGGACTTTGCGTCTCGATTCGACGCTGACCGGTTTCCGCGAGATCGCCCGCCGCGCCACCCGCGCGGCGGCCTCGCTGGGGCTTGATCTGGCGCCCGCCACGGTCGTCAATCTGGAGGCGATGGGCCTCGCCGGCGAATTACATCGCCCGGAGACACGCGCATGAAGGATCTGCTCCGGGTCAACGACCTTCACGTCCGATTCCGGGTTCACGGCGGCACGGTGGACGCGGTTCGTGGCGTATCTTTTCGCATCCGCCCGGGCGGCACCGTGGCATTAGTAGGGGAATCGGGATCCGGCAAGTCGGTCTGCGCCCAGTCGATCATGGGCATCCTGCCCGAGGTCGCCGAGATCGCCGGCGGCGAAATTCTGTTCGCCGATCCCGAGCGCGACGGCGAGGTCGTCGATATAGCGGCCCTCGAGCGCGACAGCCGGGGCATGCGCCAGATTCGCGGCGGCCGCATCTCGATCATCTTCCAGGAACCCATGACATCGCTCTCGCCGCTGCACACGGTGGGCAACCAGGTCAGCGAGGCGCTCCATCTCCACCGCTCGGTCGGCAGGGCCGAAGGGCGGGAATTGACCCTCGAAACCCTGCGTCTGGTCGGCTTTCCCGACCCGGAACGGGCCTTCCGCAGCTATCCCTTCGAATTGTCCGGGGGCTTGCGCCAGCGCGCGATGATCTCGATGGCCCTGATCTGCCGGCCCGCCCTGCTGATCGCCGACGAGCCGACCACCGCGCTCGACGTCACCATTCAGGCCCAGATCCTGAAACAGGTGCGCGATCTGCAGAACGAGCTCGGCATGGCCGTTTTAATGATCACCCACGATCTCGGCGTGGTCGCCAATATCGCCGAGGAAGTGATCGTCATGTATCACGGCCAGGTGATGGAGAGCGGCACCCTGGAGGATGTCTTTCGCAAGGCCGAGCACCCCTATCTCAAGGCGCTTCTGCGCGCGGTACCGCGCTTCGAGATGGCGCGGGGCGAACGGCTCGTACCACTGCGCGAGATCGAGACCGCGACCGGCCATCTGCTGGCCCGGAAGGAGCCCTGGCCCGAGGATGCGGATGCAGCCGGACCCCTGCTGAAGGTCGAGAGCCTGACGAAAAGCTTCGCAATTCGCGACGCCGGGCTGTTCGCCGGCAATTCGCAGAGCGAAGTGCTGGCCGTCGACGATGTCAGCTTCGGTGTCCAGCATGGCGAATGCCTGGGCCTGGTCGGCGAGAGCGGCTGCGGCAAGACCACGCTCAGCAAGATGATCATGCGCGCGCTGACGCCGGATGCGGGCAGCATCAGCTTCAACGATCGTGGCACCATGCAGGATGTGCTGGCCCTGACCGGGCCAAACCTCAAGGCCTATCGGCGCAAGGTTCAGTTCGTCTTCCAGGACCCCTTTGGCTCGCTCAACCCGCGCATGACGGTTTACGACATCATCAGCGAACCGCTGATCATCCACGGCGTCGGCGACGGCCAGAGCCGGCGCGAAACGGTCATGGAACTGATGGCCTTGGTGGGCCTGGATGTCCGCGCCTTGAGCCGCTATCCGCACAGCTTCTCGGGCGGCCAACGCCAGCGCATCGGCATCGCGCGCGCCCTGGCGCTTCGCCCCGAACTGCTGATCTGCGACGAGCCGGTCTCGGCCCTCGACGTTTCGATCCAGGCCCAGATTCTAAACCTTTTGCGCGACCTGCAGGAACAACTGGGCCTGACCTATCTGTTCATCTCGCACAATCTCGCAGTGGTCGACTACATCGCCGATCGCATTGCCGTCATGTGTCGCGGCCGGCTGGTCGAGCTGGCGCCGCGAGAAGTTCTGTTCCGCCAGCCGATTCATCCCTATACGAAGGCGCTGCTAGCGGCCGTGCCGTATCCCGATCCCGCGCGCAAACTCGATTTTGCAAAGCTGGAAGAGGACCGCGCTTCGGAACCCGAGGCCTGGCCGGTTCCGTTTACGATCAATGTCGACGCCCAGCCGACCTTGATCGATGTGGGACAAGGGCATTACGTACGCGCCCATAAAGGGGCCGACTTCAGGGAGCTCGTCGCATGAAACTGGCATCCAACCGTCTTCGTCTTGCGGCCGCGATATGCATGGCGGCCACCTTCGCCGCGCCGCAGGCCATGGCCGTCGATCTGGTTGAAACCCCATCGCTCGCGGCGGCGGTCGCGGCGGGCACCTTGCCGCCGGTGGCGGAGCGCGTGCCCGCCCAACCTTCGGTCGCGCCCATGGATCTGCCCTGGCAGGAGCCGGGCCAGCCCGGCGGCCGCCTGAACATCCTGATGGCCAAGGCCAAGGACACCCGCCAGATGGTGGTCTACGGCTATGCCCGCCTGGTCGGCTATACGACGGCTTACGAGATCGCGCCCGACATCCTCGAAAGCTTCGAGGTCGAGGGTGGCCGGACCTTCACCCTGCATCTGCGCAAGGGCCACAAATGGTCCAGCGGCACCCCCTTCACCGCCAAGGATTTCCGATACTTCTGGGAGGACGTGGCCAACAACGACAAGATTTCGCCGCTCGGCCCGGCAAGTGTCCTGATCGTCGAGGGCGAGCCGCCGGTGGTGACCTTCCCCGACGCGGAAACCGTGATCTACAGCTGGTCCAAGCCGAATCCCTATTTCCTCTCCAGCTTGGCCGGCGCAACGCCGCTCTACATCTACCGGTCCTCGGCCTATCTCAAGCAGTTCCATGAGAAATACGCCGATCCGAAAAAGCTCGAGAAGAAGGTCGAGGAGAGCGGCCAGCGCGACTGGGCCGCGCTGCATCATGTCAACGACCGCCAGTACAAGAACGAGAATCCGGATGTGCCGTCGCTTCAGCCCTGGGTGTTGAAGACCACCCCGCCGGCCGAACGTTTTGTCTTCGAGCGTAACCCCTACTATCACCGGATCGATCCGCAGGGCCATCAGCTGCCCTATCTCGACATGGTCGTCATGGGTCTGGCCGGTTCCAAGCTCATCCCCGCCAAGGCGGGCACAGGCGAAGTCGATCTTCAGGCGCGCTACATCTCGTTCGATAATTTCAGCTTCCTGAAAGACAACGAGGATCAGTACGGCTACAAGGTTTCGCTCTGGCAGACGGCGAAAGGCGCCCATCTTGCGCTGTTCCCGAACCTCAACGTCAATGACGAGGGCTGGCGCAAACTGTTGCGGGACGCACGCTTCCGGCGTGCCCTGTCCCTCGCCATCAATCGCCACGAGATCAACGAAGTCATCTATTTCGGCATGGCGCTGGAAAGCAACAACACCGTTCTTCCGAGAAGCCCGCTCTTCAAAGAGGAATATCAGACCGCCTGGGCCGGCACGGATATCCAGAAGGCGAACGAGCTGCTCGACGAGATGGGCCTGACCCAGCGCAATTCCGAAGGCATCCGCCTGATGCCCGACGGGCGGCCGATCGAGATCATCGTCGAAACCGCCGGCGAGAGCACAGAACAGACCGACGTTCTGGCGCTGGTCGGCGACTCCTGGAAAAATATCGGGGTCAAACTCTTCTCCAAACCCTCCCAGCGCGAGGTGTTCCGCAATCGCATCTTCGCCGGCGATACGGTGATGTCGATCTGGTCAGGGCTAGAGAACGGCCTCCCGACCGCGGATCTGAGCCCGGACGAGCTGGCGCCGACCGCGCAAATTCAGCTGCAATGGCCGAAGTGGGGTCAGTACAACGAAACCAAGGAACAGGCGGGCGAGCCCATCGACATGCCCGAGGCACAGGAATTGATGGTGCTGAACGAAGCCTGGCGCCTGGCCAGCACGGCCGAGGAACGCACGGAGATCTGGCACAAGATTTTGAAAATCCACGAGGATCAGGTCTTTTCCATCGGCATTATCAGCGGCACTCTGCAGCCCGTCGTGGTCAACGGGAGCCTGCGCAACGTGCCTGAGGAAGCCGTCTACAACTGGGATCCCGGCGCCCATTTTGGCATCTATCGGCCAGATTCCTTCTGGTTCGCCGACGCCAAGCGCCGCACGGCGAGCAACTGATCCCCGGCCCGTGGCAGCTTGGAAAGGCATATAGATAGAGATGCTGCGTTACCTCGCCCATCGTATCCTCGTCATGATCCCGACCCTGATCGCGATCAGCATAATCGTGTTCGTGATCATCCAGCTGCCGCCGGGCGACTATCTCGAGACCTATATCGCCGAATTGCAGTCGCGCGGCGAGTCGGTCGATGAGCAGCACGTCGCCTTCCTGCGCGAGGCCTACGGTTTCGACAGGCCGATGTGGGAGCAGTACCTCCACTGGATCTTCGGTATGTTGCAGGGCGATTTCGGCTTTTCGTTCGAATACAACCTGCCCGTCGCCGCCGTCGTCGGCGATCGCCTGTGGCTGACCATGCTGGTCTCCGTCGCGACCATCATCTTCACCTGGGTCGTGTCCTTTCCCATCGGGGTCTATTCCGCCACCCATCAATACAGCTGGGGCGATCACGGCCTGACCTTTCTCGGCTTCCTCGGCCTGGCCACGCCGAACTTCCTGCTCGCCCTGGTCCTTCTCTATCTGGCCAAGGTCTATTTCGGCACATCGATCGGCGGGTTGATGGACGAGCAATATATCGGCCAGCCCTGGACCTTTGGAAAACTGGTCTCCGTGCTTGAGCATCTCTGGATTCCCGTGGTCGTCATCGGCACCTCGGGTACGGCGGGCATGATCCGGCGGCTGCGCGCCAATCTTCTGGATGAGTTGCAAAAGCAATATGTCGTCACGGCCCGAGCCAAGGGCCTGTCGAACACCCGGGCCCTGATCAAATATCCGCTGCGCATCGCCATCAATCCGTTCATCGCGGATATCGGCGCCCTGCTTCCCGAGATCATTTCGGGGGCGACGATCGTGTCCGTCGTGCTGTCCCTGCCGACGACCGGTCCCATGCTTTTGGATGCCCTGCGCAGTCAGGACATGTATCTGGCCGGCTCCTTCCTGATGTTCCTCGCCATGCTCACCGTCATCGGGGTCCTGCTCTCAGACCTGGCGCTCGCCGTTCTCGATCCACGGATTCGGCTCGGCGGGGGGGCATCCAAATGACCGACATCACGGACCCGACCCGTCGAACGGACGAAGACCGCCTGGATCACTATGTCTCCAAGGAACCCTTCGACCCCTATTCGCGCGAGGTCATGTCGGAGGAGCAGGAGCGCTACTATCTCGCGTCCCAATGGCAGCTCATGTGGTGGAAGCTGCGCCGCCACCGCGTCGCGGTCGCCTCGGGCATCATCCTGCTGTTGATTTACGGCATGGCGCTCTTCGCCGAGATCGTGGCGCCCTACAACCTGCACACCCGGAACACGGATCGTCTGTTTTTCAAACCGCAGGGGATCCATTTCTTCCATGACGGGGCGTTCGTCGGCCCCTTCGTCTATGGCGTGAAGAAGCAGCGCGACATGAAACTGCTGCAATGGGACTACATCCCGGACGAGACTCAACCCAAACCGATCCGTTTTCTCTGCCGAGGCGATAGCTACAAATTCTGGGGGATGTTCGAGGGCGATTTTCACCTGATCTGCCCGCCCGAGGACGGCACGCTCCATATCTTCGGCACCGACCGCCTGGGCCGCGACATGTTCTCTCGGATCATCTACGGCGCGCGCATATCGCTAACCATCGGCATCATCGGCATCATCATCAGCTTCACCCTGGGCATCGTGATCGGGGGGCTGGCCGGTTATTACGGCGGCTGGGTCGACAATATCTCCCAGCGCCTGATCGAGGTGATCCGCTCCTTCCCGGCCCTGCCGCTCTGGATGGCCCTTTCGGCCGCGCTGCCGGTGACCTGGAGTCCCATTCTCATCTTCTTCGGCATCACGGTGATTCTTGGGCTGATCGACTGGACCGGACTGGCCCGGTCGGTCCGCTCCAAATTCCTCGCCCTGCGCGAGGAGGATTTCTGCACGGCGGCCCAGCTCATGGGCGCCAAGCCGCGGCGCATCATCGGGCGCCATCTGCTGCCCAGCTTCTACAGCCATGTCATCGCCTCGGCGACCCTGTCCATCCCCTCGATGATCCTGGGCGAGACGGCGTTGAGCTTCCTCGGCCTGGGCCTGCGCCCGCCGATCACGAGCTGGGGCGTGTTGTTGAACGAGGCGCAGAACATCAATGTCGTCGCCACCCATCCCTGGCTCATGCTACCGGTGGTCCCGGTGATCATCGTCGTCCTGGCGTATAATTTTCTGGGCGACGGTCTGCGCGACGCGGCCGATCCTTATAAATAGCGCCGGCAAATAACGGCGGACTCCCGGGTCGGCCGATCAGGCGTTCAGGACGACCAGGTCGACCGGCTCCAGCAAGCCTTCGATGCGCCGCGCGGCCAAGCATGCCTGATCGACCGGCGGCATATAGCCCTGGCGCAGGGCCGCTTCGACCGCCGCGCGGCTGGCGAGACCTGAAGCTCGTTCCGTCTTGGTGTGCTTTTTGAGTTTGGCTGCCAGGTTTACCGGGTCGCCGATGACCGTGTATTCCAGCCGGCTTTCGTCGCCGACCGCACCGAACAGGACCCGGCCCGTCGCCACGGCGAGGCCGACGGCGGGCGCCGGCGGTCCGGCGGCCAGACGGCGCTCGCGCCAATCGGCGATCTCACCGATCAGGGCGTCCACCGCGCGCAGGGCATCAGCGGTATATGTCTCGGTCGGCAGGGCCGCGCCGAAGGTCGCCAGGATGCCGTCACCCAGGAATTTATCGACGTTGCCGCCATTGGCCTGGATCACCGGTACCAGTCGGGCCTGGTATTCGGCCAGCAGGGCGAGTGCCTCCGAGGCCGGCATCGTGCGCGCGAGCGCGGTGAAGCCCCGCATATCGGTATAGAGAATGGCCGCGCCCCGCGCCTCGCCCTCGCCAGCGCTGATGGTGCCCTCGGCGCTGGAAATATGGCGTGCGGCCTCGGGCGCGAAAAACCGCCTGAGTTCCCGCGCCGCCGTCTGTTCGACGATCGCGCGCACCATCAGCCGCCGCGCGCGTTGGATAGCCAGGGCGAGGACGGCCGTGACCGTGAGGATGGTGGCGATCTTGTCGAACTCGGCGCCCAGGAGAATGCTGTTCGAGGTCAGGTGCTCGATATAGTCGCGGGTGATCATGGTTTCTTCGGGATTGGCCGTGACGACCCAGCCGACCACGAAGGCCCACCCCGCCGCCTCGACAAGGCCGGCCAGCACGACGTTGGCGCGCCTCGAAACGCAGCGCGCGCAGGGCGATGAAGATAAAGACATAGAGCAGGGTAGGTGCCTTAAGAACGAAGGAGGGCGGCTGTTCGTATTGCAGATGGAAGCTCCAGGTCAGCCCCATGAGCAGGGCCATATCGATCAGGACGGAGAGCACGAGGAGCCAGCCCGGCAGACGCGTCCGCGAGGCGGCGGCGAGCCGACCGAGGCTGAAAAGCAGATAACCGCCCAGCGCCCAAGGCGCGGGCTCGAACCCGGCACCCGCGACAAAGGTCTTTGGCGAGACGGCGTAGAGCGTCCCGAAAGTCGCGACGATGGCGAGCTGAATTCAGCCGATCAGGACTTCGCTGCGGTCTTCCTGGTCCCGGATGGCCGCGCGCACCCGTTCCGGCAAACGCGCCGTTTCGGCCAAGCCCGCTGATCGGGTCGGCAGGCCGGCTCGCGAGGGTTTCTCGGGGTCCGTCATGGGCGGAATATGGGTCGGCGGGCGCATTTATCCCGTCATTTTCCCGTGATCGGGCGTGTGCCGGTTTTGATCAGCCAGAGGCTCGATTCATGACTGCCGGGCGGCATCGAGCCAACGACGATGGGCAAGGCCCCCAATAAATGAGAGGCATGGTCGCGCAGGTAATGGCTGGCGAAGATGGGCTCGAAAGCCCCGCCGGCGATCAGCGCCGCGACCGCCGATTGCTCGTTATAGCCGCGCCAATGCCAGGCGGCCGGGTAGTCGTCGGGCAGGAAAATATCGTGGATATGGACCAGGACCCCGTTCGGCAGGGCGGGCAGAATTTCCGCGACGAGGCGATCGACATCGCTGCCGGGCATCAGCACATGGCTCGAATCGATGAACAGTATGTCGCCCGCCGCGAGGGCCGCGAGCGGGGCGCCAGCGCCCGTCCGCTCCAATTCCTGGAGGGTGGCTTGGTGATGGGTCACCGCGAGGCCGGCAAGGGCGGCGCGGGGCGCTGGGTCGATGGCCGTCACGGTCGTGGTCATGGCGCCGTCGCGGACCGCGCGAGCGAAAAACCGGGTTGAATGGCCCGAACCCAGTTCGACGATCCGGGCGGGCCGGCGGGACCGGGTGATCGCATAGGTCGCGGCGGCGTCGAGCCCGGGGAACCAATCCTGATTCCAACGCGGCTCCGGCGGCCCGCCTTCGAGCGGGATAGCCTGCAGATTCTCGGCGAATTCGGCGATTGCCGCGATCACCTCGACCATCACCGGTTCCGCCGCGACGAGCAGACGCGCCATCGCCGGATAGGCGCCGCGTGCCGGCAGGCCTGGCTGGCGGTCGGCATAGCGATAGGGGATGAAAAACCCGCGCGGGCGAAACCCGGCCAGGGTCGCGAGCCCCATGATTATGCGGCGCAAGCGCCGCATGCCGCTCACGGCGTCAAGACCATGCCTTCGCGCGCGACCGTCGTGCCGGGGCGCATCGCTTCGGCTTCGGCGGC
>CAUZWC010000005.1:0-27255 GCA_963583595.1 Alphaproteobacteria bacterium | reverse complement strand
GCTGATTTCGAGATTGCGTGACAACATGTCGAGCGCTCACTCCTTCTCAAGGGTGCATTGAAGCGGATGCTCGTGCTGGCGAGCGCATTCGATCACCTGATGGACCTTGGCCTCCGCGATCTCGTACGTGAAGACTCCGCAAACGCCGACCCCCCGGCGATGGACCATGAGCATGATCTGAGTCGCGTGCTGGGGGCTCATAGCAAAGAACCGTTCCAGCACATAGACGACGAATTCCATGGGCGTGTAGTCGTCGTTCAGGATGAGGACCTTATACATATCCGGCTTCTTGGTCTTGGGCTTGGCCTTGACGGCCACACCCGTACCCGAATCGCCGTCGTCCCGCCGAACGTCGTCGTCTTTCTGTCCTCGAACTGCCGCCATGAAATCCCGTTCTCGCGTCCCGAACGCGGTCGCCCATCGAAGGTGCCGCCGCCTGACCAATATTCCGGTCAGACCGATAATATGGGATGGGATGCGGAAGGGCCAAGGGACCTGCGATACAGGAAAAATCCCTGCGCCAAAATAAGGGCCCGGCGGACGATGTCCGGCGGGCGTCAGGCGGAAATTCGATCTTTCATCTCGCCGACGGCGCCATCCACGCCCTCAGCCATAGGATTGGCTGCCTTGCCCGTCGTGTCCAGGGCTACGTCCGACAGACGCTGCCCCTGGGTAAACGCCGCGTTGATCGACGACGCCGTCCACCCCTTTTGGATATCCATCACCTCACGCATGGACTTCGCCGTCACCAGAGCATATGCCGCCTCGACCCCGCGGTCGAAATGCGACTTGGCGAATTCGCCCCACTGGGCGCCGGAGGTCTGAATCCCTTCGACAAAGGCTGCACTCGACCTTTAGCAGGCCGCCACTGCATCGGTCCGCGGCAGACGCGACGACGGCGAGCCCCCCTGGCTAGGCTTTGAACGCATTTCAACCGGCGCGCGCCGCGCGGGAGCTTTCGAAGATTTCGGCTTGATCGCTTCGGTCTTGCGATCCCGTCGCGCGCTCTTCGTCTTCTTGGGCGCGGTCTTCGCAGACGAGGCTTTGGTCACGGTTTTCGTCTTCACCGCTTTGCAAGGCCTCTCGCTTGCAGCGCGTGTTGCTGCGGCTTGGCGCATCACCGTTCGGAAGCGGGCCTTCGGGTCGGCCAATGGCTCGGTCGTCACTGGCGAAGCAATCGATACCCGACCATCGGCCGGCCGCTTGGCCTTGCTCGTCTTGGACACCGTCATTCTCCAAACCCTTCAGGATCGATCCGAAACACCAAAAACCAACAATTTTGCAGTGCGGTATAAAAAATATGTCTGAACTCCGTGAATTGTCAACGATACTTGCTGCAACGCAGCATAGGCCTACACACCCCCTGCATACGAACCGACGATCGAGCGGATCGCCACAGACGGCCATGCGCCCTGTCGTTGTTTTCCATAAAAAGTAATGGTTTTCACGGCGTGTAGACAAAATTCAACATACCTTCTAGAATCAAAAACATTCATCCGACCGTCAATGAATAATGGCAGAGCTGAAACCTTGAAACACTGGCACAAGCGCTTCGAAACCATCGGCCTTGCTCGCGGCACCGCTGTCTTGTTCGTGGTGGTTTTGGCCTTCGCCACATTTCCGTCACAGGCCTTCGCCAAGTACGCCTCGATTGTCGTGGATGCGGATAGCGGCGCGGTCCTTCGCGAAGAAAATGCCGATACCCGGAATTTTCCGGCCTCCCTTACCAAGATCATGACCCTTTACATGTTGTTCGAAGCGATCGACACGGGTCGCATCAAACTCGACCAGGACTTGCCTGTTTCCGCCAATGCGCAGAAACAAGAGCCGTCGAAGCTGAACCTGCGCAAGGGCCAGACGATCAAGGCCCGCGACGCGATTCTGGCCCTTGTCACGAAATCCGCCAACGACGTGGCCGTGGTCGCGGCCGAAGCAATCGGCGGTTCGGAAACGCGTTTCGCCCGCATGATGACGGTGAAGGCCCTGGCGTTGGGCATGAAGCGGACCCAGTTTCGCAACGCCTCCGGCCTGCCCGACGACCGGCAACTGAGTACCGCGCGCGACATGTCCATCCTGGCGCGGGCCCTGATGCGCAACTTTCCGCGCTACTATCCGTATTTCTCGACGGAGCAGTTCGCCTACAAGGGCGAGATTTACGGCAATCACAACGGCCTTCTCGGCACCTATGACGGGGTCGATGGCATCAAGACCGGTTATATCCGGGCCTCCGGCTTCAATCTCGTCGCTTCCGCCGAGCGCAACGGGCGGCGCATCATTGGCGTCGTTTTCGGCGGCAAGACGAGCGCCTGGCGCAACAAGCACATGGCCGGACTTCTTGATGACGGTTTTGAGAAGGTTACCCGAATAGCCAAGGCGGCAAGACCGTTGCTAGAAACGGTCGAATTTGAGCCGCCCCTGAACAAACCCGTTCTGAGCGCTGCCAAGCGCCCATCGGGCAAAGTCGAGTTGGCGCTCGCGCCGACCAAGCCCCCCCCGCCACCGCCCGAAACTGCGGCGCCCAAAGCGGTCGCGCCTGCAGTGGCGCTTGGAGTGGCAGTGACGGAATGGAGCATCCAGGTCGGCGCATTTCGCCAGTTCGCCCTGGCCCAGGCCGCAGTGGGTCGGGCATCGAGCCTCGCACCAGCACTGCTCGAAGACGCGATCGTCCATATCCTGCCGGTCCAAAGCCGGACGGGGGCCCTGTTCCGCGCCCGCCTGACCGGATTCGACAAGCGCACGGCATCCAAGGCCTGCACCCTTCTCATGGCGAAGCGGATGGATTGCCTCGCGGTCCCGCCCCCGCAAGGCACCGAGGTCGCTTCCGCTACCCAATAGGATTATCCGAAAACAGGCCCCGCCGAACGCGGCGCGATTAGAAACCCCGTGATCAGAAGTCCCCTAATCAGAAGTCTGGCGCGTCCACCCCGGCAGACTCCAAAGCCGTCCGGAGGGCCGTTTTGAGGCGCGCCAACCCGGCTTCATCCGACGCCTCGCAGCGCGCCACAAGGGCCGCCTGGGTGTTCGATGCACGCAGCAGCCACCACCCGTCCGCCGTGCGCACGCGCACCCCGTCGATCAGCGACACCTCGTCACCCCGGGCGGCGACATAGGCCTTCACCGTATCGACGACACCGAACTTTCTCTCCTCCGCACAATCGAAACGCAGTTCCGGCGTGTTGACGAATTCCGGCAGGCCGTCGCGCAGGGTCGCCAGATCGACCTCCGACCGGGCCAGGATGCCGAGGAGACGCACGGCGGCATAGAGCGCGTCGTCGAAGCCGTAATAGCCATCGGCGATGAAGATATGGCCGCTCATCTCGCCGGCGAGGGGCGCGCCGGTCTCGGCTATCTTCGCTTTGATCAGAGAATGCCCCGTGCGCCACATCAGCGGCACGCCGCCCAGGGCGGCGACCCGGTCGAACAGCGCCTGGCTCGCCTTCACATCGGCAATGACCGTGACACCCGGCCGACGCTTCAAGAGATCCTCGGCCAGCAACATGAGCAGTTGATCGCCCCAGAGAATCCGGCCCTTCCCGTCGAGCACGCCGATACGGTCGCCGTCGCCGTCGAAGGCGATGCCGATTTCGCAGTCATTCGCCTCGATAGCCCCACGCAGGCTTTCGAGAGTTTCGGGCAAAGTCGGGTCGGGGTGATGATTGGGGAAGGTGCCGTCGATATCGGCAAAGAGCACCGTGTGATCGCCAGGCAGGGCCGCGGCCAGGGCGGCCGTCGCGGGGCCGGCCGCGCCGTTGCCGGCGTCCCAGGCCACGCGCAGCGATCGGCCATCCGTGAAATCGCCGACGAGCCGTGCGATATAGTCGTCGAACAGGGGCCTGTCCTCGACCGTCCCCGATCCTTCGGCGAAATCGCCCTTGGCCGCGATGTGGCCCAGTTCCTGGATCTGTTCGCCGTAGAAGGGCCCGCCGGAGAGCATCATTTTGAAGCCGTTATAGTCCGGTGGATTGTGCGATCCCGTGATCATGACCGCGCCGTCGGCATCGAGCGCATGGCTCGCGTAGTAGAGCATGGGCGTCGGACCGAGGCCGACGCGCAGCACGGTCAGGCCGCAGGCGGCGAGACCGGCCGCCAGGGCTTCCTCCAGCACGGGAGAACTGAGCCGTCCGTCATAGCCGGTCGCCACCCGCCGCCCCCCGGCGGCGCGCACGATCGTCCCGAAGGCCCGGCCGATGGCATGGGCATCGTCCTCGCCCAAGGTCTTGCCGACAATGCCGCGCATGTCGTATTCGCGGAGAATGGTGGGATCGAGGCGATGGGGCCCATTGCTCCTTCCTGCGCTCGTTCCAGCGGTCTTCATGGCCCGCGGCTCCTGTTCAACCAACCGGTTTTCGGCCGATGCTCACGTAGCGGATGCTGGCTTTCGCCATCTCCATCAGATCGTAGATATTGCGCAGGTCGATCAGCAGGGGATGGCGCATCAACGACTTGATCCGGTCGAAATCGAGACCGCGAAAGGCGTTCCATTCCGTGACGATCACCAGGGCATCGGCCCCCGTCATCGTCTCATAGGCGTCGCCGCACCAGATCACGCCGTCGAACAGGCTGCGCGCCTCGTCCATGCCGGCCGGGTCGTGGGCTCGGAGGATCGCACCGGCCTTCTGCAGGGCCGGCAATATCGCGAGACTCGGCGCATCGCGCATGTCGTCCGTGTTGGGCTTGAAGGTCAGGCCGAGGACACCGATCGTCTTGCCCTTGGCATCGCCGCCGAGCGCATGGAGCACCTTGTCCGCCATCCGCGTCTTGCGCGCGTCGTTCACCGCGACCACGGTCTCGACGATCCGCACGGGCGCGCCGGCTTCCTTTGCCGTGCGGGCCAGGGCCAGGGTGTCCTTGGGAAAGCAGGATCCGCCATAACCGGGGCCGGCATTGAGGAACTTGTTCCCGATCCGGCCATCCAAGCCCATGCCGCGCGCGACCGCCTGGACGTCGGCGCCGACCTTTTCGCACAGATCGGCCATCTCGTTGATGAAACTGATCTTGGTCGCGAGGAAGGCATTGGCCGCGTATTTGATCAATTCCGAGGTCTCGAGCGAGGTCGAAACCATCGGCGTTTCGCGCAGATAGAGCGGCCGATAGATCTCTCGCATAAGCTCGGCGGCGCGCGCACTGTCACTGCCGATCACGATCCGGTCGGGTCGCATGAAATCGTTGATCGCGGAACCTTCGCGCAGAAATTCCGGGTTGGAGGCCACGTCGAATTCGGCCTCGGGCGCGGCCTTCGCGATGATTCCCGCCACCTCGCGGCCGGTCCCCACGGGAACGGTCGATTTGGTGACCACGACGGTATAGCCGGCCAGGGCCTGCGCGATCTCTTCCGCCGCCGCGTAGACATAGGACAGATCGGCATGGCCGTCGCCGCGCCGGCTTGGCGTGCCGACCGCGATGAAGACCGCGTCGGCCTCGGCCACAGCGCTCATCAGGTCGGTGGTGAAGGTCAGACGGCCGGCCTTGGCATTGCTCTCGATCAAATCGTCAAGACCCGGCTCGTAGATCGGCACCTCGCCTTGCCGCAAACGCGCGATCTTGCCCTCATCCTTATCGACGCAGGTCACGTCGAAGCCGAATTCGGAAAAACAAGTTCCGGAAACCAGCCCGACATAGCCCGTGCCGATCATGGCGATCCGCATTGCCGCCTCCTTGTATTCGTCAGCTGGTTGGCCGCGCCCTAGGAAATATAGGAGCGCAACCGCTCACACACAGCCGGCCCGAGATCTTCGCGCTCGAGCGCGAAGGCGATATTCGCCTCGATGAAACCGACCTTGTCGCCGCAATCGTAGCGCCGACCCTCGAAGCGCAGGCCGTGGAACGGCATGGTGCCGATCATCCGCGCCATCGCATCGGTCAGCTGGATTTCCCCGCCCGCCCCGCGCTCCTGGGTTTCGAGATGGTCGAAAATCTCGGGTTGCAGGATATAGCGGCCGATAATACTCAAAGTGGAGGGCGCCATCTCCGGCGCCGGCTTCTCCACCAACCCCTTGACCGACACCAAGCGTCCGTCGTCCTTCTCGACATCCAGGATGCCGTAGCGCCCCGTCTGCTCGCGCGGGACGTCCATCACCGCCACCATATTGCCGCCGGTTTCCTGATAGGCCTCGACCATCTGCTTGAGGCAGGGCTTGCCCGCCATCACGAGATCGTCGGCCAGGAGAATCGCCACCGGCTCGCCGCCGGCCAGATGCCGGGCGCACCACACGGCATGGCCCAGGCCCATCGGCTCCTGCTGGCGGACATAAGCAATCTCGCCCGGGCGGCCGACCATCGCCGTCATGGATTCCAGCTCGGCCGTCTTGCCCCGGCTGCTCAGGGTCTCCCGCAGTTCAAAACTATCGTCGAAATGGTCCTCGATCGCCGTCTTGCCGCGTCCGGTGACGAAAACGATCTGCTCGATCCCCGCGGCTCTGGCCTCCTCCACCGCGTACTGGATCAGCGGCTTGTCGACCACGGGCAACATTTCCTTGGGCATGGCCTTGGTGGCCGGCAGGAAACGCGTGCCTAGCCCACCGACCGGCAGGATCGCTCTACGAATGGGTCGTGGCATGATCAGTATCTGTTCGCTTTCCGGCTGGGGAGGAGTGTTGGGCGTATGTGCCATAGGGCGGCTGGACCGTGCAACCGCATCATCGGGCCAGGAGAACGTCCTTGGCCTGGTTGATTCGTGCCGCGAGGTAGGAAGAACCCCCGGCATCGGGATGATACTGCGCCATCAGGCGGCGATGGGCATCCTTGATCGCCGCCTCATCGGCATCCGGTTCGAGGCCGAGAATGCGGTAGGCTTCGTGCCGGCTCATCGCCGCGCTTTCGTTTCCGCCGGCACCGCCCGCCGCATCCTCCGCCCCAGCGGCCCCGGCCTCGTCGCGCCAGTCCAGGTGGCGACGGTCGAGATAAGCGATCATAACCTGCGCCGATTGCTGGTCCGCGAGCGCGACCTCCTGAAGCAGGGTCAGCAATTCGCCAATCGTCAGATCGTCGAGCGCTCTTCCGGCGAATGCGCCGGCGGTAATATCTCCGGTCATCGTGCCGGTATCGTGGTCGAGGCTCATGCGCAGGAAGGCGGTTTCAATACTGCTCGCCCGGCCGGGCGTCGGTCCCCGCATCGTCTTGAACAGATTGGACAGCGAGCGGGCGCGCATCAGCCAGGGAAAGGCGAACATGCCGGCCGTCCAGATCCAGGTCCAGCGCCCGGTCACGGCGATGTAGGCAACGATCGCGACCGCCAGCGCAAGCCCGATCCAGCGCAATCCGCGCGCCACGGTTTTCGGATCGGCCGAGACGAACCAGCGCAACAGCAGAAACAGGCCGAGCGCGAGGCCGAGGGCGAGAATCAACCAGGACATCTCAGCCGCCTAACGCATCTGGCTGGTGATCTGAAGCGCGCCGCCGCCCCGCTTACGCCCGAAATCCTCCAGCGCCCTGCGGCCGCCCGCAGCATAGACGGCGACGGCTCCCAACAAGTCTTTTAGCTGCTGTGCGCTGGTCGCGTCGAAGCTGCAATAGGCGCCTTTGGTCAGCCGGGCGATCTCACGGAAGGCGCGGGCCGCAATCGGCTCGCCGCCCTCATGGAAGACGAAGACGGGCAAGCCCAACAGGCCCAGCCGCCCGGCGGTCTCGCAGACCGAATCGATACCCTCCTCGAAACAATCGCCGACGAAGACCAACGCGTCGAATGGCTCGCGTCTGCCTTCCTTGAGCGCGTGGCGCAGGACGCGGCCGATCTGGGTCTGCCCGCCGCGGCAGGACACGGCGGTCATCCGTTCCACCAGACTGTCCGCATTGTCGATCCACCGGCTGGCTTCGAACTCGCGGAAGCCGCGGTAATGGGCGAGTTGGATATCGAGACCACCGAGCGTCTTGGTCGATTCGAACATCTCTGCCTGCAGATGGATCGCGCGATCCCAGCTCGCTTGGCGGCTGGCCGTCGCATCCATGGCGAACATCAGGCGCCCACGACGGCCCGCCGGCTTGAGCGCCGGGGCACGCGCGACGGTGTCGAGAAAGACGTCGACCTCCGCCTTCGAGGATAGTGTCGTCAGATCGCCTGTCTTCTTCGCCATCACGCCCTCTTGCCGAACCAGAAAACGGTCGGCCCTTCCCAGAAGGTAGTGTTTTGCGGCTCCGGCTTCCAGGCATGACAAGGGCAGGAGAACCGGCGGGCGCGGCGAAGCGGCGAAAACCGCAGACTCAGGCGGCGCGCAGCCAGACGGCGGTATCGTGAAAGACCGCACCGCCATTGGGCTGGCCGGCATCGGCGCTGACCAGGAGGTTGATGCCGATGCCCTCCTCGAAGGCCTTGTTGGGCCAGATGCTCTCGATCACGATCACGCCGCGCTGCAGCCCATCGAAGGGCTTGGTATGGACGACGACGGAGCCCTTCTTGTTGCCGACGCGCACGCGGTCCCCCTCCGCGAGGCCCAAGGCCGCGCAGTCCTCGGGATGGATCATCGCCGTCGGTCGCCCTTCCCGCTTGATCGAGGTCGGGGTCTCCGTGAAGGAGGAATTGAGGTAGTTGCGCGCCGGCGCCGTGACCATTCGGAACGGTCGGTCGTCGGTCGCGACATCGATCGCGTCGAAATGATCCGCGAAGGTGGGCATGTCCTTCGGATTGGCGCCCAGCCCGGCCCAGTCCGGCGCGAATCGGAACACGCCGTTCTCCGTCGGGAACCCGTCCAGGAAATGCGCAGTTTCGAAGGGTGGGCAGAGATCGTGGCCGCCGGCCTGGTATATCGTCTCGGCATCGGGCAGACCGCTCGCCTTCAGGCAATCGTCCATCAACTCCCAAGCTGTCTTGGCAAAACCCGGATGCTCCGCGCCGAGCCGTTCGGCCAGCCCGCGAATCACGTCGTGATTCGACCGCGCCTCGGCCTGCGGCTCGATCACCGCCTTGGTGACCTGCAGATAGGTATGGCCGCTACCCTTGTAGAAATCGTCATGCTCCAGGAAGGTCGTCGCGGGCAGGACGATATCGGCCATCGCCGCCGTCTCCGTCATGAACTGCTCGTGCACGCAGACGAACAGGTCGTCGCGCGCGAAACCCTCATGCACCTTGGCCAATTCCGGGGCCACCATCATCGGGTTTGTGTTCTGGATGAACATGGCCATGACCGGCGGTCCGTCGCCCAGATCGGCCCTGTCGCCGACAAGGCAGGGGCCGATGCGCGACTGATCCAGGCTGCGGATCGAGGTGTCGAGGATATCCAGCCCCTTGATCTCGGTCTGATCGATATGGGCGTAGACGTCGCTCTGCCCGTAAAGCGCGCCGCCGCCCTCCTGCGTCCAGGCGCCAGTCACCGCCGGCAGGCAGGACACGGCATGGACCTGGGCAGCCCCATTGCGCGTGCGCGAAAAGCCGTAGCCGACCCGGATATAGCTGCGCTTGGTCGAGCCATAGAGCTTGGCGAAGGTCTCGATTTCGTCGACCGCCAGGCCCGTGATGGCGGAGGCCCATTGCGGGCCGCGCAGGCGCAAATGTTCCTCGAACGCATCCGAATGGTCGGTGTATTTGGCCAGGTATCCGCGGTCGGCCATGCCGTCGCGAAACAGGATATGCATGACCGCGCAGGCCAGCGCCCCGTCGGTGCCCGGGCGCACGGCCAGATGCATATCAGCCTGGGTCGCCGTGCCGGTGCGGTAGGGATCGACGACGACCAGCTTGGCGCCGCGCGCCTTCCGTGCCTTGGCGATATGGGTCATCACATTGACCTGGGTCGAGACCGGGTTGCCGCCCCAGACCACGACCAGATCGGAATGCTGGATCTCGCGCGCATCGACGCCGCGATTTTCGCCCGCGCCCGCCTTCCAGCCGGCATCGGCCAGATTAGTGCAGATCGTGCTGAACTGGCGGGCGTAGCCCATCGAATGGCGCAGCCGCTCGATCCCGTCGCGCTGCACCAGGCCCATCGTGCCGGCATAGAAATAGGGATAGACCGATTGCCGGCCATGCTTCTCGACGATCCCGGTCAGATTGTCTGCGACGATATCAAGCGCTTCGTTCCAGGAAATCGGCTCGAAGGCGGCCAAGCCAACACCCTTGTCGCCGACCCGGCGCAACGGCTGCTTGAGACGGTCCGGGTGGTGGACCCTTTCGGCATAGCGCGCGACCTTGGCGCAGATCACCCCATCCGTGTAGTCGTTTCGCCGCGACCCGTGGACCCGCCCGATGGTCTTGGCATCCAGGAGCTCGACATCCAGCGCGCAGGTGCTGGGGCAGTCATGCGGGCAGGCGCTGGGCAGGACCTGAATGGCATCGTCCCGCGGCATGTCTGGACCTCGCTGTCTGGATATCAGACTGGAATCTATGCCTCGCGCCGAACCGCGGCAAGCCGGACGGAAAGGCCCGGCGTAAGACCTCTCCCGCTCACTCCCATTTCGCGTCGGCCTGATCGGGGGTGCCGATCAGGGTGCCGAGCGGATTGAAGGCGTAATAGACGAAGGCGAAGGTGAGCTGGAAAGGAATCGACACGAGGCCGTTCTCCGTCCGCCGCTCGACCGCCACGATGCCGACGTCGCGCCCTTGCGACACGAAAAGATGGTCGAGCGCCGAGAGGCGCCCCGGTTCCCAGGTGATGGCGAGATCGCCCTCCTCCAGCCGGCCACGCTGGCGCAGATAGGCCAGGCTCCAGGCCTTGTTACCGACCGCGACGACCCGCGCCATGGGCGGCACCGCCGGATGGTAGGGCCCGTCATAATAGGTCGTGAACGGTCCCGTGCGGGAATCATATTTGGGATAGGGATTGCGCCCATAGGGATTGGAACCGCGATCGGAGGGGATCAGCAATTGGCCGTCCGGATGGCGGGCCTGAAAGGACGCGACCGATTCCATCCGCGCCGGCAGCATGATCAGGCGTTTGCCCGCATGGGCGCCCGAAATAGCTTCGCCCGTGAACTGCTGCCACCAGCTTTCGGTCTCGCGGTCGTATATGATGAGGTTCGAGGCCCGCAGCTTGCCCGTGACCCCGAAATCGAGCAACTCGTCACCCAGCCGCCGGTCGAAGACGATTCCGGAATCGCAGAACGGACAATAGGTGACGGCCACGGGCACGCCGCCGACCGTATCGTTGACGACTTCGTGCCACATCAGCGTGCGCAGGGGATAGGCGCGCGGATCGTTGTTGAAGACGATGCTGATCACCGGCTCCTTCTTCGAAACGCTGCCCCGCGCCTCCGAGACCGGCTGGAAGATGGGTTGCTCGAGGGCCTGGACGATGCCGAAATCGACGGCGGTCACGATGCCCGCCGGATCGACAGTCATCCGATCGAAATCGCCCTTGGGAAACTCTTTCCGCCAGAACTCCACCGGCCCGATCTTGGCGAGCGCCTGCGCTTCGGCGATGCCATTCTTGATCGGTGGCCGTTCCGCCGGGGTCTCGGCCTTGTAGGATTCGTGGGGATCGTTCGACTCGAAGATTTCCGTGAACAACCAGACCAGCACGCCCACGGCGATCGCCACGACTACCGTCTGCAGCGCCAGCTTGATCATGGCCCGCTCGAACCCGAAACCACCCTTGCTCATGCCACTCCATCCATTTCACAGGATTCCGCCGCGCCGAATCCCAGCTAGCTTTGGCCCCGACCCTAGCCCTGGGCGCGGGCACAGCAAGAAGAATGATTCCGTAGTGCCCCGCGCGCGCGAAAAGTAGCGCCGGTTCCGCCCCCGATAGCGCCGCGAAAACCGAATTCGGCTATGATGAAGGGACCGCGCGAAACGCCGCTCGGCAAAGCCAAGGCACTTGAATGACCGACCCATCCTTCACGGCGGACCCCACCGGGCTTCGCCTCGCTCTCGATGCACTCCTCAACGCGCCCGACGGGGCCGGTTCACAAGTGCTGCCGGACACGCTGCCGGAGAGCGGGCTGGGCGAAGTGGCCGCTATCGAAAGCCTGACCCCGATCGTGCTCGGCGGGGCCTGCCGTCTCGGCGCGCCGGATGCCTTCGCCCATATGGACCCGCCCACACCCTGGATCGCCTGGGCAACGACCCAATGGAATGCCGCCCTCAACCAGAACCTGCTGCACCCGGATGTGGCGCCCATCGCGCGCGGGATCGAAGCGCGGGTCATCGACTGGCTCGCACCCGGATTCGGTATGGATGGCGGCCATATGACGCCCGGCTCGACCGTCGCCAATCTGACCGCGCTCTGGGCCGCCCGCGAATTGTGTGGTGTTCGGACCGTTATCGCCTCCGAGGCAGCCCATCTCTCGATCGCCAAGGCGGCGCATCTTCTCGGCCTCGCCTTCCATCCCATTTCCACCGATGCTTGCGGAAGGCTGAGCCAGGACCGGCTTCCCAACGATCTCGGCAAATGCGCTCTCGTCCTGACCGCCGGCACTACCTCCGCGGGCGCCATCGACGATCTCTCATTGTCAGGCCGCGCCGCCTGGACCCATATCGACGCCGCCTGGGCCGGGCCGCTGCGCTTCTCGACGCGCTACGGCGCACGACTCGACGGCATCCAGAATGCCAATTCCGTGGCGGTCTCGGCCCATAAATGGCTCTTCCAGCCGAAGGAGGCCGGGCTGATCCTGTTTCGCGACACGGAACCCGCGCACCAAGCGGTCAGTTTCGGCGGCGCCTATCTCGCCGCGCCGAATGTCGGCCTGCTCGGCTCCCATGGCGCGGTCGCGGTGCCGCTGCTCGCAACCCTCCTGGCCTGGGGCCGCGCCGGGCTCGCCGAACGAATCGATAGGGCGATGGGCCTCGCCGAGGATCTCCGGCAGCGGCTCGACACCCATCCCGGTGCCGCGGTGTTCGGGCCGAATGTCAGCGGCGTGGTGCTCTGGCGACCGGAATCGGGGCCGTCCGCGCGCGACATGCTCGCCCGCCTGCCGGCCGGCTCGACCTCGATCAACCGGATCGACGGCGTGGACTGGCTGCGCAACGTCGCGGCCAATCCCTGCGCCGATATCGACCTGCTCTGGACCGGGATCGAGCGCGCCCTGGCCTGACGGCTATTTCTTCTTGGGCCGCGTCTTGGCCCAGTCGGCATCGCTCATTTTGTGCAGGAAGCTGAACTGACCGGCGCCCTTGAGCCAGTCGCCGCCATCGATGGTGACGCATTCGCCGTTGATATAGCCGCACTCGTCGGCGACCAGAAACACGGCAAGCTGGGCCAATTCGTCATGGCGGCCCGGCCGACCGAGAGGCGGCCGGGTCTCGAACTCTTCGGCCAGGTCCTTGTTCGGCACCAGGCGCGACCACGCGCCTTCGGTGGGGAAAGGACCCGGCGCGATGGCGTTGAGGCGGATGCCCTTGGGACCCCATTCGACCGCGAGACTCTGGGTCATCGCCAGAACGCCGGCCTTGGCCATGGCCGAAGGCAGGACATAGGCCGACCCGGTCCAGGCATACGTCGTGACGATCGACAGGACATTGCCTTCCCGTCCCGCGGCGATCCAGCGCTTGCCCGCGGCCAGGGTGCAATAGGCGGAGCCCTGAAGCACGATGCCGAGAACGGCGTTGATGGCGTTGGGACTCAACTCCTCGGCCTTGACCAGGAAATTCCCCGCCGCGTTGTTGACCAGGATATCGAGCGGCCCCTCGGCCCAGATCGCCTCCATCATGTCATCGACCGCCTGGGAATCGCGGATGTCGCAGCCGTGATAGCTGACCGTGCCGCCGGTCTCCGCGCTATGTTCGCGCGCGGTCTCCGCCAGCACCTCCTCGCGCCGGCCGCAGATGACGAGTTGCGCACCCAGTTCCAGATAGCGCCGCCCCATGGCCTTGCCCAGGCCGGTGCCGCCGCCGGTGATGAGGATTTTCTTGCCCTTCAGCAAGTCATCGCGAAACATACGCCACCCCTCTAAATATGACGGATACGAAAGCCCCACCAGGAAGTACCCAACATAGCCAAGCTTGGCTATGTTGGCATGGCCCGGTGAGGGGAGGAAGAAGGCGATGTTGATCCCCGCGAAGGATTACGACGCGCTGCGCGCGCGGTTCCGCTGGGATATTCCGCCGGACTACAACATCGCGACCTTCTGCTGCGACCGTCATGCCGGCGACCCGGACAAGCTGGCCCTGATCTATGAGGACGAGGTCGGCGCGGTCTCGCGCTTCACCTTTCGCCATTTCCTCGAGCGCGCCAATCGCTGTGCCAATGTCCTGGCCGACCTGGGTATTGGGCGCGGCGACCGAATCGGCGTACTGCTCAGCCAGGGACCGGACCTCCCTGTCGCCCATCTCGGCATCTACAAGCTGGGCGGGATCGCCCTGCCCCTCTTCACCCTGTTCGGGCCCGACGGGCTGCAATACCGCCTGGAGAACAGCGAGGCCAAGGCAGTAGTCACCGATGTGGCGAACCTGCCGAAGCTGCTCGAAATTCGCACCAAGCTGCCTGCCCTGAAGACGATCCTGGTGACCGATGGATCCGCCGAGGACGCGGCGGATTTCAACGCCCTGCTGGACCGCGCCTCCGACCGGTTCGACGCCTTGGCGACCGGGCCGGAGGACCCAGCCCTCATCATGTACACCTCGGGCACGACCGGGCCGCCCAAGGGCACCCTGCATGCCCATCGGGTCGTGCTCGGCCATCTGCCCGGGGTCGAGATGCCCCACGAATTCTTTCCCCAGCCCGGCGATCTGTTCTGGACCCCGGCGGACTGGGCCTGGGCCGGCGGGTTGCTCGACGTGCTTTGGCCGAGCTGGCATCACGGGATTCCCGTGCTCGCCCATCGGGCGCGGCGCTTCGATCCCGAGGCCGCCTTCGCCCTGATGGCGCGCCATGGCGTGCGCAACGCCTTCCTGCCGCCGACGGCGCTCAAGCTGATGCGCGGGGTTTCCGATCCGGCCCGTTTCGGGGCACGGCCGCGCTCGATCGGCAGCGGCGGCGAGCCCCTGGGCGCGGAACTGCTGGACTGGGGCCGCGAAGCCTTCGGGGTGACGATCAACGAATTCTACGGCCAGACCGAGGCCAATCTGGTGCTCAGCAATTGCGCCGCGATCATGGCGCCACGCCCCGGCTCGATGGGCCGCCCGGTGCCCGGCCACGAGGTCGCGGTGATGGACGAGATGGGCAATATCCTTCCCCACGGCGAGACCGGCATCGTCGCGGTCAAGCGACCCGATCCGGTCATGTTCCTCGAATACTGGCGCAACCCGGAAGCGACGGAGAAGAAATTCGTCGGCGATTGGTGCCTGACCGGCGATCTGGCACGGATCGATGAGGACGGCTTCTTTTGGTTCATGGGCCGCGAGGACGATGTCATCACCTCCGGCGCCTACCGCATCGGCCCGACGGAGATCGAGGACTGCCTGCTCAAGCACCCGGCCGTCGCCCTGGCCGCGGCGATCAGCGTGCCCGACCCGCAGCGGACCGAGATCGTGAAGGCCGTTCTCGTGCTCAAGGACGGAGTCGTGCCGAACGATGCCCTGGCCGAGGAGATCCGAGGCTTCGTCAAAACCCGCCTCGCCGCCCATGAATATCCGCGCGAGATCGAGTTCGCCGAGTCCCTGCCCCTGACCGCGACGGGCAAGATCATGCGCCGCGTGCTGCGCCAGCAGGAGATCGAAAAGATTCGGGGCACATCTTCGTGACCACGCCTCGAACCGGGGCGGACAAAACGCTATCCTACCCGCACACTCCCTAAAGGAGCGTCGCCATGGCCGGGCCCATCGAGTATTTCTTCGCCCTGCCCTCGCCTTGGTGCTATCTGGGCCATCAGCGCCTGATCGACATGGCCGCGACGGCCGGGCGCGAAATTCTCTTCAAGCCCTGCATCACGGCCAAACTGTTCCCGGCGGCGGGCACCTTAGCCTTGGACGACCGGCCCCAGGCGCGCAAGACCTATCGCATGGCCGAACTGAAGCGCTGGCGCGACCATCTGGGCATGCCCCTGGCCTTGGAGCCGGCCTATTTCCCCGTTGACGAAAGCATCGCCGCGCGCACCGTGATCGCGGTCGAGGAGCGAGGCTGGATTGCAGCGCCCGCGCCGGGGCCTATATGCGCGCGGTCTGGGCCGAGGAGAAGAACATCGCCGACCCGGACGTGATCGACGAAATCGCCGCCGCGCACGGCCATGACGGCCAGGGTTTGCGTGAAGCGGCCGACGCCCGGACGGTGCGCGAACGCTACGAGGGATTCACCGAACAGGCCGTCACCGCCTCGGTCTTCGGCTATCCCACCTTCATCGTCGACGGCGAGATGTTCTGGGGCCAGGATCGGCTGTATTTCCTACAACGGAAGCTGAAGGACTAGCGCAGCTAGTCGAGTTCGTTGTTCGCGGTTTCCTTCATCCGCAGCACCACGGTCAGGGAGACGGCGGCGGCGAGCATCAGGTACCAGGCGATGGCCAGATCGTCATGGCTGCGTTCGATCAGCCAGGTCGAGACCATGGGGGTGGTGCCGCCGAAGACCGCGAGGCAGACGTTGTAGCCGACGCTCAGGGCGCTGACCCGCACCCGGCGAGGGAAGGCTTCAGCCATCGCCGCCGGGATCGCCCCGAAATAGCACGCGATGAAAACCGCCAACCCCACCTGGCCCAGCAGGATCAGCGCCGGGTCCAGGTGATGCATCAGCCAGATCAGCGGCCAGCCGAACACGAGCAGCCCGCCCGTGCCGAACAGCAGCAGTGGCTTGCGCCCAACCCGGTCGGAAAGCGCCCCGGCGGCCGGGATCAGCAGGCAGAGGACAACCAAGGCTGCGGTGTTGAGGTCGAGAGCGTCGGAGCGCGGCTCCTTCACCTTCTTAACCAGCCAGGTCACCATGTAGACGAAGATCATGTAGAAGCCGACGGCGTTGACCACGTTGAAGCCGATCACCCGCAGCATGGAACGCCATTGGTGGGTGAAGGCCTCGACCACCGGGTTCTTGGGCTTATCTTCGTCCGCGGGCGCGGGTAGGTCGTGGATGCCCCGGCGGACCAGCAGGCCGACCAGGCCCACGGCGATGCCCATCACAAAGGGCAGGCGCCAGCCCCAGGCATGCAACGCCTCGGCGTCCAAGAGATTGCTCATCACCGCGCTGACGGCGGAGCCGAGCAGAATGCCGCCAACGGCACCGAACAGAGCCCAACTGGAGAAATAGCCGCGCCGCCCCTTGGGCGCGTGCTCGGTCAGGAAGACGACGGAACTGGTGTATTCGCCACCCACGGACAGGCCCTGAAGCATCCGCATCACGACCATCAGCACGGCGGCCGCAGCGCCGATCGTCGCATGGCCAGGCAGCAGGCCGATCACGCATGTCGGGATCGCCATGAGGGTGACGGACAGGACGAGGGCACGCTTGCGCCCGATCTTGTCGCCGATATAGCCGAAGACCAGCCCGCCGAAGGGACGCATCAGGAAGCCCGCGGCAAAGGCCCCGAAAGCCGCAACGAGCGAGGCGACCGGATCCTCGGACGGAAAGAAGATGCCGGCGATGATCGGCGCGAAATAGCCGTAAACGGCGAAGTCGTACCATTCCAGCACATTGCCGACGACGCCGGCCATGATCGTCCGGCGACGCGTTTCCGGTGTGATTTCTGCCATGGTCATGTCTGTCATCGGTTCACCCTCCCGTCTTGAACACGTCGCGGATCGCCCGTTCGACCGGATATCAGCCCCGCTCGAATTCTGTCCCCAAGATGAAATTGGGACATGCTATCTTTCTCGGACGCTGTCGCCGGTTCTGGGGGGAATTGTACATGAACTGCGCGATTCTGCGCGGCGATATTTGTGCTTGCTGTTCTGATGGCCCCATGGGCATCAGCGGAGACGTTTGTGCTCGGCATCGAGAATGCCGGCGAGGTCGGAATTGTCGGACCCTATATCGGCGGGCCGGACGGCATCCCCGAGGGTGCCAAAGATCTGCTGAGCAGCGAGCCGCTCGCGCCGGACGATTATATCGAGATCGATCTGGCCGACGATTCGACGGAATGCACCTGGACCATCGGATTTTCCTATCCGGACGGCAATACCGCTTCCTTCGGCGGAATCGACCCCTGTCAGAACCCGGTCTATCTGGCCGCTGCGGACAGCCTCGATCCGGCCCCGCTGGATGCGCCGTTGGACAAGGCGGAAACCACCGACAAATCCAGCGGATCCGGCCAACAGGCATCGACCGAAGCCGCGCCCCCGCCGACTGGCGCCGACTGCGACGCCATGGCCGCCGCCACGGCGGTAGGAGAGGCCGTCAGGTCGGCCTTCGGCGGCAATCTCGACACGCGCCGGAGGCCAAGCCCTTTCTCGACCGCATGACCCTCGCCTTTCCGCTGCTCGCCATGGGCCAGACCGCGGTCGCCTGCGCGATCTATGCGGATATGATCGCGGCCCTGAAGGAGAAGGGCCGCTAGCCAGCCACCAGTCCCTGGGCTACACGGCCGAGGCGCAGCCTTTGGCCGCCCAACCGCCGAGCGCCTATTCGCAACACCAGGTGCGGATCAACCTGAAGAACGCGGTGGTCTCGCTGACCATGAACTCGGTGCCGGTCGGCATGGTGCAGGCTGATACCAATCTCTCCATGGTCTCGCCCCTCATCGGCTGGCTCGCCAACGGCGCCAACACCCTGGGTGTTTCGGCGCGGGCGTTGAGCGATGACGCCAGCGCAACCGTCGAGGTCGCCCGCATGGCGGCGAAAGGCGAACCCCAGACCATCGGCACGCTCGAGTGGTCGGCCGCCGCCCCGGATGGGACCATCGCCCTGGAAGGCGAGGGTCTGCCGGAATGGGCCTGGCAGGTGGCCGAGCAACGCACCGGCGAGGAAGCCGCCGTCGAGCAGGCCGCAATGGCTTTCCTGGCCGCTGCCGCAGCCGGCGACCGCACCATGTTCGACTCCGCCTTCGGGCCGGTCATGGCCGATCTCGGCCAGTTCTACGGGGGTGCGATTGCCCAGCAGGGCACTGAGCAGATCTGGGGCATGGTCCAGGAGGAGGCGGCCAAGGACCCCGCACCCAAGCTGACGGTCGAGGCGGTCGGCGACGGGCGGTTCTACCGGGTTCGGCGCGCGGACGGCACCTCGCTGATCGGCATGCCCGACAGCGACAACACCCTGAGGCTGCCGCCCGGCAAACTCTGAGGTTTCATCCACGGTGACTGGCGCATGGTCGGCTTCCAGTCCTAGGACGTTTTCGAACCTCTGCCGCGTCGCCCTCACCCCGATTGGGGAAAAAGCGACGCGGCAGAGGTTCGGCGAAGCCCGCTCAGGACGACATGATCACGTCGACGTCGATCTCCATGACGTATTGCGGCCGGGCGAAGCCCTTGATGATGGTGATGGCCATGGTCGGGTGGACGCCCTTGAGCCATTTGCCGACCGTGTTGGTCACCGGCTGGACGAAGGCGCGGTCCGAGAGCCAGAGGCGGACGGCGCAGATATCATCCAAGGTCGCGCCCGCCTCTGCCAGCAGATCCCTGACGTTCTGCATGGCGTTGTCGGTCTGGGCGACCGGATCCTCGGCACCGCCGCTGATCTCGTCCTTGCCGCGCACCCGGCCGGTCTGCCCGCGAATGATGACATGATTGCCCGCCTTCACGATCCAGCAGAGATCGTTGTCCAATTCCTGCTCCGGAAAGGCGTCGCGGGTGTTGTATTGGTGCAGCCGTTCGTGGGCCATTCTGTCCCCCTAAATGCGTCGGTTCGGCCGTCCGGCCCCTAGCTCATCACCCGGTCGCTCAACCCGGCGGCCTTCTTCACGAAATCCAGCGGCGCCTCCCAATCGAAGGTCTGGTAGAGCGCGTTGAGATGGGCGTAGGGCGGCGCCTGGGCGAAGAGGTGATAGCTGATCCGGTGGCCGGCATGGCTGGAATTCACCAGATCGCGGGCGAAGGCTAGCAGGCGGCGCCGGTCCTCGGCGCCCCAACGCTCGTTCACGGTGTAATATTTCTTGAGCCATCCCGCCGATTCGCCCTCGTCGAAGGAACGGTGATCGGGGGTCAGGCAGATCTGCCCGCCGACCAATTCGCGGGTCAGGTGCATCATCGCCGGCAGTTCGGCGCAGGCCATCGCCCGGCCGGCATAGAAGGTCGACTGATGCGGCATCATGTAGCCCGCCGTGCTCTCCTCGGCCAGTTCGACCGAGGCCGTCTGGAAGGCGTTGATCCCCTCGCGGTAGACAATCATCCGAGCGAGCTTCTCGCGCACCGCCGGGTTCTTGTCGAGCCCGGTCTGGCGCGCGTTGAAGCTGGCCGCGCCGATCAGCATATCGGCCAGATGGATCATCCGCTCGACGAAGGGAAAGCCGGTGTAGCGGTGCAGCATGGCGCGCACGAAGGCCGCCGCCTTGGTGTGGCGGAAGAAGAAAACGTATTCCCAGGGGATCGTCACATTGTCGAAGACGATCAGGCTGTCGACCTCGTCGAACCGGGCCGAGATCGGATAGTCCAGGGGGTCCAGCCCGCGCGACAAAGGGCTGCGGCAGATATGCTTCAGGCCCGACAGGTTCATCGGGCAGAGAAAGCCGAGGGCATAGTCCGAGAGGGTCTCGTTGCCCCAATTGGCGATGGTCGGCTTGACGAAGGCCTCATGGGCATAGGCCGCGCCGGTCTCGTATTTCGCGCCGCGCACGACGATGCCGGCATCGGTTTCGCCCACGACATGGAGCAGCATGTCCGGGTCCTGCTCCTGCGGCGGCAGGGAGCGGTCGCCCTTGGGGTCGGTATTGGCCGAGACGACGAAACGGTCCTCGATTCGCACCCGCTCGACCTGGGCCGCGATATTCTCGCCGAAACGCGAATCGACCGCGTCCAGCATCTCGCGCCCGTCAAGCAGGGACCACAGGGCGCCCACCGTCTCGTCGCCCATGCGCAGGGCCAGCCCGCCGGCATCGCGCATCACCAGCCGAACCCAGTCGCGTTTCTGGCGCAGATCGTCCTTGCTGCGCGGCCCCAAATTGGTGATCGCATGGGTGCCGCCCGCATCCTCATAGGTCATGACCGCGGCGTAGCGATCCTCATGCGCCATGTCGTAGATACGGGCGCGCAGATCGACGGCATGGCGAAAGGCCGGATGGTTGGGCACATCCGTGACCCGCTCACCGTCGAGCAGGACCGTGCGGCCATCGCGAATCGACTCCCTGTATTCATCGCCGGTCATGCGCACGGTATTTTTCTCCTCGTCATCTATTCTCGGTGCCGGAACAACGGGCCTATTGGTTGCCCGGCACCCCGTAGGACTGCGCCTCGGCGGGGTTCAGCGCGCGGGTCAGGTATACGCCCATCTGCGGCTGGTAGTCGGTCCAGATGGAGCGCAGTCGGGCGATCGGGGCCTCGTCCCAATCGACCCGCAGATCGCAGATCGGCCAGATATACTCATCCTTGACCTGCACGCCGGCGGAATGGACGTCGCCATGCTCGCCGCCCGCCTTCAGACCCGCTTCCAAGCCGCGCAACAGACGTTCTATCAAGACCTCACCCTCGGCCGCCTCGAAGGCCCCGACCATGGCCGGGGCCACATCGGAGTTCTTGAGCAGGTTGCCAATGGCCACGCTGTCTTTGCCGATCGCCTCACCCCAGTTCGCGAAGACCTCGTCCCCCGAATAGGCCAGCGGCGTATCGGAGGCATTCAGCACCGCGAGTTGACGATACGCGATGTTGGCGCCGTCCTCGGCGATCATAGCGTCCATCACCTCCAGGGCCGTGGCGCCCTTGGCGAGCAGGTCGAGACCGAACTTGCCGAGGGCCGGGTTGGTCTGGTTCTGGGTGCCGATCACGCCAGTGCCCTCGCGCACCCAGATACAGCGCGCGCCGACGCAGATGCTGGAGCTGGTGATCGCAATGCCGAACTGCCCGGTGCGCCGGCACCGACCACTGATGGAAAATGTCATCTCTCCGCTTCCTCTCGCTTCGCTACCTGCTTACCAAGCGACCCCTCGCCCTTCGAGACGGCCGCTTTGCGGCCTCCTCAGGGTGAGGAGCCTCTGGCCACCGAACCCGTCTTTCCTCATCCTGAGGAGCTCGCGCGAGCGAGCGTCTCGAAAGATGATTGGCACTCCCCGAAGTCAAACGCCCCTAAAGTTCGTCGTCCGGGACCACCGCCTCGATGTCGATTTCCATCAATAGCTCCGGCCGGGCGAGACCATTGACGATCAGGCCGGTCGAGCAGGGATGAACGCCCTTCAGCGCCGCCCCGACCGCGCGGTAGACCGGCCCGCGATAGGCCCGGTCGGTGATGTAGATCGTCGTCTTGCAGACATGGTCGAGCTTGGAGCCCGCCTCTTCGAGAAGCTGCTTGACGTTCTTCATCGCCTGTTCGGCCTGGGCTCCGGGATCGCCGATGCCGACGAGATTGCCGTCGAGATCCATGCCGACCTGGCCGCGCAGGAAGACCCGGTTCCCGGCCCGCACCGCCATGGCGAGATCGTTGTCGAGCCCCTGGCCTTCCCAGGCGCCCTTGGTGTTGAACTTGCGGATACGCTGATGCGCCATCGTGATCCCCTGTCGTTGCAAGTGGCCGGTCCTAGCCGCGAACCTTGTCCGAAAGGCCCGCGCATTTCTGCACGAAATCGAGCGCGTTCTCGAAATCGAAATTGTTGTAGACCGCGTTGAGATGGGCGAAGGGCGGCGACTGGGCGAAGAGTTCGAAAGTCGTCCGGTGCCCGGCATAGTCGCTGTTCAGCAGGTCGCGCCCGAAGGCCAGCAGCCTGCGCCGGTCCTCCGCCGTCCATTTCTCGTTCACGGTGTAGAACTTGTCCATCCAGGGCTTGGTCGCCGGAGCCTGGAAGGTCGCGAAATCGGGAGTCACGCAGATCTGCCCGCCACAGAGTTCGCGCGCGATATGCGCCATGGCTGGGTAATTGGCGATGGCATGGACCCGCCCCGTATAGAGCAGCGACTGGTTGGGCATGAGCAGGCCCTTGGGGCTCTCCTGCGCCGTCGCGATGGCCGCCGTCAGATGGGCGTTGATGCCCTCGCGCCAGCCCGCCAGGGCGGCCAGCTTCTCGCGCACCGCCGGGTTGTTTTCCAGACCCGTCTGGCGGCAATTGAACAGGGCCGTGCCGATCATCATGTCGGCCAGGTAGAGCACGCGCAGGACGAAAGGGTAGGCGCTGTAGCGGTGCAGGGTGCCGCGGATGAAGGAGGCCGCACGGGTGTGGCGGTAGAACAGCACGTTCTCCCAGGGCACCAGTACATCGTCGAAGATCAGCAGGGTATCGACCTCGTCGAACCGCGTGGCGATCGGGTAGTCCTCGGGCTTCTTCTTGTCGGCGAAGCCGGTCCGGCAGATATGCTTGAGGCCCGGCGCGCCCATGTCGCAGATGAAGCCGAGCGCGTAATCCGACAGCTTGTCGTCGCCCCAATTGGCGATGGTCGGCTTGACGAAGGCCTGGTTGGCATAGGCCGCCGCCGTCTCGTATTTCGCGCCGCGCACGACGATGCCAGCATCGGTCTCCTTGACCAGATGCAGCAGCATGTCCGGATCCTGGTCCTGGGGCCGCTTGGAGCGGTCGCCCTTGGGATCGGTATTGGCCGAGACATGGAAGATATCGCCCTGGATGACCCGCTCGATATGGGCCGCGATATTCGTGGAGAAGCGCGGATCGACCTCGTCCAGCACCTCGGACCCGTCGTAGAGCGACCACATCTCGCCCACGGTCTCGTCGCCGATGCGGATGGCGACGCCACCCATCTCGCGCAGCACCGTGTCGACCCAGCGGGTCTTGTCGTGCCAGTCCTGCTTTTCGCGGGGCAGCTTGTAAGCGGTCGTGTTCGATTCGCCCGTGGCAGGGTCGGTATAGACCATGGCCCCGCGATGGCCGTCCTCATGCGCCATGTCATAGATCCGCGCGCGCAGATCGACGATCGGCTTGAAGGCCGGATGGCTCGGGACGTCCTTGACGAGTTCGCCGTCGATATAGACCTCGCGCCCGTCGCGGATGGACTCACGATACTCGTCGCCGGTTCTCAGCATGCCGCCGCCTACCTGAAGTGAATATGGGCAATCGCAGCCGATACTAGACCGCATCCCCCGCCGCGCCGCATCGATATCGCAGATGAGGACACGAATTTCCATCGCGCAACCGAATGGCGGTGAAGGCCGGGGCGTCGGATTGGATTTGAAAAGTATTATTTTTTTCTCTATTGCATAGATTAAGCCTATGCCATTCACCCTTCAGCAGCTGCGCTATTTCGTGACCGCCGCCGAACTCGGCAGCGTGACCGGCGCCGCGCGCGAGTTGAGCATCTCGCAGCCCTCGGTCTCGGCGGCGATCCGCAAGCTGGAGGACCAGTTCGGCGCCCAGCTCGTCCTGCGCCATCACGCCCAGGGCATTTCCCTGACCGCCGCCGGGCGCCGTTTCCTGTCCCAGGCCCGTAGCCTGCTTGCCCAAGCCCAGGCCCTCGAATCCGACACACGAGGGCTGGGCGGCGATCTTGGCGGCAGCCTGGATCTGGGCTGCTATTTCAGCTTCGCGCCCTTCCTGCTGCCCGGCCTGCTACGGGGCTTCGCCCGGGACCATCCCGACGTGACTGTGCGTATACGGGAAAACGACCATGAAAGCCTGCGGCGCGAGTTGGAAAGCGGCAGGCTGGAGGTCGCCCTGCTCTATGACCTAGGACTCGGACAGGATCTGACGGTCGAGCCCTTGGCCGAACTGCTGCCCTATGCCCTGCTGCCGATCGACCATCCCCTCGCCCGCGCGCCGACCGTCGCCCTGCGCGATCTCGCGCGCGAGCCGATGATCCTGCTCGACCTGTCGACGACCCGCGAATATTTACTGACCCGCTTCCGCGCCCTGGGCCTCGATCCGGTAATCGGCCTCAGGATCACCAGCTACGAGACCATTCGCGGGCTGGTCGCCAACGGATTGGGCTATTCCGTGCTGGTCATGCGGCCCTATGGCGACCGGGCCTATGACGGTCGCCGCCTGGCCTGCCGGCCGATTGCCGAACCCGTGCCGCCGACCCGCATCGTCCTGGCGCGCTCGGCCGCCATCCGGCCAAGTCCGGTGGTCGAAGCCTTCGCCGCCCGCGCCCGCGACTATGTCCCGGCCGCGATTGCAGGGACCAAGCCGGAATAACCGCAGGTTGGCTTCGCCAAGCCGCGCCCGCATGGACGGGGCGAATCCTCGCGCGCTAGTCTCCGTCCAAGATTCAGACAGTCAGGGGACGGGTGATGTCGAAGGGCATGATGACCATCGAGGAACTGCGCGCGGCTGTCGAATCGGGCGAGATCGACACCGTTCTCGTCTGCTTCGTCGATATGCAAGGCCGACTGATCGGCAAGCGGGTGACCGGCTGGTTCTTCCTTGAGCATGGCCAGGAAGAGCTGCACGCCTGCGACTATCTACTGACCGTGGATATGGCGATGGAACCGGTGCCCGGCTACGCCACGGCGTCCTGGGACAAAGGTTATGGCGATTTCGTCATGCGCCCCGATATGGCGACCCTGCGCCGCGTGCCCTGGCTCGAAGGCACCGCCCTCATGCTCGCCGATCTGCTGGATCATCATGGCGCATTGCTACCCCACGCGCCCCGGTCGATGCTCGCCAACCAACTCGCCAAGGCGAAGGAAATGGGCTTCATCTCCAAGATCGGCACGGAACTGGAACTCTATGTCTTCGACGAGCCGGTCGAGGCGATGGCAGAGCGCGGATTCCGCAATCCGAAGACGGCAGGGCGCTATATCCAGGACTATCACATCCTCCAGACGACGCGGGAGGAGCCGCTGATCCGCGCCATCCGCAACGCCCTGGACAATGCCGGCATCCCGGTCGAATTCTCGAAAGGCGAATGGGGCCCGGGGCAGGAAGAGATCAACTTGCGCTATGCCGAGGCGCAGGAAATGTGCGACCGCCACGCCATCTACAAGAACGCGGCGAAGGAAATCGCCCATCTACAGGGCAAGGCGGTCAGTTTCATGGCCAAATGGAATCACGATATGGCCGGCAATTCCTGCCATATCCACAATTCCCTATGGACCGCCGATACGGACGAGGCCGTGATGCACGACCCTTCGGACGCACATGGCATGTCCAAGCTCTTCAAGCATTATCTGGCCGGGCAGATCGCCGCCGTGCGCGACATGACCTATTTCCTCGCGCCGACGGTCAATTCCTACAAGCGATTTCAGGCCGGCTCCTTCGCCCCGACCAAGGCGGTGTGGAGCGGCGACAACCGCACCGCCGGCTTCCGCCTGGTCGGCCAGGGCCCCGCGCTGCGGGTCGAGTGCCGGATTCCGGGGGCCGACGTGAACCCCTATCTCGCCGCCGCCGCGCTTGTCGGCGCCGGTCTCTACGGCATCGAGCACGAACTCGAACTCGAACCCATGGTCGAGGGCAATGCCTATCAACAGAAGGTGCGCGAGATTCCCAAGACCCTGGTCGATGCCATCGCGCTGCTCGACGGTTCGGACCTGATGCGCGCGATCTTCGGCGATCAGGTGGTCGACCACTACGTCCACACCGCCCGCTGGGAGCAGGCCGAGTTCGACCGCAAGGTCACGGATTGGGAATTGCAGCGCTATTTCGAACAGGTCTAGGGATGCGGCGGCACCCGCCCCCTCCCCGACCCGTTGCGACCTAGTCGGTCTGCATCTTCATTTTGCCATGACCAGCGCCGTCCTTGTCCATCGCGTCATGGTCGGCGCCTATCGCGTTCGCCGCCTTGACCATGACCTCGACATGAACTGGACCCGATCGCTCGAGAAACAGGGTCAGCGGAAAGCTCTTACCCTCTTTCAGCGGCTCGGTCAGGCCGAGCAGCATCACATGCAGACCGCCCGGTGCCATCGTCGCCGTTTCGCCCGACTCCAGTTCAACAGCGGCCAGGGGACGCATCCTCATAATGCCGTCGTCCATCAGATGCGTGTGCAATTTAGCCTTGGCCGCGACCGAGGTTTCGGCGGCGACGATGCGGTCCGCCTCGCCGCTCTGGTTGGACAGGGTGACGAAGGCGGCGCCGTTGGTCGTGCCGGCCAGACTCGCCTTGGCCCAGGCATCGACCACCTTGATGCCCTGACTTTTGTGGCTTTCATCATGGGCTAGGGCGGGCAGGCTCAGATGCATGACGGCCACGGCGAAAAGCACCGCGGCGATACGGATTGCGTTCATTTTTCAGATCCTCGAATTTCGGCCGTCCGAGTGCTGCCGCGACATTGGCTGTGCGATACCGTGCGGCCGTGCGATGCTAGGGGTCGTCAGACAAGTGAGGGCGGACCGCGCGGCGGATGGGCCGCCGGAATCAGATTCGACCGAAGTTCCAGGCGCGTTGAGATCGTCGGCGGCTCCGTCCATCCGGCCAGAACAGGAAGGACCGGCGTTTCGGGCAGGCCGAGAAGATGGGCCGCCCCCATTGCCGTGCAGACGGGGCAAGACGGGGCCGAGCGATCGGTCGGC
>CAUZWC010000004.1:0-30179 GCA_963583595.1 Alphaproteobacteria bacterium | reverse complement strand
GCCGAGGGGCGTGGTCGCGAAGCCCAGGCGCTCGAATTGCCGCCGCGCCTCTTCCAGGTCCCGCGTGCCGACCAGAACATGATCGAAGCCTGAGAAAGCCGCGCTCATCTCCGCTTCCCGTAAGTTTCGAAGAGCTTGTGGGCCTCCGCCATTTGGGCTTTCGACAGCAGTTTCGGCTTGCCTATCTGCAGCGCCCGCCAGTATTGCCCCACCAGAGTCTCGACCTCCATCGCAAGGTCGAGCGCAGCGGCCAGATCGGGGCCATAGGCGACCAGGCCGTGATTGGCCATGAGGCAGGTGCGCCGCGCCTCCAACGCCGTCATCACCGCATCGGACAGGGCTTGGGAGCCCGGCGTGGCATAACCGGCGCAAGGGATCGAATCGCCCCCCGCGACCGCCACCATATGATGGAAGGCGGCGATGACCCGGCCCAGGTAGGCCAGAGTCGTGGCATGGGGCGGATGGGCATGGACGACCGCTCCGGCCTCGGGCCGGTCCGCGTAGATGGCTTGGTGAATGGGCCATTCGCTGGACGGTTTGCCGCGATCCGCCACCGTGCCGTCCTGTGCCATGGCCACAATATCGGCCGGGTTCATTGCGTCATAGGCCAGCCCTGAGGGGGTGATGAGGAAGCCTGCCCCGTCGCGAGCGCTCACATTGCCTGACCGCCCCTGATTGATACCCAGGGCGTTCATGCGGCGCGCGGTCTCGACGATCTCGCGCCGGAGGGCCGTCATCGCATCAGGACACGGCCCGCAACGGCATCGAGCCGCGCGATCAGCGCCGGGTCGCGTGCATCGGGGGCTGTGATCAAGGCATTGTCCAAGGCCCGGTCGCAGCCATGCGGGCAGATATCCCGCCAGGCCGCAATCAGGGGGGCCGCCTCTTTCACCAGGGCCCGTCCCTTGTCGGCATTGGCCAGCAGGGTCGCGATGATCGAATCGACGGTGACGGCATCATGGTCGTCATGCCAGCAATCGAAATCGGTGACCATCGATACCCCGGCATAGCAAAGCTCGGCCTCGCGCGCGAGCTTGGCTTCGGGCATGGCGGTCATGCCGATGACGTCGCAGCCCCAGCTTCTGTACAGCTCCGATTCCGCGCGGGTGGAGAATTGCGGCCCCTCCATCGCGAGATAGGTGCCGCCCGACCGATAGGGCACGCCTTGCCGATCGAGAACGCCACCGAGCAGGTCCAGCAACCGCAGGCAGGCGGGGTCGGCCATCGAAACATGGGCCACGAGGCCCTGGCCGAAGAAGGATTTTTCGCGGGCGAAAGTGCGGTCGATATATTGATCGACCAGCACGAAAGTACCCGGCGGCAGGCTTGCCTTGAGCGATCCGACCGCGCCGACCGAGACGATATCGGTCACCCCTGCCCGCTTCATCGCGTCGATATTGGCACGGAAGTTGATTTCGCTGGGGGGGATGGGATGGCCACGCCCGTGACGCGGCAGGAAGACCAGTTCCGTCTCGCCCAGGCGGCCGAACAGCAATTCGTCCGACGGTGCCCCAAAGGGCGATCCGACCGCCTCCCAACGCGTGTCTTCCAGGCCTTCGATGTCGTAGACGCCGCTGCCGCCGATAATGCCGACGACTCGCTTCTCCACAGAATCGGTCATCGCGACGGTACCTCGAACCGGGATCGCGCGGTCCCGGCGGACGTCAGTGGACGTCCGCCCAGACCTTGCGCTTGACGGCGTAGAGCAGACCCGAGAGCACGATCAGGAACAGGATCACCTTGATGCCCATTCGCTTGCGCTGCTCCATCTCGGGCGAAGCCGACCAAGCGAGGAAGGTCGTGACATCGGCCGCCATCTGCTCGACCGTCGCCTCCGTGCCGTCCTCGTAATCCACCGAACCCTCGAAAAGCGGCGGCGGCATACCGATCAGATGACCCGGGAAGGCATCGTTGTAACTCATGCCATCCGGCACCACGACACCCTCCGGGGCCTCGTCGTGATAGCCCGTCAGCAGGCCGTAAAGGTAATCCGCCCCGCCCTCGCGCGCCTTAACGATCAGCGAGAGATCGGGCGGCAAGGCCCCGCCGTTCGAAGACCTGGCCGCATTCTCGTTCGCGAAGGGAGACGGGAAGCGGTCGGAAGCCTTGCCCGGGCGATCGAACATATCGCCGGCATCGTCCGGCCCGGCCTCGATCGTGTAGTCGACCGCGATCACCTTGACCTCGTCTTCCGTGAAGCCGACGTCCTGGAGATGGCGAAAGGCGATGTATTTGAGCCCGTGGCAGGAGGCGCAGACACCCTGATAGACCTTCAACCCACGCCGCAGGCCGCCCCGGTCGTAAGTCCCGAAAATACCCTGGAAACTCCAATGCCGCTCATCGACCGAGCCGCCGCCGGAAGCCTGGGCTGTCGTGGCGAGTCCCATTCCCAGCAGGATCGTGGCCGCGAGGCCGGTGACGATTCGCCGAGTCATTGCGCCCTCTCCGCTCATTTTCCCGCTCCCGCACCGTGTTTCGTGACCGGTTCCAAAATGCTGGTCGGAAGAGGAAGCGTCCGTTCCGTCCGACCGAGAATCGGCAGGAGAAGCAGGAAATGGAAGAAGTAGTAAAGCGTCGCCAACTGACCGAGGTGGACATACTGGACGACGAACGGCTTGTCGCACTCGTCCTCGCCGACCTTGCCCGCCTCGTCGGCCTTGGCCACACAGGCGTTATAGGCCTCGTTCTCCTGCGCAACGGTCTCTTCGCTCGCGATCAGCGGATCGTTCGGCGCCTTCGCTCCGACATAGCCGAGAACGACGCAGTCGATGATCAGGATCACGAAGAACCACTTGAAGATCGGGCGGAAAGTGCCGCTGCGAACGCGGCTGGTGTCGAGCCAGGGCAGCAGGAAGAGGATCAGGATGGACGCGAACATCGCCAGCACGCCGAGCAGCTTGGCCGGCATGAACCAGATGTCGAAATCAAAGGCCCGCAGGATCGCGTAGAAGGGCAGGAAATACCATTCCGGCACGATATGCGGCGGTGTCACCAGGGGATTCGCCGGAATATAGTTGTCCGCGTGACCAAGGTAATCCGGGAAGAAGAAGATGAAGGCGGCATAGACGATGAAGAAGACAGCCGTGCCGAACAGATCCTTCACCGTATAATAGGGATGGAAGGGGATCGAATCCTGCGGCCCCTTCGTGTCGATGCCCTTGGGATTGTTCGAGCCGTGAGTGTGCAGCGCCCAGAGATGCAGCACGACCACGCCGACGATCACGAAGGGCAGCAGATAATGCAGCGAATAGAAGCGGTTGAGGGTAGGGTTGTCGACCGAGAAACCACCCCAAAGCCAGGTCACGATGGCATCGCCGACCAGGGGGAACGCGCTGAACAGGTTGGTAATGACCGTGGCGCCCCAGAAGCTCATCTGGCCCCAGGGCAGGACGTAGCCCATGAAGGCCGTCGCCATCATCAGCAGCAAGATGACGATGCCGAGCCACCAGAGTACTTCGCGCGGGCTCTTGTAGGAGCCGTAGAAGAGGCCCCGGAAGATGTGGATATAAACCACGATGAAGAACATCGACGCGCCGTTGGCGTGGATATAGCGCAGCAGCCAGCCGTAATTGACGTCGCGCATGATGCGCTCGACCGAACCGAAGGCCAGATCGGCGGTCGGCGTGTAGTTCATCGCCAGGACGATGCCGGTGACGATCATGATGACCAGCATGACCCCGGCCAGGGAGCCGAAATTCCACCAGTAGTTCAGATTCCTCGGTGTCGGGTATTCATGCATCTGGTGATGCATGAAGCTGAAGACCGGCAAGCGGTCGTCAAACCACTTGATCATGCGGTTGTTCATCGCGGGCGCAGCCATTTCCGGTTCTCCCTCAGCCGATCTTGACGGTGGAATCGTCGAGGAACTCGTAAACCGGCACCACCAGGTTCGTCGGCGCCGGGCCCTTCCGGATTCGGCCGGAGGTATCGTAATGCGAGCCATGACAGGGGCAGAACCAGCCGCCCCAATCGCCCCGGGGGTCCGTCGACTTCTGGCCGAGCGGGACGCAGCCCAGATGCGTGCAGATGCCGACCAGGACGAGCCATTCGGGTTTCACGACCCGTTCCCCGTCGGTCTGCGGATCGCGCAGGCTCGCGACGTTGACCACCTCGGCCTGCTTGATCTGATCTTCCGTGCGGCGGTCAATGAAGACGGGCTTGCCGCGCCATTTCACGGTGATGCGTTGGCCGGTCTCGATCGCGGAAAGATCGACCACTATCGACGACAGGGCGAGCGTGTCGGCGGCCGGATTCATGGAATCGATCAGCGGCCAAGCCGCCAATCCGACGCCCACGGCGCCAAAGGCGCCCGTCGCCAGATACAAGAAATCCCGGCGGGTCTCGCCATCGCCGTGCGGCGCGTGGCCGGCCGTCTGCCCGGTAGTCGCCATATGTTGAACCCCGTCTAAATAAATCCCTGAACCCGCTTTCAAAACCGCTCGAAAGCGCGATCCTGTAGGGGCGCAGAGGCTTCGACCCGGCTCCCCTTCGAAACCCCCCATCCAGGGCGGACCCGAGGGGTATAATCGAAATCTCGGACCATTGCAAAGCGCGCTAAGCCTGGAAAGAGAACGGAAATGCACTTGGTGCTGTACCAACCCGACATTCCCCAGAACGCGGGAGCGATTTTGCGCCTCGGCGCATGCATGGGTGTGCCCATCGACATCGTCGAACCCTGCGGCTTTGCCTTTTCGGATGCCCGTATGCGCCGGGCGGGCATGGACTATCTCGACCGCGCGGCCCTGATCCGGCATCTCTCCTGGGACGCCTATCTCGCGGCGCGCGACCCGGGTCGCCTGATCCTGTTGACGACGGGCGGCGATACGGCGTCCACGGATTTCCGCTTCGCCTCCGAGGATAGCCTGCTGCTCGGCCGGGAAGGCGGCGGCGTCCCCGCCGAGGTCCATGCGGCCGCCGATGCCCGCTTGCGCGTGCCGATGCGCGAAGGCGCGCGATCGCTCAACGTTGCCATTGCCGCGGCGATGGTGTTGGCTGAGGCATTGCGACAGACCAAGACATTTCCATGAACCGCGCCAAAGCCTCTCCCGCAATCGACGTCGCCCGCGCCCGCGCCGAAACGCCCAGCTGCGCGAAGGTCGTTCATTTCAACAATGCCGGCGCTGCCCTCATGCCGCAGCCCGTGATCGATACCGTGAAATCGCATATCGATCTGGAAGCCCGGATCGGCGGCTACGAGGCCGAGGACCAGATGCGCGGGCGACTCGACGAAATCTATCGCTCGATCGCCTGGATGCTGAACTGTGAGCCTGAAGAAATCGCACTGGTCGAGAATGCGACCATCGGGTGGAACACCGCCTTTCACAGCCTGCCCTTGCGCCCCGGCAACCGTGTGCTGACGGCGATGGCCGAATATGCGAGCAACTTCCTGAACTATCTCCATGCGGCCAAACGTCTGGGCGTGGTCGTCGAACCCGTCCCGAACGACGAATCGGGGCAGCTCGACACCGAGGCGCTGGAAAGCATGATCGACGATCGCGTCAAGCTGATCGCCATCACCCATGTGCCGACCAACAGCGGCCTGGTGAATCCGGCGGTGGAAGTCGGTCGGATCGCCCGCGAACACAACATTCCCTATCTGCTCGATGCCTGCCAGTCGGTCGGCCAGATGAAGATCGACGTCAAGCAGATCGGCTGCGACATGTTGTCCGCCACCGGCCGGAAATTCCTGCGCGGACCGCGCGGCACGGGCTTCCTCTATGTCCGCGAGAGCATTCTCGAGAAACTCGATCCGCCCTGGCTCGATCTGCGCTCGGCGAAATGGGTCGATCCGGACCGCTATGAGTTGGCGCCCGGCGCCCGGCGTTTCGAGAATTGGGAATTCAACGTTGCCGCCCTGCTGGGCCTGGGTTCGGCCGTTGAATATGCCCTGGGCTGGGGACTCGACGCGATCGAGACCTATATCGGCGCCTATGCCGCCCGGTTGCGCGAGGAACTGCAGGCCATTCCGGGTGTGAGCCTGCGCGATATCGGCGCCCGTCAATGCGGCATCGTCACCTTCCGGGTGCGCGGCAAGGCCGAGGAGATCGCCGCCGTGCTCGGCGTCGAGGGGATCAATGTCTCGGTTTCGGTCGCCAGTTCGGCCCTGCTCGACATGCGCGCGCGGGGCCTGGAGAACGTCGTGCGCGCCAGCGTCCACTACTACAACGACGAGGCGGATGCCGAGCGGTTCCTTGCCGTCATCCGCCGTCTCGCGGCTGAGACATGACCGTCGAAGACCGCAAGGCCCAGGCCTCAAGCTGGTTCGAATCGTTGCGCGGCGAGATCTGCGCGGCTTTCGAAGCGATCGAGGACGATTATCGAGGGCCAGAGACCGGGATCCCGGCCGGCCGGTTCGAGCGTAAGCCCTGGGCGCGCCAAGGCAACTCGCCGATCGATGGCGGCGGCGGCGTCATGGCGGTCATGCATGGCCGCGTTTTCGAGAAGGTCGGGGTCAATATCTCGACCGTGCGTGGCGAGTTCTCCGAAGAATTCCGGAAGGAAATGAAGGGCGCGGACGAGGATCCGCGCTTCTGGGCCAGCGGCATTTCCCTGGTCGCCCATATGCGTTCGCCCCTGGTCCCAGCGGTCCATATGAACACCCGGCATATCGTGACCAGCAAGGGCTGGTTCGGCGGCGGCGCCGATCTCACCCCGATGGTGCCGGACCGGAACGATACCGACGCTTTCCACGGCGCCCTGAAGGCGGTCTGCGACCGCCACGATCCCGCGCATTATCCCCGCTTCAAGGCCTGGTGCGACGAGTATTTCTTCCTGAAACACCGCAACGAGGCGCGCGGCGTTGGCGGCATATTCTTCGACTATCTGGACAGCGACGATTGGGATGCCGATTTCGCCTTCGTGCGCGATGTCGGTCTGGCCTTCCTTGATATCTATCCGGCCCTGGTCCGACGCCATATGAACAAAGCCTGGAGCGAGGAGCAGCGCGCCCATCAGCTTCGCCGCCGGGGCCGCTACGTGGAATTCAATCTGCTCTATGACCGCGGCACGCGCTTCGGCCTGATGACCGGCGGCAATGTCGAAGCGATTCTCATGTCGCTACCGCCCCTCGCCGCCTGGTCCTGAATGCGCCGCCGCTTGGCCGCACGCCGAGGCCCCTGTAGGTTGCCCACCGAACCCGCTCGGAGACAGCGATGATCGGAAGGTCGACCTGCGCCCTCGTGATCGCGCTCGCATTGAGCTGGTCTCCGGCTCTCGCCTAGGCCGAGGACCGGCCGATCGCGGATTTCTTCGGCCATTATGTCGGCAGCGCTATGGCGAAAACCGAGGTTTCCCGCAGTCTCGGCTTCGAGATGCGCAATCTCGACGTCATCATCGCAGGGGCGGAACAGGACGGGTTCGTTCTGTCCTGGACGACGATACGGGGGCGAGACGCGGACAAGGACGCCAAACGCAAGACGCACACGATGTTCTTCAAACCCGGCGCCCCCCAATACCTTCGGACCCGAGGCGCAGGGCGACCTGGCCAAGGGCGAAGAGGTGGCCTGGTCGCGGATCGACGGCGACACGCTCTACACCTACCTGATGGCGGTGAACGGGCGGGGCGATTACGAGATGCAGATATATTCGCGGCAACTGACCAAGGACGGTATGGCCCTGGACTTCGGTCGGTTCCACGATGGTGAGCGAACCCGCAAGGTGAGCGGCAAGCTGAAACGCGTCGAGGATTGACGCAGTCGGTGAGCAATGAGCTTGGGAGAGGAAAGAGAATGATGCGGATTAGGACGGTTCTCGCCGCAATGGCGTTCCTGGCGCTATCGGCTTCGATGGCCCAGGCGGCGGATCTTCCGCTCAAGGCCTTCTTCGGCCACTACCAAGGCAATGGCATCGCCGAATCGTCGGACAGCCTCTATTTCGGCGTCACCATGCGCGACATGGACGTGGTGATCGAACCCTCCGCCCAGGGCTTCTTCGTGACCTGGACCACGGTCATCCGCCAAGGCGGCGACCCGAGCAATCCCGATATCCGCCGCAAGGGAACCGAGATCGAGTTCCTGCCGACCCAGAATCCGTCGGTCTTCAAATCCGCCACCGCCCGTGACCCCCTGGACGGTGGCCAACTCGCCTGGGCCAGGATCTCTGAAACGACCCTCGTGGTCTATCTGATGACCATCGACGAAAGCGGGGTCTACAGCGTCCAGAGCTATGCCCGGACCCTGACCGGCGAAGGCATGGAACTCGTCTTCCGCCGCATCACCGACGGTCAGTCGACCCGCGAGGTCCACGCTCGCCTGGTGAAAGTCGCGAACTAGCGCCGACCAGCCGGACTATTTCGATTTGAGAAGACCCTGCCATCCGGCCCAGTCGATCACCCGTTGGGCGATGACGTCATAGCCCTTGCGGGTCGGGTGGAGGGCATCGCCCGACGCGATAGACGCCATGAAGGCATCGTCCGCGACCAGGGGCTTCGCCAAGTCGAGATAGGGCACCGCCAGTTCGATGGCCAGTTCCCGATAGGCCTCGCTGTATTCCGCGATCCGCTCGTTCCTGAGATCGAATTTGGCGCCCGTGGCGCCCGTCACCGGCTGGCGCGCTTCGTCTATCGGCGTCGGGCCGACCCATAGCACCGGCCAGCGCGCTTTGGCTTCGCCCAGCATCGCCCGCGCGATTTCGATCGACCGGTCCAGCGGCACCCGCCGCGTGCCATCCATATCGGCCAAATCGTTCAGCCCGAAGGAAAAAACCACGACGCCGGCAATATCCGGAATCAGGCGCGATTCGCATTCGGCGCGCCAGCGTGCGGCGATATGCTCCGAGGTGTCGGCCCGAACGCCGAGGTTGTAGCAGGTCACGTCGTGACCGGCCTCCCAGGCTGCATTCGCGACCCGGGCGGGCCAGCCGAGAAAGCTGTCGTCGCCGGTCCCGGTGGTGATGCTGTCGCCGACGAAGCAAGCGCGGATGACCTTGCCGGCGCGCGCCGTCGCCTCGACCGTGCCGCCGAGCAGTTCCGCCCCCAGCTTGCGCAGGTAATCCAGGTCCTCGCGACTGGCGTCGCCTTTGCGGATATCCTCCTCAATCCAGCCGAGTTCCTCGCGCGTTTCCAGGCGCAAGTCATCGACCTCGCGCAACTGGGCGATAAGGCGCAGGTCCTCGCTCTGTTCGGCCATGCTCATGGGCAACCTCTCATTTTACGTTCTGCCACCGTCTTAACCTTTACCTACACCATCGGCCAGTGTCGCGACGACCTCTCTCAGCTTGACCAGGGCGGCATCCCGGTCCGCCTGGAAATCGCCGCCGATCCACCAGGCCTCGACCGTGGCCAGGGCATCCCCGACAGCCGGGCTGGGGTCAAGCCCCATCGCGAGCGCATCGCGCCCCCGCACCGGCAGGGCCGGCGGCATCCAACTCTCCGCTCGGGCCAGCAGGTCCGCCCAGTCCGCGGCGCACGCCTGCGGCCCGCCGGAGATGTCCTCGGCCCAGGCGAGCAGGGCCCGGTCGATATAGGCTTGCATGCCCAGGCGATACATCAGTACCCGCTGGGCGTGATCGTTCGAGCCGGTACCGGGGACGTTGCCCGGATCCGCCATCGCCGCCAGACGGGCGCGCTCGGCATTGGACAGTACCAGGCGGGCGGATATGGTCGCGGCCGAACCCGCCTCGATCAGCGCGCCAAGACGGCGCAGGGGATCGATTTCCTGGCGGTCCACCTCGATCGTCACCAGGGCGCGCAGGCGATCGACGCGGACCGCCTGCGGCAGAAGCGGCGCCATCACCCCCGCCGCAATCATCCGTGCGATCTCTGCCGCGGGATCGGACGCTTCGAGCAGGCGCAGCATCTCGCCCGCAACGCGCTCTCCCGATAGGCCTTCGACCAGCGGCGCGAGGCGCGTGCAGGCGGAGAGGCCGTCCGGATCGGGCTCGCCCGTCCCGTAATGAGCGCGAAAGCGGAAGAAGCGCAGAAGACGCAGGACATCTTCCCGAATGCGCGTCTCCGCCTCGCCCACGAAACGGATGCGCCCGGCCCGCAGATCGGCCAAGCCGCCATGGGGGTCGTAGACCTGCCCTTCGAGATCGCAATAGAGCGTGTTGATGGTCAAATCCCGACGGCCCGAATCGATCAGCCAATCGTCGGTGTATCGGACCTGGGCATGGCGGCCATAAGTCTCGACATCCAGGCGCAGGGTGGTGACCTCGAAATGGGCCTGGCCGATCACGGCCGTGACCGTGCCATGGTCGATCCCCGTGGGCACAGCGCGAATCCCCGCAGCATCGAGCAGCGCGATGACCCGGTCGGGCCGCTCCGGCGTGGCGATATCGATGTCGCGCACGGCCCGGCCCAGGACGGCATCGCGCACGCAGCCCCCGACGAAGCGCGCCTCGCTGCCCCCGGCGGTCAGCGCGGCGATGACCGCGCGCGTCTCCTCGGCGCGCAGCCAATCCTGGGGTGACAGGGTGGCGGCCGGCATCACGACCCGGACACGCGCCGGGCGGCGGGGGCGGGGCGGCGGGTCATCCCTCTCTCAACACCTCGAAAAGATTGACCAGCATGCCCGCGGTCGCCCCCCAGATGAAACGCCCTTCATAAGGCATGGCGTAGTAGCGCCGTTCCTTGCCGCGAAAGACCCCGATGCGCAGCTCGTGGTTCGTCTGGTCGAGGATAAAGGACAGGGGCACCTCGAAAACCTCCTCCACCTCGAAGGGATCGGGCGTCACCTCGAAGGGCGGCCGGATCAGGCCGACGATCGGGGTCACGACATAGCCCGTGCTGGTCTCATAGTCGTCGAGCTGCCCGACGACCCTGATCAGGCTGCGGGGCAGGCCGATTTCCTCTTCGGTTTCTCGCAAGGCGGCGTCGACCGGGCCATCGTCCTCCGCTTCCAGCCGCCCGCCCGGAAAACTGACTTCGCCCGCATGTTCCGTCAGATGAGCGGAGCGCTGAGTAAGAATGATGGCCATGCCGCTCTCATGCATGACGAGCGGGACAAGGACGGCGGCCGGACGGCGGCCCGGCTTGGGGAGATGGCCGTCGAGATCGGAATCGCCGCGCTGGCGAACGCCCCGAGACGAACGAATTCGCCCGTCCGCGCCGCTCGATGCGGACAGCAGGCGGTCGATGATATGCTCGGGGCTCACGAAATCTCCTCACCTTCGAGAATAAAAAACGCACCGCCGCTCCAGACGCCCAGGACCAAACGGCCGCCGACCCGACGCTCCACGCAGAGATCGGCGAGATGATAATAGACCGACCGGGCGAGGCGCGCCTCCAGGCGGTCGCGCACAAGAATATACGGTGCGGGTTCGCCGGTCGCGGAATCGTGCACTATTCTCAACGGATGGGCCTTGTCCGCCACGACCAGGTCGTCGACATTCGTCCGGAAGGTGATGTCTTGATCCATGCCCTGCCCCGCCACCGTCAGTTCGACCGCCATGAACGGGGCGTCCTCGACTTCGATCTGGCCGCGCTCGACCGAGGTCACGAGCCAATAGTCCCCCGCGTTGTCGCGTTGCAGGACACTGGCAAAGAGCTTGACGAGGGGCTTGCGCCCGATGGGAGAGCCCTGATGGTACCAGGTGCCGTCCCGGGCGATGCGCATCCCGAAGTTCTGCTCGGGACTCTCGCCGCCCTGGACGGGCGCATTCCCGTTCCGGTCCTTCTCCGCCACCGTCTTATTCCTCTTTCAGCCTAGGGGGTTGCGCCTTGACAGTCACCGGCCGGGAACTCGGACCAGAACGGGACGATATGGCGAGCGATGCGCTCGTCGAACAGATCGAGGCCTTGGGTCGTCGGATGGGAACTGTGCGCGATCAGGTCGGCCGGAGCATCTTCGGCCAGAACGAGGTGGTCGATCAAACCCTCATCACCTTGCTGGCCGGCGGCCATGCCCTGCTTCTCGCCTGGTGGTGCGAAGGCCGCTGAGGGTCCGGACCGCTTTTGTCCGACGCCAGAGATGCCGGCCGTTTGCCCGCGCGATCCACCCATCGCACGTGCCCCTTCCCTGGTGGGAAATTCTCAAAAGAAACGCAAAAGAAAAGGGCCGGCCCAACCGGGCCGGCCCTTCGAGAGTATCTTGGTAGGCAGTCTTAGAACACGTACTGCATACCGAGCTGCACACGGGTCGCTTCGCCTGAATTGTCAGTGGCGTCGACCTGGAACGAATCGCGCCAGCCATGCATCACTTCGAGGCCGATGTTCACGCGAGACACCGGGCTCCACCAGATGTTGCCCGACAGGTAGTCAAGGTCGGTGTTCAAGCCGTCCACGACGGCAGAGACGCTGGGGCCCTTCAACAACTGAGCGGTCGGAACTTCCGTACGGACGAAGCCGTAATGGACGTTCGTGCGGATGCTGTCGGTCCAGCGATGGGTCAACCGGACCATACCGCCATGCGCCCACAACGTATCGACATCGACGCTACAAGCGGCGTTGCCGGGATTGACGTCGTTGGTGCAAGAAGCAACCGCGCCGCGATACAGACCGCCGGTGATGTAGCGGCCGATACCGTCGCCGAAGTTGGCAATAACACCGAGGTTACCGCCTTCCCAGATGTTGACGTTGGCACCAGCATGGACGCCGTAGCCCCATTCCTCATCGGAACCACCGGAACCGAGATCGAACTCGAAGCGACGAGCGACAGTAGACAGGTTCAACGCGCCCCAGCTGCTGCTGTACTTGAAGCGAGCAATGAGGTCGGGCAGGTTATCGTTGGTGTTCGTCGAACGCGCAGTACCCCCCGTGTTGGCGAATAAGATGCGGCTCTGCGGGTTCTCGACCGCGAGGTCGAGGCCCATGCCTTCGCCAAGGCTCGCGGAGTAACGAATCACCGCCTGACGAGCGAATTCGGCGCCCGACGTGCCGTAAAAGTCGACCGTGTCCGCGTACGTGGACGTGTCCGAGAACGTCGTGAAGGTCTGACCCGCGAGGACCGGACCGAGCTGGCCATAGGCCTGACGCAGACGGAAACTGGTCGAGTTGGACGCGTTCTGGTTGCCACCGGCACCGAAGAAATCGCCTTCGATACGGGTTTTCATCGCGCCCCAGTCGGTCGGCGTCCGGCTGTCGAAGCGGAAGCGAGACTGACGGGCATGCAGACGGGTCCGGCCATCACGGCGCGCCGAAGCGGTGTTGTCGAGCGCGATGCCCGAAACGCCGAACGAGTCCGAGTTGGTCAGTCTGTCAAAGTCATGGATGAAGTCGGCCTTCACATAACCACTGAAGGAAATCGACGTATCGGAGCCCGGCAGCTTCCAGGAACCGGGGAAGTCACCCGCGGTAACGGCATTGGCCGGGGCCACGCGCTCCTGGGTATCCACGATCTTGGTCTGCTGGACTTCGACGGTGTCAAGACGCTGCTGAAGGGCCTCGATCTGGGCCTTCAGGTCGCCGACCTCGCCCGCGACAGCCGGGGACGCGAGAAGCGCAACAGCCGCTCCCGAACCCAACAACACGGACTTCAGATTCATTTGGTTCGCCAATGGAACCTCCTCTCCAAACGCTAAGGTTCGTTTATCTTTACGTATCGATCGGGTCGATACCCGTACCTGATACGCTTTTGCACATCAGGCTGTGGCTTTTTTGGGGGAACGGTCGTTTGAGGGCAAGTGAATTCCCCTTTTCAGGCCCGGTATTCCAGCGCGTGTGACGTTAATGCAACAAAACGCCTCGCCACACCACGCGTGCCTCTCGCAGGCCACGGAAAATAATGGATTTTCGGCGTGCACACCAGCCCGAATCGACATCCCAGAAGCGTGTCCTTTGTGACACCATTGCGACTCTCGACGACCGGCGCGCAACGGACGCATAGTGCCCCATGGTTTCGGCAATGATGGCGTAGAAGGCCCATTGGACCTCGAATCTCGACGGCGGAGCGGAGAAACGCCATATTGCGTTCTTCCTCACCGGGGCGGCCCGCATCGAGCGGCCCCGCATTGAACCGCACTGAACAGGAGCCCGGCGCCTTGACCTCTACCGCAAGAACCCAGCGACGCCAGCGCGCGCATGTCCTGCCGGTCGGTCTGCAAGGCGTGATGGCAAACGCGGTCCGCCTCCATCAATCGGGGAATCTGCTGAACGCCGAGGCGCTTTACAGACAGGTGCTCGAACAGGTGCCCGACAATCCGGATGCCCTTCATCTCGCTGGCGTCCTGGCCTACCAGACCAACCGGCTGGCGGAAGGTGCGGCTAAAATCGAGGAGGCGATCGCGATCGACAACCTCAACGCCGCCTATCACGACAACCTGTCGCTTTGCTATCGGGCGCTCGGCCGGACGGAGGACGCGCTGCGCGCCTGCCGTCGGGCGATCGCATTAGACGGGCGCAATCCGTCCACGCATCTCAACCTGGCTGCGGCCCTGGTGGATCTCGACCGGCCGAAGGAGGCCCGGCGCGCACTCGAACGCGCGATCAAGCGCGCTCCCGACTATGCCGAAGCGCATAACAATCTCGCCAATCTCCTCCTGCAGTTCGGCGAGATCGAAGCGGCGCTGAGCCACTACCGCAAGGCTGCGGCGGCGCGTTCCGGCTACCTTGAACCTGTCGCGAACATGGCCCGGGCGCTCGCCGAAGCCGGGCGCTACGACGAATCGATCGCTAATTTTCAACGGATCGCGGAGCAGAGCGACGCGGATCCAACCCTGCTGACCGACTACGCCAATGCCCTCCACAAGGCCGGCCGCTCGGCCGAAGCCACGGATATTTGCGAGCGCGCGCTGAAGCTCAATCCCGCGAGCGCTAAGGCCGTGTTTCTGCATGCCTTCCTTCAGAAGGAGCATGGCGACCTGCCGGGGGCGGAGAAATCCTACCGGCGGGCCGCCGAATTGGACCCCGGCCTCGCGGAAATCTACAACAATCTGGGGAACCTCCTTTATCACGCGGGTCGGGTCGACGAGGCGCTGGACTGTTACCAGACCTACGTTGAAAAAAGCGACCAGAAGGCTGACGGCCTCCTTTCGCAGGCGAGTTGCCATATTGCGCTCGGCGATTCGGCCAAAGCCATGGAACTGGTCGAACAGGCCTTGGAGCACGAACCCGACAACGTTGTCGCGCTCACCCGCCTCGTGGATCTGGGCGGCACGGCCAGAGCGGATTTCTCGGCGCGCCTCGAAGCGGCGGCGAGCCGGCCGGACATGGCCCGCGGCGACAAGCAACGCGCCGCCTTTGCCCTGGCGCATTATCACGACACGCAGAATAACTGGGACGCCGCCTTCCGGTGGGCCGAGGATGCCAATGCCTTGGCCCGGGAGGCGCTGCCCTACGATCCGGCGATCGAAGAGCAGTGGATCGAGCGCATCATGTCGGTGTTCGACCGCAATTTCTTCGACACCCGCCCGGAGAATATGGGGATCGCATCGGAAACGCCGGTTTTCATCGTGGGCATGCCTCGTTCGGGCACGACTCTGGTCGAGCAGATGCTGGCCAGCCACCCGGCCATGCACGGTGCCGGTGAGCGCGAGGAGATCGGCCGGCTCGCGTCGAACCTGCAGGCGATCACGAAATCCTATGTCGGCTATCCCGATTGCGTCGCGGATTTCACGCCCGACATGACGATCCAGGCGGCGCAGCAGTATCTGGACGCAGTCGGCGAGAAGGCGGGCGACGCCCTGCGCATCACCGACAAGATGCCGTTGAACTTCCGCCAACTCGGCCTGATTTCGATGCTCTTCCCGAAGGCGCGGGTGATTCATTGCCGGCGCGACCCGATGGATGTCTGCATCTCCTGTTATCTGCTGAATTTCGCGGGTCGCATGGCTTTCGCCAACGACCTCCAGGCGCTCGGCCACTACTACCGCCTCTACGACCGGCTCATGGCCCATTGGCGCGCCACCCTCCCCCTGCCCATGCTCGAGGTCCGCTACGAAGACCTCGTCGAGAATTTCGAAGGCAAGGCGCGCGAGATCGTCGATTTCACCGGCCTCGACTGGGACGAACACTGCCTGCGCTTTCATGAAACCCGGCGCACAGTACTGACCTCCAGCAAACTGCAGGTCCGCCAGCCGCTCTATTCGAGATCGGTCGGCCGGTGGCGCCACTACGAAGCCGGCCTCGGCCCGCTGCGCGAAGCGCTCGGCCCCTTGGCACCCTGAACGGTGGCACCGCCGGGCACCGCCGGAACGACGGGCAGGGACGGCGCGCCCAAGGCCGTTTTCGCCCGGGCACTGGCGCTGCACAAGAACGGCCGCCTGGCCGAGGCCGAGCGCCTGTATCGCGACCTGCTCGCGCTGCAACCCCACCACAGCGACGCCCTGCATTATCTCGGCCTTCTCACCCATCAGGCCGGCGATCCCGAAGCCGCCATCGGCCTGATCGAGCGTGCCATCCAAGCGGGGGGCTCCGACCCGCTGCGTTACTACAATCTCGGCGAAGCCTATCGCGCGCTGGGCCGCTCGGCGGAGGCGGCGCGCTGCTACCGCGCCACCCTGGCCGCCGATCCGGAGGATGGCGCCGCCGAACTCGGCTTGGCGGATTCGCTCAACGATCTGGGCGAGCTGCGGGCGGCAGTCCTCCATTACCGCCGGGCCCTCGCGCTGATACCCGACGATCCGGAGATCCATAACAACCTGGCCAACGCCCTGCTCGACCAGGGCGACGCGGACGGCGCGCTGGTCGGCTTCGGGCGTGCCCTGGCCCTCGATCCGACCTTCGCGGAGGCCCATCTCAACCGGGCGAATGCTCTTCGGGACGCCGGGCGGATCGACGAGGCCCTGGCCGCCATAGACCGCTACGAGGCCACGGCGACCGATCCGGTCAAAGCCGATCTGGCGCGCGCCGCCTGCCGCCAGGCGTTGGGCGATCGCGACGGCGCCCGCATCCTGCTGGCCCGCGAGATCGAACGCGATCCAGGCGACGTTCAGGCTCTCTCCATGTTCGCCCGGATCAGCCCCGAACCGCCGGATGCCACGATCGTCGCGCTTGAGGCTGCGCTCGCGAAGCCGGGCCTTCATGCCGAGGATCGCAGAACCGCCTCCTTCGCCCTGGGCGAAACCCTCGACAGGGCCGGCCGGTTCGACGAGGCCTTCGCGCGCTACAGCGAGGGCAATGCGCTTGCCGCCGCGCACCGCCCTTACAATGCAGCGGCCACGGCGGCGCTGTTCGCCAGCATCGAAAGCGTTTTCGACGACGCCTTTTTCGCGGCGGGCGGCGAGGCGGTGGGATCGTCCAACCCGCAGCCCGTCTTCATCGTCGGCATGCCGCGCTCAGGCACCACCCTGGTCGAGCAGATCGCCGCGAGCCATCCCCGGGTCCATGGCGCGGGCGAACACGACGATCTGGGACGCATCGCCGCCGGACTCGCCGAAACGTCGCAAGCGGGCCACCCCTTTCCCGAAGGCGCCAGGACCTTGACGGGCGAAGCGTCCCAGGCGGCCGCGGAGCGCTACCTCGCCGCGATCGCGCGGGACGCCGGCGACGCCCTGCGGATCACCGACAAGATGCCGACCAATTTCCGCTTCCTCGGCCTTGCCGCGCGTCTGTTCCCCCGGGCACGGGTCATCCATATCCGGCGGGACGCGCTGGACACCTGCCTGTCCTGTTATATGCAGGACTTCACCGGCGCGTTGGACTTCAGCAACGACCTCGAAGGACTCGGCCACCACTATTGGCTTTACGACCAATTGATGCGGCACTGGCGCGAATGCCTGCCGATCCCCATGTTGGAGCTACGCTACGAGGATCTGATCGCCGATCTCGACGCCAAGGCGCACGAGATCGTCGATTTCCTCGGCTTGGACTGGGATTCGCGCTGCCTGCGCTTCCACGAGACCGAGCGGGCGGTCTTGACCGCGAGCACATGGCAGGTGCGCACCCCGCTCTATGCCAGCTCGGTCGGACGCTGGCGCAACTACGAACGGCATCTGGGCCCCCTGGGCGACGCCCTGGGGTCCCTGGCCGATGATCATGAACAAGTTTCGGAGAGCGGTACCGGTGGCACGCCAGACTGAAAACACCTACCCGGTCGAGGACGCCTTGGCCCGCGCCCTCGATCTGCACAAGGCCGGCCGATTAGGTGAGGCCCAGGCCCTCTACCAGCGCATCTTGCAGGCCCAGCCGAACCATCCGGAAACCATGCATTTCCTCGGGCTTCTGGCCCATCAGAACGGCAAAAGCGATGTCGCCGTTTCGATGATCCGCCAGGCCATCGCGGCCGGCTTCGCGGGCGCGCTCGCCTATTACAACCTGGCCGAGGCGTATCGCGCGCTCGGCCAGACAGAGGAGGCGGTCGCCAGCTACCAGCAGGCGCTCAAGGCCGATCCGAGCGACGGTTACGCCCATTTCGGCTTGGCCGACACCCATTTCGAAGCCGGCGATTTCGATCGCGCGATCGATCAGTACGAGCGCGCCATCGCCCTCGAGCCCGACCATCCCGAAATTCTCAACAATCTCGGCAATGCCTTGCTTGAGAAAGGCGAGACGGAAGCGGCCCTTGCCCGCTACGAGCGGGCAGTGGAAGTCGATCCGGACTATGCCGCGGCCATGGCCAATATTGCCGAGGTCCGCGCGGAGAGCGACCGGGAGTCTGCGCTGCCCCTGCTGCGGCGGGCGGCGGCAGTCGCCGACGAGGCGGAAGCCCTGGTTCAGATCGGCCGCATCTTCCGTCAGTTGGATCTGCCCGAAGAAGCCCTGGAATGTTTCGCGCGCGCCATCGGCATCGACCCGGCCTGCGCCGAGGCCCATCAGATGGTCGGCAATATCCTGTGGCACCGCGGCGAACTGACGGAAGCCGCGAAATCCTATCTTGCCGCCGTCGAGGCGCGGCCCGACCTCGCCTCGACCCATATGCATCTGGCGAGCGCCCTGGTCGAATTGAACCGCCATGACGAGGCCATGGCCGGGTTCGATCACGCCCTTCGCATAGACCCTACTCTGGCCGAGGCGGTCAGCGGCCGGGCCTATGCCCTGCTCGCCAAGGGCGAGGTCGATGCCGCCTATCAGCAGGCCGAGCGCGCCATCGCGATGGATCCCAACCTCGCCAGCGCCCATTACCATCTGGGCGTCTGCCTCCAGCAGAAGGGCCGTTTCGACGATGCCCAGATCCAGATGGAGCGGGCGCGCGAATTGAACCCCGATCTCGGCGCGGCTCATTTCAGCCTGGCCTATGGCGACGGGCTGCGCGGCGATGCGGATGAAATCGCGCGGCTGGAGGCCTTCACGGGCGATTCGACGAAACAGCTGCGCGACCGGATCGCCGTGCATTTCGCGCTCGGCCGCCAATACGACAGCGCCAAGGAATACGACCGGGCCTTCGACCACTATATCCAGGGCAACAGCCTGAAAAGGCAGAGCCAACCCTTCGACTCGGAGGCTTTCGAGACCTTCGTTTCGACCGTGATCGATATCTTCACGCCGGACTATTTCGCCGCGCGCGCCGGCTTCGGCGACCCGACAGAACAGCCCGTCTTCGTCGTCGGCATGCCGCGCTCCGGCTCGACCCTGGTCGAACAGATCATCAGCGCCCATCCCCAGGCCCATGGCGCGGGCGAGCTCTGGACGATGCACCGGCTGATCGCCGATATCGGGAACCTGCTGGATGCGGATGCACCCTTCCCGACTTGCGCCGCCGGTCTCGACGCCGAGGGCGCCGCGCGCCTGGCGGCCTATTATCTGGACGACCTGCGCCCCCATGCCCCCGACATGCCGCGCATCGTCGACAAGCTGCCGCTCAACTACCAGCGGGCCGGGCTGATCGCCGCCATCCTGCCCGGCGCGCGGATCATCCACACCATGCGCGATCCGGTCGATACCTGCGTCTCCTGCTTCACGCAGAATTTCGGGCGCGGCATGAACTTCACCAACAATCTCGCCGATCTCGGCCTCTACCACCGTCAATACGATCGTCTGATGGCCCATTGGCGCGCCGTCCTGCCGAAGCCCATGCTGGAAGTTCAGTATGAAGAGCTGGTGGCCGATCAGGACGCGGTGAGTCGCCGGATCGTCGAGTTCCTCGGGTTGGACTGGGACCCTGCCGTGCTGCGCTTTCACGACCACGAGCGCCCGGTGCAGACGGCGAGCTTCTGGCAGGTCCGCCAGCCGATCTACAAATCCTCGGTCGAAAAATGGCGACGCTACGAAACTGCCCTCGGCCCCTTGCTGAAGGCCCTCAGCCATGATTCGTAGCCTTTCCGTCCTTGTCCTCGCCCTGATGGCGACCGGCTGCCTCAGCGAGACGCTCGCCGGCCCCGAACGGCAAGAGCCGATCACGCTCGTCCAGTTCGATCAGTTCGAACCGAGCCTCGCATTTCCCGAATCCATGGCCATCGCGGAAGCCGCGGCCCCCGGCTATGTCCGGGTCATCATCGAAGACCGGGCGGACGCCGCCAAAAACAGCCGGGAAGCCGGCACGGGACGCAGCGTGGTGAACGGCGCGAGTGGCACCATCGTCGGTTCCTCGGGCCTGATCGTCACCGCCGCGCATATCGCGCTGAGCGAATACTACAAGGCGACGGTGATCACGATCGACGGCATGAAGCGGCCGGCGGATATCCTGGCCGTCGCGCGCGACCAGGAACTTGCCCTGCTGCGCATCGCGCCGTTTCCGGACATGCAACCTTTCGTCCTGGCCGATTCCGACACGGTCGTGGACGGCGAGAAGGTCGTCGCCATCGGCACCCCGGATAACAAGCCGGGCGTCGTCTCCCCCGGCTATATCGTCCAGGCCAAGCGGCCCACCCGCCTGAAATACAATAACTTCGGCTATGACGATGCGATCAAGCTGAAGCTCGACGCCTTGCCCGGCCATTCCGGCGGTCCGGTGGTGGATATGAACGGCCGCTTGATCGGCATCGTCGCCAGCTTCGTCCTGCCAGCGACCGACGGGCCGGGCGCCGTGCTGCCGCGCCTCGCCTATGCCGTGCCGTCGAACGCCATTCGCCGTTTCGTGGCAAGCCGGGGCGGCTCCTAGAAATCCGCTAGAAATCATCCCAGGGCGGGGTGGGGCCGAAACGCTCGGCCAGGAAATCGACGAAGGCTCGCACCTTCACCGTCAGATGGCGGCTATGCGGATAGACCGCATGGACGATCGTCGCCAGCGGCATCCGATCCTGCAACAAGGGCGTAAGCAGGCCGAACCGGATATCCGGCCCGACGATGAAACTCGGCAGGACGGCAATCCCCAACCCGGCAACGGCGGCGGCCCGAACGGCGTCGCCGTTGTTCGTGCGGAAACTGCCCTTCACGGTCACGGGACGCAGGCCGGTTTCGGTTTCAAACCGCCATTGCCGTTCCTGCAGGCTATAGCTGTAGCTCAGGCAATTGTGCCGCTCGAGATCCTCGGGCCGCTCGGCCGCGCCGTGACGGTTCAGATAGTCCGGCGCGGCCACCGCCACCATGCGGCTTTCCGCGAGGCGGCGCGCGATCAGGCTCGAATCGGCCAGGGCGCCGATGCGAATCGCCAGATCGAATCCCTCGTCGATGAAGTCGATCACCCAGTCGTTCAGGCTCATATCGACCCGCAGGTCGGGATAGCGCGCGAGGAAATCCGGAATCGCCGGCGCGACATGACCGATACGAATCAGGCCGGAAACGGCCCGAAGCTCTTGATCCCCACCTTGAGCGGGCTCTATTGCTGCGGCCGGGAGGCGGCCTATCCGTTGCTGCGGATCGTCGCCGGGGGCTTCTTGACCCCCCATGGCTGGGGCAAGCTGTCCGGCGGATTGGACGGCACGGCCCAGTTTTTCGCCAATATGGGCCTTGAGCCAGCCTATCTGCTCGCCACCATCGCCGGCGCCCAGGAATTCGTGGGCGGCATCTGCATCGCTCTGGGCCTGCTGACCCGGTTCTGGGCCGCGGGCAGGGTGATCCTGATGGCCGTCGCGGTCCTCGCCGTTCATCTGCCCAACGGCTTCATGGTCACGAACGGCGGCTACGAATACGCCCTGCTCTGGATGGTCGTGCTGATCTACGTCCTGTTCCGGGGCGCCGGCCGCGTCTCCATCGACCGGCTGGTCGGGCGGGAACTCTGAACCGATGACCGCGATCCCGGCCCTCTTCGTGAGCCACGGCGCGCCGACCCAGGTCGTCGAGCCGGGGCCGGCTCGCGAGTTTCTCGTGGGCCTCCGCGAGCCCGTCGAGCGGCCTCGCGCGATCCTCTGCGCCACGGCCCATTGGACGACCGAGGCCCCTCGCCTGGGCGCGGCCGCCGTGCCGGAGACCATCCACGATTTCTCCGGCTTTCCCGAGGCCCTCTATCGCCTGCGCTATCCCGCGCCGGGCGATCCCGATCTGGCCGAACGGGCGACGGGCCTGCTGCGCGAGGCCGGCCTCCCGACCGATTTGGATCGCGAGCGCGGCCTGGACCACGGGACCAGGCCACCGCTCCTGGTGGCCTGGCCCGAAGCGGACATCCCCGTCGTCCAACTCTCGGTGCAGCCCGCCCGGGACGTGGCCCATCACCTGGCCGTCGGCCGAGCCCTCGCCCCCCTGCGCGAGGACGGCGTGCTGGTGCTCGGCAGCGGCTGACCGACCCATAATTTCTGCGATTTCGGGTGCTTCGGGCGCGACGATCCCCCACCCGCCTATGTCGAAGAGTTCGAATCCTGGGTCGATGCGGCCCTGCTTGAAGGGCGGACCGAGGACCTGCGCCGCTACCGCGCGGTTGCGCCCGAGGCCGCGCGCAACCATCCCAGCCCGGAACATTTCCTGCCGCTCTTCGTGGCCCTGGGCGCGGGCGGCGCGGGACCCGCCCGGCGCCTCCATGCCAGCAATAGCTGGGGCATTCTCTCGATGGCCGCCTACGCCTTCGCCTGACACTCATTTCCGGCGCGGCGTTTTCGTTTGCCGCCCCCTCCGCCCCCTGACATAAGCGAACGGGAATCGCGCGCTGCGCGCGGCGGGCGAAAGGGGAAGCGAAGGCCATGGCCAGTGCGGCACCATCGGCGAGCGATGGACAGTCGGCGGTTCCCGGCATCCTCCTCGTCGTCTCCGCCATTGCCGTCTTCAGCATCCAGGACGTCTTCATCAAGCTGCTGGGCGAGGACTATTCCGTCCTGCAGATTGTCTTCATCCGCAGCCTGGTCGCCCTGCCCATCGTGCTGGGCATCACGGCCGGGACCATCGGATTGCGTGACCTGAAAACAGAGCGACTCGGCCTCAATCTGCTGCGCGGCACCTGCATGATGGGCTCCTATACCAGCTTCTATATCGCGCTGGCCGCCCTGCCCCTGGCCGATGCCGTCGCCATCGCCTTCACCGCGCCGCTCTTCATCACCGCCCTGGCCGTGCCGATCCTCAAGGAGCCGGTCGGGATCCGCCGTTGGACCGCCATCGGTTTCGGCTTCGGCGGCGCGATGCTGATGATCCAGCCCGGCTTTGGCAATTTCCATCCGGCCATGCTGCTGGCCCTGCTCAGCGCGCTTGGCTACGCCCTGGCCACCATGGTCACCCGGCGCATGGGCCGGGACGAACCGGGCCCGCGCATCACCTTTTACACGATGCTGGTCTTTCTGGTAGCGAGCGGCGCGATCGCGCCCTGGGGCTGGGTGCCGCTGACCGACCGCGCCCTGCTGATGATGGGCGCCTGCGGCGTGATCGCCGGCTTCGGTCATTTTTTCCTGGCCCAGGCCTATCGCCTGGCGCCGGCCACCGTCGTCGCGCCCTTCGAATATTCGGGGCTGATCTGGGCCGTGCTGCTGGGCTGGCTGGTCTGGCAGACCCTGCCCGGCCCGGCCGTGGCGGCGGGCATGGCCATCATCGTGAGCAGCGGGCTCTACGTCCTCTACCGCGAACGCAAGATCCGCCCCCGCCCCATCGTCGCCCACCGTCCGAGGGCGCCGATATAGGGGCTGGGCAAGCAGAATTCACCCTCGACAGCCTCATGCTGAGCCTGTCGAAGTATGGGGCGTTGGCACAACGACACTCCGTGCCACCCTCACCCTTCGACAGACTCAGGGTGAGGAGCAAACGAAATGGAGATGCGGGTGCCTAGAACCCGACGTCGTCGCCGCCCTTGAGCTGGAGCATCTCGCGCGCCTCGTCCGGCGTGGCGATCTCCATAGACAGGTCCTCGAGGATGCGGCGGATTTTGGCGACCTGGGCAGCGTTGCTTTCGGTCAGCTTGCCCTTGGCGAGATAGAGGCTGTCCTCCATCCCGACGCGGACATTGCCGCCCATGATCGCGCCCATGGTGCAGAAGGGCATCTGGTGTCGCCCGGCGGCCAGGATCGACCAGTAGAAATCCTCGCCGAACAGGCGGTCGGCCGTGCTCTTCATGAACATCAGGTTCTCATGGTCGGCGCCGATGCCGCCCAAGATGCCGAAGATCGTCTGCACGAACATCGGCGGCTTGACCAGGCCCCGGTCGACCAGATGGGCCAGGTTGTAAAGATGGCCGACATCGTAGCATTCGAATTCGAAGCGCGTGCCGCAGCCCTCGCCGAGCTCCTTCAGGATGAACTCCATGTCCTTGAAGGTGTTGCGGAAGATGAAGTCGCGGCTGTTCTCGAGATGCTCGCGCTCCCACTCGTATTTGAAGTCCTTGTAACGGTCGAGCAGCGGGAACAGGCCGAAATTCATCGAGCCCATATTGAAGGAAGCCATCTCGGGACGGGCCGCGAGCGGCGCGGCAAGCCGTTCCGCCGCCGTCATGCCGTGGCCGCCACCGGTGGTGATATTCACCACGGCATTGGTCGCCTGCTTGATGCGCGGCAGGAACTCCATGAACACCGCCGGATCGGGCGTCGGCCGGCCGTCCTTGGGATCGCGGGCATGGAGGTGGAGGATCGATGCCCCCGCTTCCGCCGCGCCGATGGCGCCCTCGGCCACCTCGCTGGGCGTCAGCGGCAGATGCTCCGACATGGTTGGCGTGTGGATGGAGCCGGTGACGGCGCAGGTGATGATGACTTTGCCGGACTTGGCCATGATGTCCTCCCCCTCGTGGAACGATTGTCGCCGAGCAGTCTAGTACCGCCCTCGTCCCCCTGTCATGCACCCCTGTCGGCCAAGGCCGCCAGGTCGAACTCGACCGCGACCGGCGCGTGAAACGAGCCCCCGAAAGTTTTGCGGTCGGCGGCCGTCACCTCGTCCGACAGGCCGGCATTGTCGATCCACGAACCTCGATGAGCGCGTCCGAGAGTGCCGGAGACCAGCACATGGTCGAGCATCATCGGCCGGCCTGCGTGAAGGACGGAGTAGCGCGTCTCGGCCGGGACCGTCCGCTCCAGCGCATGGAGAAGGGAACGGTGAAGACCGCTTCCGGCCTCGTCCTCCTCCTGCGGGCCCATGACGATGCGCAGGGACAGCTCGTTGTCGGAGGCGTTGAAATCGCCGCAGACGACGATGCGAGGCTCCGCCTCCGCGGCGAACAGGGAGTCGACCAGGCGGCGCGTCTCCAGGGCCTGGCCCGCGCGCAAGACCGAAGCGATGAAAAGGCCCTCGGCCCAGCCCTCGGCGCTACGCCAGTCTCGACCGTCGCGCTGGCCCGGAATCGGGTGGGGCCGCGGCGCCCGCAGGTGCAGGTTGAAAATATGAAGCGGCACACCGTCCGACCCGTCGAAGCTGGTCAGCAGGATCGGCCGGTCCAAATCCAGGGCTTCCGCCAGGCCGGGGATCGACCGTCGCCGAACGGTAGCGAGGCGCCTCGACCAGATCGTGCCGAAGCTGCCGCCGCGCCAGGACCGGGAAGCGCCCCAGGGTGACCAGACGCAGCCGCCATGGCCGCTGGCGCTTTCGGTCGTCGCCCTCTTGGTGTATCCGGCATAGGGCGTGTCCGCCAGCACGGCGTCGAGCGCATCGAACTGCCGGTCATGATGCTTACGCCCCTGGGCGTTGACCTCCTGCAGGCAGAGAACATCGGCGTCGAGGCGCAGCAGGGCGGGCCGCAGGGCCGCGATCCGTGCCTCCAGTGAAGGGCCCGTGTCCGGGACGGTCGTCCAGGTTCTCCAGGTTGAAGGTGGCGAGGCGCAGCCGCAAAGGCATTCACCGGGGCTGGCCCTCATGCTTCGAAAGGCTCAGCATGAGGGCTCGGGGGAATCTGTGCTTTCCTCGTCCTGAGCCTGTCGAAGGACGAAGGACGCGTCGTCAGCGCTTGAGCTTCACGCCGGCCGCCACCCGGTCCCAGGTCGAAGGCGTCACGCCCGCGTCGCGCAGCTCGTATTTCTGGATCTTGCCGGTCGGCGTCTTGGGCAGTGCCTCGACCAGATCGACATAGCGCGGCACCATGAAATAGGCCATGCGCGGTTCCAGGAAGCGGATCAGCGCCTCCGGGTCGATGCGGCGCCCACTGCGCGGCACGATGACGGCCATGACCTCCTGCTCCGTCTCCGCCGAATCGATCGGGATGACGGCGCTTTCCAGCACATCGGGATGGGCGTTGATCTCGAATTCGACCTCCATCGACGAGATATTCTCGCCGCGCCGACGGATCGCGTCCTTTGTGCGGTCGACGAAATAGAAATTGCCCGCCTCGTCGCGCATCAGCATATCGCCAGTGTGATACCAGAGATTGCGCCAGGCCCTGGCCGTCCAGTCGTCGTGGCGCCAATAGCCGGCCATCAGGATCCAGGGCTCCTTGGCGCGGACCACGGCCTCGCCCGGCACGCCGGGCGGCACCTCCTCGTCATTCGCGTCGACGAGGCGCACCTCATAGCGGTCCTCGGCGACCCGGCCGCAGGTGCGGTTGTCGACGAGGTCGAAGCCGGAGCGCATGGGGCAGTTCATCTCGGTCCCGCCCCAGGTCGTCGAGACTAGAACCCCGAAGCGCGTCTTGAAGGCCTCGACATCCGGGATGAGCGGGGCAGTGATAATCCGCTTGAGAGAGTGGTCGGCATCGTCCGGCCGCGGCTCCTGGTTGTTGACGAAGTTCATCATGGCGCCGAGCAGGAAACAGCAGGTCGCGTTATGGCGGCGGATATCGTCCCAGAAAGCCGCAATGCTGAAGGTGCCGGCGAGCACGGCCGTCGCGTCCATGATGCAAGCGGCGTAGATCACCGCCCATTGGCCGGCGATATGGAACATCGGAAGCGGGCCGTAATAGACGTCGTCCGAGCGCATCTCGAGGCATTCGACAGCCACGATGGCGTATTCGAAGGCATGGCAATGGGTGATCATCGCGCCCTTCGACGGGCCCGTCGTGCCCGAGGTGTACATGACGCCGATCAGGTCATTATAAACCGGGCCGTCCGGGATCTCGGATTCGGCCTCGCTGAACAGATCCTCGAAGCGCAGGGCCTCGAAGCGGCCGGCCAGGGACTCGGGCAGCATCGGCTCGGTCCCGTCGGCCTTCTCGGAATAGAGGATCAGGCGTTGGACGGTCTCGATCTCGTCGCGGATGACTTCCAGCCGATCGAGATACTGGCGGTCGACGATCATCGTCTCGGCCAGGGAATCGTTGACGACATGGGCCAGGATGCCGCCCTGGTAGTGGACGTTGACCGGCACCTCGATCGCGCCGAACTTGGCCAGAGCACACCAGATATGGATGTAGTCGATCGTATCCGGCAGGAAGATCAGGACGGTCTCGCCCTTGGCGATGCCGGCCGCCATCAGGCCGTGCCCCAGCCGGGTCGAAACCGTGTCGATCTCGCGGTAGCTATAGGCGCGCTCGGCCGTCACCACCCAGGGCTTGTCGCCGACCCGTTGCACCCGCTTCTTGAGGACCTGCGCCAGGGTCTGCTCCCGGCGCGGATCGTCGGCATATGTCGTGGCCATCGAATTCCTCCTTCGCGCTGCACACTAATGGCAAGGCAGTGGCGCACTCAAGCTGCCAGACCGGAGATCGGCACGCCGAGGATCGACGTCAGCGCAGTTCGCCGATGACCTTGCGCACCCGCTCCATCGCTTCGCCCCCCTCGGCAGATTCGGCGCCATGCGCGGATCGTAGAGGCCTCGAATCAGCAACTTGTCCGCGGCAGTCAGGGTCGATCTGTATTGGGTCTGATGGAGGGTCAAGGGGCCGATCGAATCGCTGTCGCCGGGCAGGCCGAGCGCCTGGGTCATCTCCTCGAGCAGGCAATGGCCGATCTCGTCGGCCGGCCGTTCGGCATTCACCACGATGGCGGCGTAGATCAGCACGCCGTTGCGGTGGAAGGAGAGGAAATAGCAGCCGCCCCGGGAATCCTCGACGATCCGCCGCACCATCGCCTCGTCCTTGAGGAAACGCTTGCCGGCATCGACCATGCCCGCCTGGCGCGCGAAGAGGATGACGAAATTCTCCTTCGGCTCGTTCGGCGCGAGAAACTCGAAATCGAGCCCCGTCAGCGAGCCGGGCGGCGTGATGATCCATGGTTGTCCCTTTACCGGTTGGCTCGACCATGGATTCTACAACATCCAACCGACCCTCTATCACGATATCGCAAAGGCCAACGGCTATCGTAGCTCTGCCATGTTCCTGACCGAGGTTGGCTCGCCGCCGCAAATGACCCAGATCATGGGGCGGGAGCATCTCCTGCAGCTTGCCGAAAAGGGCGAAATCGGCGGTAATCTGAACCTCTACGCCGTCCTCCAGAAGGCACGCCAGGAGAGCAATTTTGCTCTGCCCATGCAGGGCTACTACGAGGGCACGTTGTCGGACGCGGCGGCCGAGGCCTGGCGCAAACTCCGCTAGGCTGGCGCCGGACGGCGGCGAACACGAAAACGAGGGAACGAAGATGACCGAGAAGATTGCGAAGATCGAGAAATCCGACGAGGAATGGCGACGCGAGCTGTCGCCAGGGCAGTTCCATGTCTGCCGCAAGAAGGGAACGGAAAGGCCCTTTTCCGGCATGCTCAACGACAACAAGGCGCCCGGTAGCTATCGCTGCGTCTGTTGCGGCCAGGACCTCTTCACCTCCGGCGACAAGTTCGATTCCGGAACGGGCTGGCCCAGCTTCACCGCGCCGGCCTCCGAGGAGGCCGTGCGCTTCGAGACCGACCGCAATTTCTTCATGCGCCGGACAGAGGTGCTTTGCGCCCGCTGCGATTCCCACCTCGGCCATGTCTTTCCGGACGGGCCGGAACCGACGGGTCAGCGCTTCTGCATGAATTCGGTCGCTCTCGATTTCGAACCCGAGAAATAGAGCGTCCAACGCTCCTGCTTAACCTCGGCTTAATCAAAGAGGCGTAGCGTTCCGTTCGTCCGCCGCTGACCCGGCGGAACATCGAACAGAGAGCCGGTATGTCGCAATCGCAGGGCTACAAAATTCTGGTTCCGCCGGACGATCCGCGGAAGAAGATGAGCTGGAATCCGGACCTTTCGCTCGAAGCCATGCAGCAGCGGGCCGAGACGGGCCTGCGCGAACTGGAGGAAGGAAGCGCGGACATCGCTGGCCGTCGACCTCAACGACCTCGACAAGGCCCTTCGCCGGGCAATCGACGCCGATGCCTCCTCGGCCGCCGAGCTGCGCGAGGTCAGCCTCCTGGCCAACGACATCCGGACCCAGGCCGAAACCTTCGGTTTCGAGACCATCGCCGCAGTCTGTGCGGCCATGTGCAAGTTCCTGTCGGAACGGCCGGAAGTCGCCGCGGCGCGCAAGGATGCCCTGGTCCATGCCATGAAGGCGGTCCCCCCGGAACGCGGCGACCATACGAGCGCGAAGGGCGATCTGGAACTGGCCGCGGCGGTGATCGCCATGGTCCGCAGGGTCGGCGGCGGCGGAGCCGCCCGGAAAAAACCTGTATTTCCATAGAGTTTCCCGCCACGGGCCCCTGTTCGCCTCGCTTCGGCGCGCCAACATATTTCGGCCCTTCCGGTATTATCGTTGACAACCCGCGAAGCGGCGATATTCTGGCGCCATGGAACTTAGCGATGCTGCCCTCTGCCTTGAAAAACTCGGCAACCCGACTCGGTTGGAGATTGTGCGTCTCCTCGTCCGCGCCGACCCGGACGGGCTGTCCGTGGGCGAGATTCAGAAACATGTCGGCATTCCGGCATCGACCCTGTCGCATCACATCTCGCATCTGGTCGGCGCCGGCCTGATCTGGCAGGAGCGCGAGGGCCGTGTGCTGCGCTGCCAGCCCAATTTCGGCCTTCTCGACGCCCTCGTCAGCCTGTTGCTGGCGGAATGCTGCACTGGTGTCGAGCTCGCCTCCCCCCGCACGGTGCGGCGCTGATCCGTTTTTTTGCCCAAATAGTTCGATTTGGATGGAAGTATTTTACGTAAATTCCCACGACCTCCCGCCGACGAAGGATGCTTTGCAATGATCTTCCTGTCCTTGCCCATGCCCCGTCTGCGCGGCTTGCGCCGGATCAATCCGGTGCTGGCCTCGGTCGCTCTCTTCTTTCTGGTGCTCGCCATCTTCTGGCCGGGACAGGCCTTGGACA
>CAUZWC010000003.1:0-33482 GCA_963583595.1 Alphaproteobacteria bacterium | reverse complement strand
TCTTCTGGCCCAGCAGCATGCCGCCGCCGCCGGGCTTCGCACCCTGGCCGATCACCACCTCGATGGCGTCGGCCCGGCGCAGGTCGTCGGGGTCCATGCCGTAGCGCGAGGGGAGGACCTGATAGACTAGGGTTTTGGAGGAGCGGCGCTCCTCCTCGGTCATGCCGCCGTCGCCGGTGGTCGAACTGGTGCCCATCTCGGTGCAGGCCAGGCCGATGGCCTCCTTGGCGTTGGCGCCCAGGGCGCCAAAGCTCATCCCCGCAATGGTGATCGGGATCTTGAGTTCGATGGGCTGCTCGGCGAAACGGTCGCCCAGGACGACATTGGTGTCGCAGCGCTCGCGGTAGCCCTCGAGCGGGTAGCGCGAGACCGAGGCGCCCAGGAAGACGAGATCGTCAAAGCTGGGCAGGCGCCGCTTCGCGCCGAAGCCTCGGATGTCGTAGACCCCCTGATCGGCGGCCCGGTGAATTTCGGCCAGCACCTCGCGGGGAAAGGTCGCGCTTTCGCGCAGGTTTCGCGGATCGACGGTCATGAGACTGGCCTTTGAACGGTGTTTACCAGCGAGGCGGCGTGCCACACCCCCACCTCACCCTCCCACCGCTGCGCGGCGGGTCCCTCCCTCTCCGCCCCCGGGGGCGGAGAGGGAGGGGGTGAGGTGGGGGAAACCCGGTGATTCGCTTGGATATCCATCATTCGAGACAGCCGTCCTCAGTACGAATCGGCGTGGTCGACATTGAAATGGTAGAGCTTACGGGCCGAGCCGAAGCGGCGGAATTTTGTCGGGTCGGCCTCGATGCCGGCGCGTTCCAGTAGGGCGCGCAGATCGGCGACATGCTCCGCCGTCATCTCCTTCTCGACGCAATCGGCGCCCAGGCGGCCGGTCTTGCCGCCGACATAGATCACCGCCTCGTAGATCGAATCGCCCAGATCGTCGCCGGCATCGCCGCAGACCACGAGGCGGCCGCGCTGGGCCATGAAGGCGCTCATATGGCCGATCGAGCCGGCGACGACGATATCGACGCCCTTCATCGAGACGCCGCAGCGCGCGCCGGCATCGCCCTCGACCACCACCAGCCCGCCGCGCCCGGTCGCCGCGACGCCTTGCGAGGCGTTGCCGGTGACGCGGACCGTGCCGCTCATGATGTTCTCGGCCAGGCCCCAGCCGCATTGGCCGTCGATCACGACCGTGGCCTCCTTGTTCATCCCCGCGCAGTAGTAGCCGACATGGCCCGCGATCCGGACCTCGATGGGTTGGGTCAGGCCGACCGCGATGCTATGGGCGCCGCGCGGATTGACGATACGCCAGGCGCGCTCGTTGGTGTCCGGCGGCAGCTTGTGTAGCCGGGAATTGAGCTCCCGGATCGGCGCTGCGGCGAGGTCGAACTCGGTCAATTCAGGCTCCAGCTATAGACCACTGTGGGTTCCGGCTCCCAGACCTTGGCATCCGCGACTCCCGGCAGACCGGCCAGGCTGCGATATTCCGAGGCCATGGCGACCCAGTCGTCGGTCTCGGCCAGGACGGCGGGCTTGCAGGCGATGCCGTCGCGCAGCACCGCGAAGCCGTCACGCGTGCCCATGGCGAAGGTGTAGAAGCCGTCGAGATCCTTGAGTCCCGCCTCCATCGCCTCGCGCAGGCTGGCCCCCTCACCCAGACGATGGGCAAAATAACGGGCGGCGACCTCCGTGTCGTTGTCGCTTTCGAAGACCTGGCCGCGGCGCTGGAGCCAGAGGCGCAGCCGGTTGTGGTTGCTGAGCGAGCCGTTATGGACAAGGCACATGTCCGAGGCGGCGGTGAAGGGATGGGAATGCTCGGTCGTCACCGCGCTTTCCGTCGCCATGCGGGTATGGCCGATACCGTGGGTGCCGGCCATCCCGGCGATGCCGTATTTGTCGACCACCGAAGCCGGCTTGCCCTTATCCTTGTAAACCTCCATCAGGGTGCCGTAGCCCATGATGCGGATTTCGGGATGATGGGCGGCGAGCCAGGCGCGGACTTCGCCCTCCTCCGCCTCGGCCGAAAGCACGGCATGGTTGGCCTTGAGGAAGACATCCGTCTCCTCGTCCAGGGCGGCCGCCAATTCGCCGGCCATGGCGCGCCAGGCATAGGTCTCGTCGGGATGGAACAGGGTGAGCTTGCACCAGCCCGACGCGCTGGGGTCGTGATAGACCGCGATGCCCGCGCTGTCGGGGCCGCGATCGGTCATGCCGACCAGCATGCGCGAGAGATTGGCGCCGAGGTCCGCGCGCTGCTCCGGATTCTTCACGAACAAGCCGACGATGCCGCACATGATGGCGTTTCCTGAGTCCGAGGTTGAAGGCTCTATTCTACCAGAAAGAAAATAATGTTCCCATTGCGAACATCGTTCAATCCTCACTCCGCCCGTAGGAAATGACCGAGAGGAAGCGGATGGGCAGCTTTTCCAAGGCATCCGGGCCGTGGGGCGCCTGGGCGTCGAAGAACAGCGAATCGCCCGGCGCCATCGGATAGGTCTTGTCGCCATGGCGATAGGTCATGCGCCCCTCCAGGACATGGATGAATTCCATCCCGGCATGCTGGAAGAGCGGGAAAACGTCGGATTCCTCGGTCAGGGTGATGAGATAGGGCTCGACCGCGACGGAGGAGCCGAGCGCATGGCCGAGCAATTGATACTGGTGCCCGGTGCGGGTGCCCCGCCGCTCGATCGTCAGTCCCTCGCCCGCCTTCACGAAGGTCGCGTCCGTGCCCTCCTCGAAGCGGCGGAAGAGCGCCGTCACGGGAACGTGCAGGGCTTCCGACAGCGCCTTGATGGTGGCGAGGGAGGGCGAGGTCACGCCGTTCTCGATCTTGGACAGCATCCCGGGCGAGAGGCCGGCGCTCCGCGCCAGTTCGACCACCGTCATGCCGAGCTGCTTGCGGAAGGACCGCACCTCGCGCCCGATCGCCGCTTCCAGGCTGTCGCGGTTGCCGCCATGGGGATCTTGGAAATCGCCCGCCGCGCTCAACCCGACGTCTCCAACGCGGCCAGGGCGGCGCGGCCGACCGGACGGCCGCCGAATTCCTGCATCGCGTCGAGCAGGCAGGCCCAGAGATATTCGGCCGAGGCCCATTCGCCGAGAATTTCGTAGCCCAGCACGCCGCCCCGGTCGCGCCGGCAGACGACCGCGTTCATCCGCGCGACCGAGGTCTGGGCGATGGCCAGATCGGGAAAGGCGCGCGGCCGCAGATCGACGGCGCAGAGCTTGGCGAACATCGCGGCCCCTTGCTCGCCCGTGACGGCAAAGCGGAAGCTCGACTCCATGCGCGGCACGGGAAAGCAGAGCCCGGCCGTGTCGATGCTCCAACCGGCGGCGATCCCGTCCAGCGCCGCCGTATCGCCGTCGAAGGACACGAGCAGGACCGCTTCGGTCGGCGCGAGGCGCAGGGCGAGGAGACCATTCGCCTGGGGCACGGCGCGGTTGTCCGTATCGAGGCCGGTCACTCCTCCTTCCGCCAGCCAAGCCAGGGCGCCCCGCCCTTTCCAACCAGCGCGCGGCAGCGGGCTGAGATCGGCGAGGCCGAGGGTCCGGGCCGCGGCAGAATCCTCCTTGCCGAAGGCTTCGGCGATCGCGCCGTCGCCGACGGGCGCGAAGCTGGCGCCGGCCTCTACGAGGGTCCGGTAGAGCGGGCTGCGCCGTGGCAGATCGGTGGGGTTCAGGCGCGCCATCCCCTAACCCTCCTGCCGTGCGTTGTCGGGATCGTAATGCGGCAAGGACACGACCTCGGCCAGGGCCATGCGTCCGCCATGGGAGCGGATCGTGAAGCGTGTGCCGGGCTCGGCCTGGGCGGGCGCGACATAGGCGAGGCCGATGACCTTGCCGAGGATAGGCGAGAAGGCGGCCGAGGTGACGCGGCCCGTGATCGTACCGTCGCGGATGACGAGATGGCTTTCGGCCGGGGCCGCGTCCCGAGGACTCGCCATGGCAAAACCGATCAGCTTGCGCTTCAAGGGCCGCGCGGCCTGGATGCGGAGCGCCCGCTCGCCGACATAGAAGGGCTTCTTGCGGGCCAGGGCCCAGACCATATCGGCCTCCTGCGGCGTGGTCTCGCCGTCCGTGTCCTGGCCGATGATGATATGGCCCTTCTCCAGGCGCAGCAGACGCTGGGCCTCGACCCCGAAGGGCAGGATACCGGCCGCCTCGCCCGCATCCATCAGGGCGTCCCACAGGGCTTCGCCGTAGCTGGCCGGGACGTGGATTTCGTACCCCAGCTCGCCCACGAAGCCGACGCGCAGCAGGCGCGCGGGAATGCCCGCGACCGTGCCCACACGCACGCCCATATAGGGAAAAGCCTCGGCCGAAAGATCGAGATCGGGGCAAAGCGGGGCCAAGACGGCGCGGCTCGACGGCCCGGCGATATTCACCCCGGCATAGGCGGCAGTGACGTTGGTGACGTCCACGTCGAGACGCCATTGGGCGTTGAACCAGAGCATCTGGCGATAGACCCCTTCGACCCCGCCCGTTGTCGCGGTGACGTAGAAATGATTGTCATGGAAACGGCAGGCGACGCCGTCGTCGATCACCGCGCCCGAGGGGCCGCACATGAGGACGTAGCGCGCCCGGCCCACCGCCTGCTTGGCATAGGCGAAGGTGTACATGCGGTTCAGGAACTCGGCGGCGTCGGGGCCGCGAATTTCGAGCCCGCCCAGGGTGGAAACGTCGATCAGCCCAACCCCCGTCCGCACCGCCATCGCCTCCGCCTCGATGCATTCTTCGCGGTCGCGCTCGGAGCCGTAGAAGGCCGGGCGCTGCCAGAGGCCGGCGAGCATCATCTGCGCGTCTGCCTCGATATGACGATGGTGCATGGCGCTGCGCCGCTCCGGCTCGAAGCCCCGCCCGGCGAGGATGCCGAAGCTTTCCGCCGTATAGGGCGGGCGAACCGTCGTCGCGCCCATCTCGGCGAGATCGCGGCCCGCCGCTTCGGCGGCGAGGCGCGCCAGGTTTGCCGCCGTGTGGCGGCCCTGGCTGGGGCCCATTCCGGCGGTCGAGAAACGCTTGAGCAGTTCGATATCCTCGTAGCCCTCGGCCACCGCGTTGCGGATGTCCTTGACCTGGAGGTCCTCGTCGAAATCGACGAAATCCTTGCCCTTGGGATGGGGAAAGATCGGCCAGGGATGGCTGACCTGCTCCGCGCCGAGATCGCCCGGGGCGGGCGGTTCCGCCGCGCCCTCGAAACCCGCCGTCCGCGCGGCGTTCCAGCCGGCGAGGCGGCCCTGGGCGATGGCAGCGTCAAGATCGAAAGCCCCGGCCGCGGAGCCCGCCGGGTGGATGCCGTCCGGGCACTCGGCCAAAGCCAACATGCCGAGGGCCGGGTCGTAGCGCAGCATCGCCCCGGCATGGCAGGCGATATGGGCGGCGGGGGTATAGCCCACGCTGACGCAGAGCAGGTCGCAGAGGATGCGTTCGCCCGGTCGGGCCGTGCCCTGCCCCGTTATCCCCGCGACTTGGAGCCCGGCGAGGCGGTGGTCCGGGCCGGCCCAGGCCTCCCAGGGCGTGTGGCCGGCCAGAACCGGCACGCCCCGCGCACGCAGGGCGTCGGAGCGGGGGCAGGCGGGCGGGTCTTCGCGCAGGTCTAGCACGGCCAGGACCGCGACCTCGGAATCGATCAGGTCGAGCGCCACGCCGTAGCCGTCGCCATTGGCCGTGGCGACCACGGCGCGACGGCCGGGCCGGACGGCATGGCGGCGGATCAGGCGCTGGGCGGCGGAGCCCATCATCACGCCCGGGGTGTCGTTGCCCCGGAAGACGATCGGCTGCTCCATCGACCCGGTCGCGACCACGACCTGCTTGGCGCGGATCTTGTACAGCCGGTTGCCCCGGATCACGGGCAGGAAATGATCGGCGAACCAGCCGTTGCAGACGGCCTCGGTCATGACCTCGATCCGGTCCGCGCCCTCGACGGCCCCGATCAGGGCTTCGGCCTCCCGCGAGGCGCGCGCGCCCTCCGGATCGAACCGGGCATAGGTGAGACTGCCGCCGAGCCGCGCGCCCTCTTCGATCAGCAGCACCTCGGCCCCCGCCTCGGCCGCCTGGGCAGCGGCGGCAAGGCCCGCCGGGCCGCCACCGATCACGGCGACGTCGCAGAAGCCGTAGGCCTTGTCGTGATAGGCGTGGAGGGCCTCCGTGTCGATGACGCCGAGGCCCGCCTTGCGGCGGATGAAGGGCTCCCAGCGCCGCCAGGCGCCGAAGGGCTTGTAGAAGGCCTTGTAGTAGAAGCCGACCGGCATGAAGCGGCCGAGCCATTCGACCCAACGGCCCCGGTCGGCCTCGAGCGAGCCGTCGTAATTCTGGCCGAACGCGGCCATGCCCGGCTCGATCCCGCGCATATCGGCCAGGGTGTTGGGCTCGCCCGGAAGCTGGACCAGGGTGTTGGCGTCCTGCCCCGCCATGGTTAGCGCGCCGCGCGGCCGGCGGTATTTGAAGGAGCGCGAGAGCAGCGAGACGCCGTCGGCCGCCAGGGCGCTGGCGATGGTATCGCCCGCGAAGCCGTTATGGCACCGGCCCTCGAAGGCGAAGGCGATCTCGCGATCCCGGTCGAGCCATTCGCCGGGCCGGGGCGGCAGGCGCTCCATGATCCTGTCGGCACTCATGTGCCGTCCTCGTCGCGCGCGGCGAACTCGACCCGGTCCTTGAACAGCTCGCTGGCGGGATAGGTACGCAGGATCTCGTCGGTCAGGGTGTTGCGCTCGGCGATGAACCAGAAAGCGGTGGGTGTATGGCACCACCATTCGCGCACCACCCCGGCCGCATTCTCGCGCAGGAAGACGTAACCGCCCCAGTCCCCGTCGCTCGCCTTGGCCGGGTCGGGCATAACCTTGACCTCGCCCGCGCAGGCGAATTCGGTGATGTTGCGCGGCCCGTTCAGCGGGCAGGGCATGAGTTTCATCGCGCCGCTCCAAACTCGGTGCCCCGGGCCTCGCCCTTCGACAAGCTCAGGGTGAGGCCCTCGTGCTGAGCTTGTCGAAGTATGAGGGCCGGCGACACGACTGACTTTCTCATGGCCCTTCCCCTAATGCCCGACCGAGGCCGCGCCGCCCTCGCCCACCAGGTCGAAGCGTTCGAACCGGTCGAGGCGGAAGGGATCGAGAATTTCGGGCACCTTGCCCGTGGCGATGGTCTCGGCCATGCGCTTGCCGCAGACCGGCGTGGCCTTGAAGCCCCAGGTGCCCCAGCCCGAATCGAGCCAGTAGTTGCGGATCGGCGTCTCGCCCATGACCGGGCTGAAATCGGGCGTCATATCGGCGATGCCAGCCCATTGGCGCAGCAGCTTGACCCCGGAGAGGAAGGGGAAGAGCTCCAGCATATTGGCCATCAGCCCCTCCTTGAAATCGAGGGTCGAGCGCTGCTGGTAGAGCGAATAGGGATCGACCGAGCCGCCCATCACCAGCTCGCCCCGACTGCTTTGCGAGATATAGCAATGCAGGCTACCGGACACGACGATCGGATCGAGGAAAGGCTTGAGCGGCTGGGACACGCAGGCCTGGAGCGGCACCGTGCGGATCGGCAGCTTGAAGCCGGCCAGGGCCGCGACCCGCGAGCTCGATCCCGCGACCGCCTGCAGCACCGCGCCGCAGCGCACGGTGCCCCGGTCGGTCACGACACTCGTCACCGCGCCGCCCTCGATGCCGAAACCCGTGACCTCGGTGCGCGTGTGCAACTCGACCCCGCGCGAGGCCGCCCCGATGGCATAGCCCCAGGCGACCGCGTCATGGCGCGCGATGGCGCCCGGCTTGTGATGAAGCGCGCCCAGGATCGGGTGGCGCACATCGCGCGACAGGTTGAGCGACGGCGCGAGCCGCGCGATCTCGTCCGGGAAGATCAGCTCCGAATCGACGCCGCAATGCTGGTTGACCTCGGCCCGCCAGCGCATCGTCCGCAAGGAGGCGTCGGTATGGGCCAGGGTCAGATGGCCGCGCTCGGAATAGAGGATGTTGAAGTCGAACTCGTTCGACAGGCCCTGGTACAGCCGCACGCTCTCGTCGTAGAAGCGCACCCCCTCCGGCGTCAGGTAGTTAGAGCGGATGATCGCCGTGTTGCGCGCCGTGTTGCCGCCGGCGAGATAGCCCTTGTCGATCACCGCGATATTCGTGATGCCGTGATATTTCGACAGGTAATAGGCGGCGGCCAGGCCATGCCCGCCCCCACCGACGATCACCACGTCGTAGGAGTCCTTCAGCTCCGGCCGCGGCGGCAGGGCGCGCGGCGCCGGATGGCGCTTGGAGAAACCGTATTTCAGCAGGCCGAGAGGCATGAATCGCCAATTCCCGAGGGCCGGAACGAGGCCGCTACGCTAGCGCCAGTTTCCCCGGGTTAAAAGATGTTTCCAACGATCAAGCACCGATTGGCATTGGGACCCACCTTCGCTCGGATCACCCTCCAAATCGTGGCTGGTTTTGCTGCCGACATTGACACGCACCGTCGCCGTAGAGGCCCGGCCGCTTGGCGTTCCAAACAGCAATCGCGGATAGGCTGTTTGTCTGACGGACCATCAGGCTCTGCCCTATCCTACACTTAATTTCCGGATAATACTGGGCTCAAGCGGACGATGCTAGACTATTTATCGCGGAAATCCGGGCGGAACGCGGGGGTTTTATGGAACCCAATGGACCCGCCCGGACTCTAACTAATCGGCTAGCCCAGCCGACCATCACATTCCGCCCATCGTCGCCTCATATTCCAAGGCGGGGCTATTTCTTTATTTTGGCGCCCGCAGCATAGGCCTTCTTCAGCTTTTCGACCGTGAACTTCGGGTCCCGCGACGCGTTGATCACGACCGCCTCGCGGCGCTGCATCAGGTCCAATGCCTCGGGCACCTCGCGCGCGACCTCGTGCGGGATCACCACCGCACCATGGCGGTCGGCATGCACCAGGTCCCCGGAATGCACCAGCATCCCGTGGATGTTCACCGGGCAATCGAAATCGACCAGATGGATGAAGGCATGGCTCGGCGCGATCACGCCGGAGAGAAGCTGGAAATCCTCCGCGATCATGTCCAGATCGCGCACGCTGCCGTTCGTCACCACGCCCTGGCATCCCAGCGCCTTGTGCACGTTCGAGTTCACCTCGCCCCAGAACGAGCCGTAGCCCGGCAGGTCGTCCAGATCCTGCACAAGGCTGATCTTCGGCGACGGTCCGGAGCCGACATATTCGACATATTTAAAGCGCATCTTCATGTAGTCGTCGGCCGCCAGCGGACCAGGCTCCTTCGCCCGCACCAGCGCCGTGCGCGCATAGCCGCACATCGGCTTCAATTCCGGAAAGACGCAGTTGAGCTGGCGCGTCGTATAGCCGACACCCCGGCGTTCCGGCGCCACCATCTCAAGTAGATTGCAGATCGTCGGCGTGTCGATCGCCCGAAGCGACTCGATCTCCGATTTGTTCAACGGCTTGCTCATGGATTCTCCCTCATCACCAGTTGCGGACGAAGCCTAGACCAGGGGCGCGGGCGCGTCATGCATCGGCACGGCTTTCACGCCAAATGATGTAGAGACCGCTGGCCACGATGAGGCCCGCGCCGCACAGGGTATAGGCATCGGGAAAATCGCCGAAGAAGAAGAGACCGAAGAGCGTGCCCGTGACGATCTGGCTGTAGACAAACGGCGCCAGGAAGGACGCCTGGGCCAGTTCGAAGGCCTTGATGATCAGGAAATTGGAGGCGCAGCCGACCGCGCCGATGCCGATCATCAGAAGCCAGCCCTCGAGGCCGGCGTCGCGCCAGACGAAGGGCACCACGAAGCTCAGCACCGCCACGCCGGTGCCACCGGTATAGAGCAGGGTGGTGAGGGGGTGGTCGGCCGTGGAGAGCAAGCGGGTGACGACTTGATAAAGCGCGAACAGCGCGGTCGAGACCACGATCAGCATGGCGGCCGGATGCACCGCGCCCAGGCCCGGCCGGATCACGACCATCGCGCCCAGGAACCCCACAACGACCGCGACCCAGCGCCGCGGCCCAACCTTTTCGCCTAGGATCGGAATCGACAGGGCGACGACGAAAAGCGGCGCCAGCATGTCGACGGCGACCGCATCCGCCAGCGGCACATAGCCCAGCGCCGTGAAGAAGATGCTGGTCGCGCCCAGGATCAGCGCGCCACGCAGCACTTGGAGCCGGGCGTTGCCGGTCCGCCCATAGACTCGGATCAGGCGGCGGGGCATGAGGACGAAGAGGATGGCGATATGGAAAGCGTAACGCGCCCAGACGATCTGAACGGTGTGGAAATGATCGGCCATCGCCTTGGCGAAGACGTCCATCAGGGTGAACAGCGCGACCGCGCCCAGCATGAACAACGCCGCACGTGCTGGAGCCGCCGTGGGCCGTGCCGTGGAGCCGGTCACGATCCGACCTCGGCCCGGGACCGGGTCAGCCGCCGCGTGATCGCCTCGCGATAGGCGACATAGAGACCCGAGGCGATGATGAGAAGCGCCCCCAGGATCGTCCAGAGATCCGGAAAATTATCGAAAACGACATAGCCGATCGCCGTCGCGACCACGATCTGGGTATAGCCGAAGGGGGCGAGCATGGAGGCCGGCGCGTACTGGAAAGCGCGGATCAGCGTGTAGTGGGACATGGCGCCGAGGATGCCGATTCCCGCCATCAAGCCCCAGCCCAGAAGATCGGGATCGTGCCAATGGAACGGCACGATCGCACTGAGGCAGACCGCGCCGACCAGACCGGAGATGAACAGAGTCGTCATCGGATGGTCGATCACGCTGAGCTTGCGGGTGACGAGTTGGTGCAGGGCGTTGCAGGCCGCCGCCCCGACCACCAGCAGCGAGGCCCATTGGAAGACCCCCGTCCCCGGCCGCAGGATGATCAGGATAGCGAGGAAGCCGACCCCGACTGCGGCCCAGCGCCGAGGCCCCACCTTCTCGCCCAGCAGGACCACTGAAAAAACCACGACCATCAAGGGCGCGACGAAATTCACCGCGACCGCCTCGGCAAGATCTATCACCCGCAAGGCGGCGAAGAACAGCGCCGTCGCACCCATGAGCAGAACGGCGCGGATGAGTTGCAGGCCCGGCCCCCGGGGCAGGCGCAGCCAGAGCCGGCGCCGCGACGAAACCAGAAAGACCAGCGTGGCCGCGACATGGAAGACATAGCGCGCCCAGACCACCTGGACGAAATCGTAGCCGTTCTGGACCAGGTACTTGGCGCCCGAATCCATGATCGGAAACAGGCTCAAGGTGATCAGAATCAAGACAATCGCCCGCAACGGCTCGTGGCGGGCCTCGGACGAAACGGCGGATGACGGAAGCTGGCTCACGAAGAATTGGCCGAACGGGGTGGCGGCGGTGTCGAAGGAATTGACAGTGACACCCCGCGCGGCCCATGCCTAGCGCTGAGAAAGCCCCTTAGGCGGCGGCAACGCCGCCCCATTTTCGTTGGCGCAGGGCCCGCGATCCCGCAGCGCCTGGGAAGGAGTGGCGGCATGACGAAGGAACCGCATGAGAGGGAGCGCACCTCGCCGCGCTCCCTCGCGGGTCGGACGGCCTTGGTGACAGGGGCCGGGGCCGGGCTGGGCCGGGCCTATGCCCTGGCGCTGGCGCGGTGCGGTGCGGCGATCCTGGTCAACGATATCAGCGAGACGGGCGCGGCCGAGACCGTGCAGCTTATCGAGAGCATCGGCGGACTGGCCAGCGCCGCCGTTTTCGACGTGCGCGACGGCGCGGCGATCGAGGCGGCCGTCGCAGCGGCCGGGCCGATCGCGATCCTGATCAACAATGCCGGCATAGACGAGGGCAAGAAAACGGAAGAGATCGACGAGGCGAGTTTCGACCGCATGTTCGATATCCATCTGCTCGGCTGTTTTCTCTGCGGCAAGGCCGTGATTCCCGGCATGAAAGCCCTGGGCGGCGGGGCGATCGTCAATATCTCGTCGATCAACGGCATGATCGCCGACGACACCGACCCCCATTACAACGCGGCCAAGGCCGGAATCATCGGCCTGACCAAGGCCTGGGCGAAGGAACTGGCGCCCTGGAACATCCGGGTCAACTGTCTTGCTCCCGGCCATGTCCGGACCCCGGCCACGACGCTCCGAGGGTCCGAACGGATGCGCATGGTCTCCGAAACCCGCATCCCCTTCGGTCGCTATGCCGAGCCCGAGGAAATCGCCGAGGCCGCCGTCTTCCTGGCCTCGGACGAATCGGCTTTCATCACCGGCCAGGTCTTGAGTCCGAACGGCGGCGAGGCCATCGTCGGCATCTGATCGACGGAACGGATCGCGGAGAGCGAAGAATGAGTTTCGAAGCGAGGGCCGCGGTCGTCACCGGGGCGGGCGGCGGCATGGGCTGGACCATCGCCGCGGAACTCTGCGCCCAGGGCGCCAATGTCCTGATGGTCGACATCAAGGAACGGCCCGACCCCCTGCCGATGGGCCCCGGACACGCGGAATACGCCCGCATCGACCTAACCGATGCCCAGGCGGTCGCGGCGGCGATCGGCGGCTTCCACGAAAGCTGGGGCCGGCTGGATCATCTGGTCAACGCCGCCGGCGTGTTGTGGTTCGACCGCGACCGCTCGGCCGTCGAGATCGATCTCGATGTCTGGGACGAGGTCATGGCGATCAATCTCAAATCCGCCGTCCATACGGTGCGCGCCGCCGTGCCCGCCATGAAGGCGACGGGCGGCGGCTCAATGGTGCATGTCTCGACCATCCAATGCCTGCGCGGCGATACCAGGCCGCAGGACGCCTATCAGGCCTCCAAGGCCGCCCTCGTCGCCCTGTCGAAATCCATCGCCATCCAGTTCGCGGGCGACGGGATTCGCTCGAACGTCATCTATCCGGGGCCGACCATGACCCCCATGCAGGCGCGCTGGGAGGGCGAGGAGGCGACCCAGGCACAGGTCGCGGCGAGCGTGCCGCTGGGCCGTATCGGGCGGCCCGAAGATCAGTCGGCAGCCTGCCTTTTTCTGCTGTCCGATTCGGCCTCCTTCATCACCGGCACCGAGCTGATCGTGGATGGCGGGGTCAGCGCCCTGCCCTAAGACACCCGGCACGGAAGGCCCGATTGTCGCCCGAACGGCCGGCGGATATGCTGCGGTGAGGGAGAGGAACGCGGCGATAGGCCGGGGCCTCGAAGCAAAATCAGATAGAGGGAGAGACGGCCCATGGGCAGGGTTCTGCGGTACCGACAGGGCGAGGGCAAGGCGTTCGCCTGGCGTGACGACCCAACCACGATGATCACCCGCACGGTAGACGAAACGGTCAGCGAGACCATGGGCTGCGGCTATCTCAAGATGACCGAGACCAAGGTCCAGTCGACCATCGATTTCGATGAGATTATCGTCGTGCTGTCCGGCCATTACCGCACCCGCTCGGGCGATGACACTTACGAGTGCGGACCCGGCGATACCATCTGGATACCCGCCAACACGACCTTCACCATGGAAACGGACAGCGAGGCCCAGCTGTTCTACGCCAAATATCCCGCCAAGACGGCGGCTCCACCGACAAGCTGACGGAGACCGTGGCTAGCGGACCGCGCGACAGGATAGCGAACCAGGGCCGCCGGCTGGCGGCGGCCCTGGGCTTCGCCCTTACAGTCCTCACGGGTTCGGTATTGGTCGGTGCGGTCGGGGCCAGCCCGGTGCCCGGACCCGACAAAGATAGCGCGGGCACCAGCGCAAGTGTCGCGGGCCTGTTTCTGTTGGCTGCGCCCCGCATGGCCGACCCGCGCTTCGCCGAAACCGTGATCTATATGGTCGAGCATAACCGCGAAGGGAGTTTCGGCCTGATCGTCAACCGCCTCGCCATGGCCCAGGATTTCGACGCCTTTTTGGCCGAGGTCGGGGTCGAAACCGACGATGCGCCGGAAGGCCATGCCCTGCTGCATTACGGCGGCCCGGGCGATCCCCGATCCGGCTTCGTCCTGCACACGGCCGACTATGCCGATGCCGCGACGATTCCGGTCGATGGCCGCTACGCAATGGCACCCGGCCGGGCGATCCTGCGCGCCATCGCCGAAGGGCGCGGCCCGCGCCGCTATCTGATCGCCTTCGGCTATGCGGGCTGGGCGCCCGGCCAACTCGAAAGCGAAATGGCGGCCGAGGATTGGGTGACCTCCAGCGCGGAGGAAGCGATCCTGTTCGACCGCGACTATGCGAGCAAATGGCGGCGCGCCTTCGATGCCCATGGCATTTCGCTCTAGTTCCGGCACAGCGGTGGCACGCGTCCGGCTGCGGCGGGTCTTTGCCCTCGCCCTGATTTCTCTCGTGGCGGCGGCGCCCGTGGCCGCCGGAGGAGCCTTCGACGAAGCCCTCGCCGCCTATGATCGAGGCGATTTCACCACCGCCGCGCAGGGCTTCGAGAGTCTGGCCGACGCGGGCAATGCCGATGCGATGACCAATCTCGGCCTGATGCATCTGCATGGCGAGGGGGTGGCGCGCGACGAGCAGCGTGCCATCGCCCTCTTCTCCCAGGCCGCCGCGGCGGGCAGACCCTACGGTCTGTTTCATCTCGCCGGCATGTATCGGGACGGGACGGGCGTGCGCCAGGATTATCGCCAGGCGGCCGATCTTCTGCGTCAGGCGGCCCAAGCGGGCCATGCCGAATCGATGACCGCTCTGGCGATCTTCCATCGGCGCGGTTGGGGGGTCGAGAAGGATGCCGCGGCGGCGCGGGAGTGGTGCCGGCGCGCCGCCGAGACGGGATACCCGCCGGCCCAGGTCGAACTCGGCCGGCTCTACGAGAAGGGCGAGGGGGTGGCGCGCGACCCGGTCCAGGCCGTCCGCTGGTACCGCGCGGCGACCGAGAGCGGCTTCCCCCTGGCCCAATTCAATCTGGCCACCATGCTCGACGAGGGATCGGGCATTCCCCAGAACCGGACAGAAGCAGCGGTCTGGTACCGCCGGGCGGCGGAGGCCGGGCTTGCCCGCGCCCAGGCCAATCTGGGCCGCCTCTACGAAGCGGGCGACGGGGTCGCCAAGGACGAAGCGGAAGCGGCACGGCTCTATGGCCTGGCGGCCGAACAGGGCGATCTGACGGCCCAATACAATCTGGCCAATCTGATGCTGGCCGGCCGGGGCACCGCCGAAGATCCGGAGGGCGCGGTCGCATGGCTGCGCAAGGCGGCCGACCGGGGCTATTTCAGAGCCCAGACCATGCTCGGCGTGCTCTACGAAAAAGGCCATGGCGTGACCCGGGACGGAATCGAAGCCGCGCGCTGGTTCCGCAGCGCGGCACAGCAGGGCTTCGCCCCCGCCATGAACAATCTGGCCTATCTCTATGCCGAGGGCATCGGCGTCGACCGCGACCCGGCCCGCGCCGCCGAATGGTTGGGCCATGCCGCCGCGCGCGGCGATTCCGTCGCCCAGTTCAACTATGGCTGGACCTTGGAATCCGGCGACGGCATCGCGCCCGACAAGGTTCAGGCCCTGATGTGGTTCGGCCTGGCCGCCACGGCGGGCATGGCCCAGGCGGCCGATCGGGGCCGCGCCCTGGCCGCGACCCTCTCGGCAGCGGAACTCGACCGGGCCGAGACGATAATCCGCGATTGGCGGCCGGTCCAAGGCATGGTGGAGTAGCTCCAGACCACTTCGCGCGGCACCGATGCGATCAGGGGGACAAGCGATGGAAGCGAGCCAAAGGCCGATCCTGGATATTGCCGACCGGCCGAGACCGGGCCTCTGGGCGCTGCTCTCGACCCAGCACCTCTTCGCCATGTTCGGCGCCACCGTCCTGGTGCCCCTGTTGACCGGCCTCTCGCCCGCCGTCGGACTGGTGCCCAGCGGTTGCGGGCTCGCCGCAGAGCGCCGACCGGGCCCCGGCATAGGCCGCCCGCATCTCGACGAGTCTTTAGCAGGCCATCTCGACCCGCGGCAAGGCCGCGGCGGCGGCGGCGGTACTGGCAATCGATGCCTCGACCAGCGCTTCGTCGATCGCCTCCAAGCGAGCCGATTCGAGAACGACGGTCACATCCGCCCCGGTCGCGCCGAACCGGGAATGTGCCCGGTCGAGCATCGCGGTCCCGGAGGTCCAATCGTGGTCCGCACTCAGTACGAGCTCGTTGAGGCCCGGATTGTCGAACGGCGCACGGTTGTCGCGACCGACGACAAAATCCTCATTGATGACGATGCGCAGACCGAAGGCCGGCACCTCCACCGCCGCGATGCCGCCGATTGCCAGGGCCCGGTTCGGCGCGGTCGCCAGCGCCCGGCGTCCTGTCGTCATATTGGTCACCGCGATCCGCCCGGCCTCGGCCTCGTATTCGACCCTAATCACGTCGCCCGCCAGGAGGCTCCGCGCGTCGGGCCGGAAGACGAAATTCTCGAACCCCGTATGAGCGTGAAGGCGGTAGCCGGGCGATGTCGCGAGCTAGTGCCGCTGGAGAACACGCCGCACCTTGCAAAGTTCTCGCTTGCCGTCGCGCAGCAAGGCGACACCGTTGAAACTGGCCTCCTCCGCGAGATCGTCGATTTCGCGCCGGCCGGCGGCGAAAAAGCCCTGCAGCGCCCGGCGCTCGACCGCCGACCAGCTCGGCGCCGCCGCTTGCTTGGCCATCACGCGCATCGTGCCCAGACGTTTCGCGATCCGGGCCAGAACGCTATCGGCAACCTCAAGCAGGGCCGCACCTTCGCGGCGCCCTTGCCGTGACATTGCGATGGGCGAGGTACCGCGCTACGGTCCGAGAGCATGCAAACTGAAAACCGCGAGGCGTCCCGGGCCATGGCCGAATGGACGGAGAGCGACTTGGCCGCGGTGGGGACAGTCTTGGAAGCCCGACTGGCCGAATTGGTGGAACTGGGCGACCGGACGCGTGCGGACCGGGCGCCGGTCCAGCTCGACCAATCGAAGGTCGGCCGGCTATCGCGCATGGACGCCATGCAGGTCCAGGCCATGGCGGCAGAAACGCAACGGCGACGCGAGGCCGAAGCGAAGCGTATCGAGACCGCCCTAGCACGGATCACGGCCGGGGATTATGGCTATTGCATGCGCTGCGAAGCGCCCATTCCCCGCAAGCGCCTGGAGCTGAACCCGGCCGCCCCGACCTGCATTGCCTGCGCCGGCTGAACCGGCCTCAGTTCCGCCCTCCACCGCACCGGACCGAAGACGCCTGCCGTGATCTACCTGCCTTTCATTCGTGCCCATTGGCGCTTTCTTCTCTTCGGCTTCTCGCTCGAAGGGTTTTCGAGCTTCGGGCAGACCTATTTCATCGCCCTGTTCAGCGGCGAGATCAGGGCCGAGTTCGATCTCAGCCACGGCGATTTCGGCCTCTACTACTCGATCGCCACCCTGGCCAGCGGCTTCACCGTGGTCTGGCTGGGCCCCAAGATCGACCATATCCCGCTGAAGCGCTTCACCATCTACGTGCTGTTTGGCCTGGCCGGGGCCTGCGCCCTGACCGCGGCGACCCCGATCGCGGCCTTCCTCCTTCTCGCCTTCTTCGCGCTGCGCCTCGCCGGGCAGGGGATGATGACCCATGTCGCGGTGACCAGCATGGCGCGCTATTTCACGCGCGACCGGGGCAAGGCGCTGGCCATGGCGACCCTGGGGATGCCAGCCTATCAGGCCTTCCTGCCGCTTCTCGTCGTGGCCGGAATCGCGACGATCGGCTGGCGCGCCACCTATGTCAGCGGCGGGCTTCTGCTGCTCGGTATCATGCTGCCGCTGACCCTCTGGCTGTTGCGCGCGGGGCCGCCCGCGGAGGATGTTCCCGCCCTTCTGCCGGCAGGGACCGCCGCGCCCCGGCGCTGGGGCCAGCGCGATGTGCTGCGCGATCCGCGCTTCTATCTGGTCATGCCGGCCGCCCTGGCCCCCGCCTTTATCGTGACCGGCTTCCTGTTCCACCAGGTCCATCTGGTCGAAACCAAGGGCTGGCCCCTCGAACTCTGGGCCTCCGGGTTCGCCGCCTATGCCGCCGCCTCCTTGCTCGCGACCCTGATCGTCGGCCCGCTGATCGACCGCTTCAGCGCCACCGCCCTGCTGCCCTTCTATCTGCCCATGCTGGCGGTCGGCCTCTTCGCCCTCGCCCTGTCCGACGAACCCTCCGCCATCTTCGTGTTCCTGGGCGCGACGGGTGTGACCACGGGATTCAGCATGACGATCATCGGCGCGCTCTGGGCCGAGATCTACGGCGTGCAGACGATCGGCTCGATTCGCGCCCTCTCCTCCGCCCTCATGGTCCTGGCCAGCGCCCTGTCGCCGGGGATCATGGGCTGGATGATCGATGCCGGCGTGACAATGGAAGACATGGCCTGGATGGCGCTGGTCTATGTCGCGCTGGGCACCGTCCTTCTCGCCATCGCATCCGTGTCGATCCGCCGCACTCTCTGATAGAATTGCGACTCTGTCCGGTCGCGCAGCGGTTCGCCGCGACCCGGCCCCATCGAGGGAGAAGCAATCATGGGCGAATTCACGCCGAGTCCCTTCCTGGTTTTCGTTATCGCCGTCGTCGTCCTGGCCGTCTTCCTGATTCTGGCCGGGGTGAAGACCGTGCCCCAGGCGACCCAGTGGACGATCGAGCGATTCGGCCGCTACACCCGCAGTCTGTCCCCAGGCCTCAACATGATCATTCCCGTGGTCGACCGCATCGGCGTGAAGGTCTCAATGCGCGAGACCGTACTCGACATCCCGGCCCAGGATGTCATCACCTTCGACAACGCCACGGTCACGGCCGACGGCGTGACCTTCTTCCAAGTGGTCAACGCACCCAAGGCGGCCTATGAAGTCGACGATCTGGAGCGCGCGATCACTAATCTCTGCATGACCAATATCCGTTCGGTCATCGGCTCGATGAGCCTGGACGACGTGCTATCCAAACGCGACGACATCAACGACCGGCTGCTGCGGGTAATCGATGCGGCGACCAATCCCTGGGGCATCAAGGTCACGCGCATCGAGATCAAGGACCTCTCGCCGCCCACCGACTTGGTCAATTCCATGGCCGGGCAGATGAAGGCGGAGCGCGAGAAGCGCGCCGAAATACTCACTGCCGAGGGCGCCAAGCAAGCCGCGATTCTGCGCGCCGAGGGCATGAAGCAGGCCGCGATCCTGGAAGCCGAGGGCCGGCGCGAGGCGGCTTATCGCGACGCCGAGGCGCGCGAGCGCGAGGCCCAAGCCGAGGCCAAGGCGACCCATGACGTCTCCGAGGCCATCGCCGCCGGGCGGCCCGAGGCGATTAACTATTTCGTCGCGCAGCGCTATGTCGATGCGCTCGGCCAGATCGCCTCGGCGCCCAATCAGAAGGTCATCATGCTGCCGCTCGAAGCCGCCAGCGTGCTGGGCAGCATCGCCGGGGTGGCCGAGATCGCGAAGGCCGCCTTCGCCGACCGCAAAGTCTAGAGAAGACGATGGACGCCTATATCGCCTGGCTCTGGGAGATCAGCTATTGGCATTGGTGGGCCTTCGCGGTCCTGCTGATCGCCGTCGAGATCCTGGCGCCCTCGACCCTCCTGATTTGGCCTGCCGCTTCTGCCTTCGCCATCGGCCTCGTGATCGCGGTCGCGCCGGGTCTCGACTGGCGCATCCAGGTGCTGGTCTTCGCCGTTCTCGCCGTGATCTCGACATTCTTCTGGCAGCGATGGCGGCAGCGCCGCCCAGCTGAGACCGACAGCCCCACTCTCAATCTGCGCGGCGAGAGCTATATCGGCCGCCGCCTGACCCTGGGCGAAGGTCTACCCGAAGGCCGCGGGCGGATTCAGCTCGACGACACCTGGTGGCTGGCTGAAAACGAGACCGGCAAGGCTATCGATGCCGGCGCGCGGGTCGAGATCGTCGCGGTCGACAGTGCGGTCCTCAAGTTGCGCCGCCTGGCGGCGGAGAGTGTGGCCTAGGTCAACCTGCTTCCGGCGCGAGGCCCTCGGCGAGAGGCGGCGTTCGTCCGGTCAGCACGCATTCGGCAATCAGCCGCCCGCCCAGAGCCGCCGCCGTCCATCCCCCTGCAGAGGGCACGAGGGCATAGAGCCCTGCCCGGCCAGGGACGGCGCCCAGAAGCGGTCGGCCGTGCCGGGTCCGCGCCTCATAGCCGGCCCAATGGCGGAGCGTGCGCAGGCCCGCAAGAAAAGGCACGACGGCACAAGCCAGGCGCAGATTATGGATCAGAGAGTTATAGGCGATATCGCACCGACCCCCGGCGAAATCGCCGCGCCCATACCACCCCCCGCCGATCAGGCAGCCGCCCGCCGCCGTCTGTTTGATCGTCAGCCGCCCGCGAATATGGGTGACGACCCGGTCCAGGGCGGCAGGCGCGGATTCGGTTACGGTCAGTATGATGGTGTTGGGCTCGACATCGAGCGCCGCGCCGAAGCGGCGGGCCAGGGCCGCCGACCAAGGTCCCGCGGCAATGACGACGGAATCGCAAGTTACGGTACCGCTCGGTCCGGTCAGCGCGTAGCCGGTCCCATGACGCAACGCCTCGACCACCGGTGCATGGGTTCGAATCCGCCCGCCCGCTGCACACACCGCGCGGGCCAGGGCCTGCCCCGCCCGCAGAGGATCGGCATAGCCATCAGTATCGCTCGCGGTCGCGGCGCGCACGCTGGGCGCGAGCCAAGGTGCCCGCGCCGTCAGGGCCGAACCCTCCATCCAATCGACCGCGATGCCATGGTCCCGCAGGCGACCGGCCTGCTCTTCGAGAACGACCAAGTCCGCGCCGGTTTCGGCCACCTGCAGCCCGCCGGGCCGCCCGTAGCCAATATCCAATTCAAGGCTCTCGGCCAGGCGTCGCCACTCCTCGACCCCTTCGATGAAAAAGGGGAGCATCGGCGGTCGTTTGTTCTGCAAAGCCAAGGTCCCGGCATTGGCGCTCGACCCCTGGCCGGCGATCATGCCGGCCTCCAGCAGCACGACCTCGGCACCACCGCGCGCCAGATACAACGCCGCGCACAGGCCCGAAACGCCACCGCCGATGACGGCAACATCGGCCCGCAACGCGCCTTGTTCGACGGATTGACAACCGGTTGCGGACATTCTGATAACCTCGGCTTACATCATGAAAGCGAGCCTGTATGGCCAAGTCTGACACCCAACGCATCGGTCGGGGAAAATTGCGAACGCTGGGCATCCTGGTCGCAGCCGCGCTCTCGATCTCCAGCGTCTTCGCGACGGTCGAGGCGCATCACGGTTTCGTCCGTTTCGAATCGACCAAGCCGCTCTATTTCGAGGGCCGTATTCGCGAGGTCTATTGGCAATATCCCCATTCCTATGTGCGGGTCGAGGTCGAATCGGGAGTCGTCCTGCCGCCCGACTACACGCCGGGCGCGGAGATCGAAGGCCGCGCCGTCCCCCAGAGCATCCGCGCCGCCCAGGAAGGCCTCTGGACTCTCGTCATCTCGGCCTTCTGGCAGCTCGAGAAGGCGGGGATCATGGGCGCAGATCTCAAGGAGAACGATACCTTCCGGGCTATCGCCTATCCGTCCTGCGACGAGGAATCGGATGCCTATGTGGCCTTCGTCGAAGTCACCGGCGGCAAGCGGTATTGGGTGACGGAGACCACGCTCCCCGTTAGCTGCGAATAGCGCACGGAAATTTTAGTCATGGATATCCTGGACACCATCCAGAATCTGCAGATCGCCTATTATCTGCGCAGCACACGCTGGGCCTATCCGCTCATCAATCTCAGCCATGTGCTGTCGATCGCCGTGCTGTTCGGCACGATCCTGGCCTTCGATCTGCGCCTGCTCGGTCGCTCGCGCGCCCTGCCGCTGCGCCCCTTGGCGCGCCATCTCCTGCCGCTGGCGGTCAGTGCCTTCTGCCTTGCCGCCACGACCGGCTTCCTGATGTTCGCGGTCAACCCGCGCGACGTCTGGGGCAACCCCTTCTTTCCCTGGAAACTGGGCTTCATCGCCCTGGCGGGGCTCAACGCGGCCTATTTCCATCTGCGGACATTTCCCCGCATCGAAGGCTTGGCGGGCCGGCCTCCGGCGCCGGTCCGTGCCGCCGCCCTGCTGTCGATATCGCTCTGGCTCAGCGTAATCGTCTGCGGCCGGATGATCGCCTTCAGTTAGGCCGGGACCAACGCGACATGGGTGAAGCCGTCGGGCCGGCCGGGCGCGGCGGCGGCGGCCATCGCCTCGTTCGCCCGCTCGATGGGATAACTGTCGAACTGCAAGGCGGACAGATCCAACTGTCCGCTGCCGATCATGCCCAGGACCTTCGCCATCGCCGCCCGCTCAAACCAGAGCGAGCCGATCACGCCGATCTCGCGCCCGATCATCGAGCCGTAAGGCAGAGGCAGATCGCCCGCCACCCCGCCGACCAGGACGGCATTGCCGCCCTGGCGCAGGGCGGCGATGGCAGCCAGGGTCGGCGCCGGTGTCGGAACATGGCCCAAGGCATCGACCACCAGGTCCACCCCGGCGGGAATCGAATCGTAATCGGCGGCGACGACCCGGGTCGGATCCAAGGCGACCAACCGTTCCAGGGTCTCGGGCCGACGGCCGATGGCGATCACACGGCCTGCGCCCATCGCGAGGGCGAGCAGGACCGTGGACACGCCCAGCACGCCGGTCGCCCCGGTGACGGCGACGGTATGGCCGGGCGCGAAGCTGCCGCGCGCGAAGGCGCCGTATGCGGTGCCGAGATGGCCGAGACGGGTAAGTATAGCGGGTCCGGCGGTCACGGCGGCGCCCAGGGCCGTGACTCCCTCGGCCGGAAAGATCGCCTGCTCGGCGAAACCGCCGTCGGGCCAGCGCGCCAGAATGCCTCGTGCCGCCGCAGAGAAACCAAAATAGCCCGCGAAGGCCGAATCGTCCGGCGCGCCGGGATTGGTCGAGCGCACCAGGGGATCGCAGAAGACCGGGATGCCCGGTTTCAGGCCGGGCACATCCGCCGCCACCTCCAACACCTCGCCCAGCACGTTCATCCCGGGCACGAAGGGCGCAGGCGGCAGGGGCGGCGGGCTGGGCGAAGCCATCACGGACGCCATGGTCGGCGAAACGAAACAGGCCGTCACGCGGACGGTCACGGCGCCCGGCCGCAGGACAGGGTCCGCCACCTCCTCGATTTCAAGGGGCCTGTCATGGGCATGATAGCGCGCCGCTTTCATGTCGTCTTTCTCCCTGGTTCCAAGTCGCGATTGTGGCGCCTGTTGGGCGCGCGGTCCAGCGGCGCGGAGATATCAGGCGTGGCTGGCCTCAACCTCGCCCGCTATACTCCGCGCCCATGACCATATCCGATTACAGAAGCGCCCTCGTCACGGGAGCCAGCGCCGGGATCGGGGCGGAGGTCGTCCGCGCCCTGCGCGCCCGCGGCATTGCCGTCACCGCCCTGGCCCGCCGGGCCGACAGGCTCGAAACCCTGGCCGAGCAGACCGGCTGCACGCCGCTGGCCCTCGACCTGATGGACACGCCGGCGGTCGAAGCCGCGATGGCCGAACTGGCGCCCGATATCGTCGTCAACAATGCGGGATCCGGCGTGCCGCCGGGGCCGCTATACGAGATGACGGCCGAACAGGTCGACCGGGTCATCGACGTCAATCTGCGGGCCGCGACCCATGTGCTGCGCACCGCCGCCAAGAGCATGGCGGCGCGCGACCGGGGCCATATCGTCAATGTCACCTCGCTCGGCGCCCTGGCGATTTTCTCAAATATGTCGGTCTACAACGCGGCCAAGACCGGGCTGCGCGTGCTCGGCCAGGTCCTGCGCAACGAACTTTACGGCAAGCATGTCCGGGTTTCGGAGATCGCGCCCGGCCGCGTCGCGACCGAGTTCCTGGAACAGGCGACGGGCGATGCCGAACTGGCCCATAAATTCTATACTGAGGTCGAGCCCCTGCAGGCCAAGGACGTGGCCGATGCCATTCTCTACGTCCTCGACGCCCCGGCCCATGTAAACGTGAACCTGATCGACATCGTGCCGACCCTGCAGGTCGCCGGCGGGTTGCGCTTCGCCTCGAAGGACGGCTGAGCCGGCATGCGCGACGGTATAGGCGGCGTCATCATCCGCCTGCTCATTCTCAGTTTTGTGGTCGGCTTCATCCTCAACGTGCTGGACCTCGACCCCGGTTCGCTGCTCCACAATATCGGCGGCACGGTCGAGAGCATCTTCATGACCGTCGTGGACGCCGTCCGCTGGGCCGTGCCGCATATTCTGATCGGCGCCATCGTCGTCGTGCCCATCTGGCTGGTGTTCTACCTGCTGCGTTACGCCCGCGGCCGGCGCTAGGCTCGGCATCCGCCGGTGGATCCGCTCGCGCTGGCCATCGCCCTGACCGCCTATTTCTACGCGGCCTTCGTCAAAGGGCTGACCGGGCTCGGCTTCTCGACCTCCTGCATCGCTTGGCTGGTCCTGGCCTTCGGCCTGCACGAGGCCTTGCCGCTGCTGATCATTCCTTCGGTCGCCAGCAACCTGATGGTGATGGTCGAGGCCGGGCATTTCCGCGAATCCGCGCGCCGCTTCTGGCCTCTCTATCTCAGCCTGCTACCCGGCCTGCTGCTCGGCCTCTGGCTGCTCGGCCATATCAATCCGCAGTCCGGCGCGGCGATCCTGGGCGTGGTGCTGATCGGCTACAGCCTCTTCGCCCTGGCCCAGCCCGATGTCGTCCTGCCGCCGAGGCTGGAACGCCCGCTCGGTCCGCTGACGGGCATCCTGACCGGGCTGGTGAATGGCATGACCGGTTCCCAGGTCATGCCGGTACTACCCTATCTGATGGCCCTGCGGCTCGATCCGGCACGCTTCGTCCAGGCGATCAACATCGCCTTCACCCTGTCGAGCCTGGTGATGGTCCTGGGCCTGTCGCGCCTGGGCCTGATGACCTGGCATGCCGCGGCAATCTCGGCCATCGGCATCGTGCCGGTCTATTTCGGCGTCCGGCTAGGAGCGAAAACCCGCCGCCGTCTGTCGCCCGATCAGTTCCGCCTGGCCGTGCTCGCCCTGCTCGCCGTCCTCGGCGCAATCCTCATCGCCTTGCGGTTGTTTCAGCCCTAGTCAAGGCGATCGACTCGCCAATCATCCTTCGAGACGCTCGCTGGCGCGAGCTCCTCAGGATGAGGAGATACCGCATTTCAGCCTCACCCTGAGGAAGCCCGCAGGGCCGTCTCAAAGGGTCACCCGCGTTTCCGGTCAGTCGTCCTACCGAGCGGCCGCGTCGAGGGCTTGCGTCACGTCGGCCACCAGGTCGTCCAGGGTTTCCAGGCCGATGGAGAGGCGGACGAGACCCTCGGCAATGCCGTATTTCGCGCGCTGCTCGGGCGAATAGGTCCGATGGGTCATGCTGGCCGGGTGCTGCACCAGGGTTTCGGCATCGCCCAGACTCACGGCCAGCGACACCAGTTCGACCGCGTCCATGAAGCGCACCCCGGCATCGAAACCACCCTTCAGTTCGAAGGCTATCATGCCGCCGAAAGCGCGCATCTGGCGCTTGGCCAATTCGTGATAGGGCGAGCTTTCCAGGCCAGGATAATAGATCCGCTCCACCGCCGGATGTTCGGCGATGATCCGCGCGAGATGCAGGGCGCTCGAACAATGCCGGTCCATCCGCAGTTCCAGGGTCTTGAGACCGCGCATGACGAGATGGGCGTTGAGGCCGGAGAGCACGGCGCCGGTGAACTTGCTGAGGCCGTTGAAGCGGACCTTGTCCATCAGCGCCTGGGAGCCCGCGACCGCGCCGGCCATCAGATCGCCATGACCGCCGAGATACTTGGTCACCGAATGGAGGGCGGCATCCGCGCCCAGGTCCAGCGGGCGCTGAAGATAAGGGGTGCAATACGTGTTGTCGACCGCGACCAGGCAATCAGGCGCGGCCTGATGGGCGATCTTCGCCACGGCGGCGATGTCGATCAGACGCATGTTCGGATTGGCCGGAGTCTCGAAATAAACCAGCTTCGTGTTCGGCGTCATCGCGGCCGCGACATTGGCCGGATCGCTCATCTCGACATGGACGACCTCGACCCCGAATTTGCCCAGGCCCTCGTTGAAGAAGGCGAAGGTCGAGCCGTAGAGGGTCTGGTCGATCAGCACCCGATCTCCGGCCTGGCAGACGGCCCAGGTGAAGGCGGTGATCGCCCCCATGCCCGAGGCGAAGGCGACGGCTGCCTCCGCCCCTTCGAGGGAGGCGATGCGGCCTTCCAGGAGCGAGATGGTCGGCGAGCCGGAACGGGCATAGCGATAGCCTGGCTTCTCGCGCGCGAAGATGGCCATGCCGTCCTCGACGCTGGAGAAGGCGAAGGTCGAGGTCATATGGACGGGCGGCACGAGCGCGCCCTCGCCATCGGCCGGGTCCCAGCCCTCATGGATCGCGCGGGTGGCGAAACCGTGACGCAGATTGGTGCCGCTTTTCTCAGCCATGACGACGTCTCCTGAAACGGGTGGGCCGGACTCGAGAAAAGGGGCCGACACGTGGCCGGCCCCCTTAGCGTTTCGAACCTCGCGCCTATTCGGCGGCCTTGCGGGCCTCCAACAGGCCAAGTTCGGAGAGGATGGCGGCGAGCTTCGCCTTCTGCTCCTCGTCGAAGGGCAGCATCGGCGCGCGCGTATAGCCGCCCGGCATGCCCTGGAGCTTCAAGGATTCCTTGATGCAGCTGTACATGCTCCCGACTTCGAAGATGTCGTAGAGTCGGGCCATGCGGACATGCAGTTCCTGCGCCCTGGCAAGATCGCCCGCGACATAGGAATCATAGAGTTCCGAGGCCATGCGCCCGGCAATCGGCGGACTCATCGCCACCGCGCCGTCGGCGCCGATGGCGAGGGCCGGCACGAACATATGCTCCAACCCGATGAACAGGCGAATCTCATCCTTCACCGAGCGCACGAGATTCGAGAACTGCAGCATGTCGAAGGAACTGTCCTTGATCGCCACGACCTCGTCGATCTTGACCAGCTTCTCGATGAGCTTGGGGGTCAGGTAGACGTTCACGGCGAAGGGGCTGTTGTAGAGCATGAGCGGCAGCCCGCCCTCGCCGGCTACGCGCTTGTAGAATTCCTCGATCTCGTTGTCCGAGATCTTCACGTAGATCGGCGGCAGCACCATCACGCCGTCGCAACCCACCTTCTTGGCGGCCTTGGTATAGTCCACCACATCCTCGGTGCGGATCGCCGCCGGGCAGGCGATGACCGGTACGCGGCCCGCCGTCTGGTCAACGCAGATCTCGAAGACGCGCTTGCGCTCGTCCGAACTCATCAGAAAGAATTCGCCCGTGCTGCCCGCGGTGATCACACCGTGACAGCCGGAATCAATGATGAAATCGATGATCTGGCGATAGCCGGCCTCGTCGATCGAGCCGTCCTGCTTGAACGGGGTGACAATCACGGCGAAGGAGCCGTGCCAATTGACGCTATTGCGGTTCATGAAAATCTCCTCCCTGGCCGCGCTTCGGGTTGCAATCCGGGTTTCGCAATCGAGGCCTGGACGCAGTATAACCGCAAGGCCCGGCCTGACGGGAGGGCCGCGTTCAATTCCTTTTCGAGGGGGACAAGCCCGTGAAGATCGCCAAAGTCGAAGCGCATCGCCTCTATTCCACAGCCAAGAAGGAAGCCTGGGACGACGAGACCATCTGGCCCAGCACCTCGCCCGGATACCTGGTGCGGGTGCTGACCGAGGACGGCGCCGAGGGTGTCGGCGAGATGGTCACCCAGCCCTGGTACTACGTCGAGACCAAGGGCCAGATGGAAGAATGCATCCGCATGTATGACGAGGTTCTGCGCGGCGCCGATCCGGAGAATTTCGCGCTGTGCCATGAGCGTATGCTGTCGGTCTTCGGCGGCGGCATGCCGGGCGGCCGGATCGCCCGTTCGGGCGTCGACATGGCGCTCTACGACCTCGCCGGCAAGACCCGCGGCGTACCGGTCCACGGCCTGCTGGGTGGCGCCTATCGCACCAGCCTGGACCTGCTGACCAACCTCTATCACAAGACCCCGGAGGAGATGGCCGAGGCCTGCCGCGAATTCGCGAAGCAGGGCTTCAAGGGCCTCAAGATCAAGATCGGCGACAATATGCATTCCAAGGGTTTCAGCCGGGACGTGCTGCTGAGCGAACTCGCCCTGCTGGAAGCCGCGCTCGAGGCCACACCCTCGAATATCTATATTGACGCCGATACCAACCAGGGCTGGAAGAGCGCCAATTGGACGATCAGCGTCCTGCGCCGCTTCGAGAAATACGACAATCTCTCGATCGAGCAGCCGGTCAACCTGGCCGACCTGGCCGGCGCGGCTCATGTCCGCCAGCAGGTCAATATCCCGGTCATCCTGGACGAAAGCGTCTGGAGCGCCGAGGCGATGCTGAACATCGCGCGGATGCAGGCCTGCGACCGCATCGTCCTCAAGCTCAACCGACTGGGCGGCTTCTTCGAATGCCTCAAGGTGATCCAGATCTGCACCGCCGCGAATATCGGCGTGAGCGTCGATACCGGCCCCTATTCGGTGCTGGGCGACACGGCGGTCTGCCATATCGGCTCGGTCATTCGCGACCACTATCCGGTGGATTGCGAATCCCATGTCACCTTCCTCGATTTCGGGCCGGAGCCAATCTTTTCGGGCGGCATCACCTTCAAGGACGGCCAAGCCCATCTGCCGGACGCGCCGGGCATCGGCGTCACGGTCGATTGGGACGCGATGAAGGAGCATCAGAAGCGCGGCCGGGCCGAATTCAAGGAAGCCTTCTAGTCCGAGGACGGACTGGCCCCAGCATCAGATACCGGCGATACGGAACACCTCGAACAGGATGATGCCGAGGCTGGCGAGGAAGCCGCAGACCGGCAGAATGGCGGGATAAACTGTGACCCCCTCGGGTCGCGGATCGCGGCGCTTGACCGCCAGCAGCGCCAGATTGATCGCCGCGAAGATGGTCAGGACGACGAGCGAGGTGATGCACGCCAGGACCCCACCCGAGAGGACGACGACCAAAGGAACCGCCTCGAGCGGCGGCACGAAATCGGCAATATTCGCGGGCGCGGCGGCGAGATGGTCGAAGCCGATACCGAGCAAGACGACGAGGGCGCCCACCTCGACCACCGTCACCACGGCGGCCACGATCACCGATTCGGCGATGCCCCAGGCCGCGAGCGCGCCGAGAGCCAGGACGACGATCGGCGACGCGATCCAATCCGGAACGGATACCATGGTCTGAAGATAGCCGACGAAGCCGTTCGACAGCGCGGCGCTGGAGACCAGGCCGGAGAGGACGACGAACAAGCCGACCACCGTGGCGAAGATGTTCGAACCGAAACCCTGGTGGACATAGACCGCCTCCCCCGCACTCCGCGGGAAGCGCTAATTCATTTCCGCGAAGGCGAAGGCGGATAGCCCGGCCAGGACGGCGGCGACCATAAAGCTCGCCGGGGCATAAAGGCCCGCCACGCCGGCGACGCGCCCGACCAGGACATAGATCCCGGCGCCGACCGTGACGCCCAACCCTTAGAAAACGAGCATGGTCAGCGACAGACTCCGCTTCAACTTCGGCCCTTGCGGGGTTTCGACCGTCGCCATTTTCCGTCTTTCCCTCTTTTTGCCGGCGGCCTTGGCAAAGCCGAGGCGCGGCGTGACAATCGCCGCCCCGCAGCAAAGAGCACCGGATGGACAGACCATGATACGGGGTTTCGACGTCGCCATCGTGGGCGGTGGCATCGTCGGCTGCTACGCCGCCCTTCACCTCGCCAAGGCCGGTCACAAGGTCGGCCTGTTCGAGAAGGGGCGGATCGCCGGGGAACAATCCAGCCGCAACTGGGGCTTTGTGCGCATGCAGGGGCGCGATCCGGCGGAGATTCCGCTAATGATCGAGAGCAAGCAGATGTGGCGGGGCCTGGAAGCGGAGATCGGCGAGAAGGTCGATTGGCGCCAGGGCGGCAATCTGGTCCTCGCGAATTCTAAGGAACGGCTCGCCCAGTTCGAGAATTGGCTGGCCATCGCCAAGACCTTCCAGGTCGATTCCTGCATGGTCACGCCGGCCGAGGCGGCCAAGGTCGTGCCCGGCCTGCAAACCGGCGCGGTGGTCGGCGGGCTGCACACCCCGTCCGACGGCCAGGCCGAGCCGGAAAAGGCGACCCCCGCCATCGCCGAGGCGGCCCGGCGCGCGGGCGCCCATATCGAGACCGGCTGCGCGGTCGACCGGATCGAGGTGTCCAACGGCAAAGTGACGGGATTGCTGACCGAAAGCGGCTCGGTCCGGGCGAGCGCCGTGATCCTCTGCGCCGGGGCCTGGACCAAGCATATGCTGCGCGGGGTCGGCGCGCGGATGCCGCAATTGTGGATGCGCGGCACCGTCGCTCGCACCAGCCCCTCTTCGCGTGACGGCATGGCGACCGGGGTCTGGGCCGGGGTCGCCTTCCGCCAGCGCATCGACGGCAGCTTCAATATCGCCGGCGGCACCCAGGCCGATCACGACATCATGGCCGACACCCTGCTCGACGGCTTGGGCTTCCTGCCGCTGCTGCGCATGCATAACCGCGCCCTGAAGCTGCATTTCGGCACACCCTTCTTCGATTTCCTCGGCGTGCGGCTGAGCCAGGCCGCCCTCGGCAAGGCGCTGCGCCGCCACCGCGCCCTAGATCCGAAACCGAATCCGAAATCGGTCGCGGGCTCCTTCCAGAAGCTGCGCGACAGCATCGCCGATCTGGGCGATGTCCATATCGCCAAGACCTGGGCCGGCTATATCGATTTCACGCCCGACTTCATCCCGGTGATCGACCGGCTGGACAGTCCCGCCGGCCTGGTCATCGCCGCCGGGTTGAGCGGCCACGGCTTCGGCATGGGGCCGATCACAGGCCGGCTGGCCGCCGAACTGGCGACCGACGGCAAGCCCTCACTCGATATCTCCGCCTTCCGCCTGTCGCGCTTCAGCGACGGCACCAAGATTCTCGCGCGCAACGTGATCTAACGAATCGCGAGCAGAGCAAGGACGCGTCAATCATCCTGAGGAGGCCCGCAGGGCCGTCTCGAAGGGTCCGCCCGGCCCTATCAACACCCAGCCATGCGTGTCACCCCGCCAGTTTGCGCAGGGCCTCCGGGGCGTCGGGTTTGAAACCGAGGGCGTATTTCCCGCCGCCCAGATCGAAGACCGGGCGTTTGACCAGGGTCGGATGAGCGAGCATCAGGGCGGCGGCCTTGGCCGCATCCGGATCGGCCTTCTCGGCCTCCTCCAGACCGCGCCAGGTCGTGCTGCGGGTGTTGAGCAGGGCCTGCCAGCCGAGTGCGTTGATCCAATCGGCGATATCCGAGGCTTCGAGCCCGTCTTCCCGCAGATCGTGAAAACGATGGGCGATGCCATCCTCGCCCAGCCATTTGAGCGCCTTGCGACAGGTGTCGCAGCTTTTGATGCCGTAGACCGTGATCATGCGAGCGTCTTCTCCCTTTGGTTCCCCGTCTGGCGCTTTGCTTTCGCCGGTTGCACTATCATGGCGGCGGTCCGGGCGAAGGGCAAAATTAGCACTTCCCCGGCGCCGGAGCGGAACTGGCGGAAGGATCCGACCCATGGGCAACATCGTCCACACGAAGCGCGACGGCCGCGTCCTCGAAATCACCTTCAACCGGCCGCCCGTCAACGCGATCAACGGCGCGGCGAGTCGGGCCCTCCATGCCGCGTTCCGAGAGTTGCAGGACGATCCCGCGCTTTCGGTCGGCCTGCTGACCGGGACCGGCGAGCGCGTCTTTTCCGCCGGTTGGGATCTGAAGGAGGCGGCCGAGGCCGAGGCGGACGGAAAGGCCGTCGAAAATAGCCACGGCCCCGGCGGCTTCGCCGGCAATACCGAGTTCTGGGGCCTCAACAAACCACTGATCGCGGCGGTGAACGGCGCGGCCGTGGGTGGCGGTTTCGAACTGGCACTGGCCTGCGACGTCATCGTCGCCGCCGATCATGCCTGGTTCGAACTGCCGGAAATGCAGCGCGGGTTGCTGGCCGATGCCGGCGCGGTCCAGCGCCTGCCCCGGCGCGTTCCCTACAATGTCGCCGTCGAGCTACTGCTGACCGGGCGGCGGATGGAAGCCGAGGAAGCGGTGCGCTGGGGCCTCGTCCACAAGGCGGTGCCGGCGAGCGAACTGATGGACGAAGGCCGCGCCCTGACCCAACGTATTGCCGAGGGTGCGCCGCTCGCCCTGCAGGCCCTGAAGGACATACTCAACAAGATCGAGAGCATGCCGCTGAAGGACGCCATGGCCCTCGCCCATGGCGGAAAGAGCGGGTTGGAAAGCTATGAAAGGATGATGGCTTCGGAGGACCGGATCGAAGGCCCGCGCGCCTTCGCCGAAAAGCGCAAGCCCGCCTGGAAAGGGCACTGAGAGGGAGACAGCCATGACCGGTTCCGTTATGCAGGAAGTGCCTGCCCGCAAGGGCCGCGCCGCCGAATTGCGCAAGGGTCAGCACATCAAAATGGTCAATACCCACGGCAGTCAGGTGATCGACATGTGGGCTTTCAACGCCGAGGACATGATCGAGCTCATGTCCATGCGCCATACCAAGAGCTGCCTGAAGAAGATGATCCCGGCCGAGGGCGAGGCCTTCTACACCAACCGACGTCATCCCATCCTGACCTGGGTCGAGGACCGCTCCCCCGGGGTTCACGACGTGGTGCTGCCAGCCTGCGACAAATGGCGCTACATCTGGGACAAGCATGACGGCTTCCACGATTCCTGCGGCAACAATCTGGAAGAGGCCCTGCGCGCGATCGGCCGCGGGCCGCCGCCGGAAACGCCGCAGCCGCTGAACCTGTGGATGAACTGCCCGATCCACGATGACGGGCGCATCGACTATATCGCACCGGTCACCAAGCCCGGCGACCATGCGGTTTTCCGGGCCGAGATGGACTGCATCGTCGTCATGTCGGCCTGTCCCTATGATCTGGGCATGCCGATCAACGGCGAGGACGGCGTACCCAAGGCGGTCCACTATCAGGTCTGGTGACCATTTAGCGATGGTGGACCGCCTTTTCGGCGGCCTTCAGGGCCTCGAGAAAATCGTCACGGTGCTCCTTGGATATGGCCGGTGCGGCAGCGACCGAATTGGCCCATTCGGCGGTGATGTCGGCCGGCAGATAGTGATGAATATGCAGCTCGAAGACGCGCTTCTCCTCGCCTGGGCGGACGAGTTTGAGGCGCAGTCCGTCATCCTCGACCGTCGCCTCGAATTTCGAATCGCGGCCGAAGGCACCCATATAGACTTTGTCCGGAAAGTTCAGCGCCACCGCGACCTTGTCGTGGATTGGCTTCATCGCAGTCCCTCCTCCGAGATCTAGTAGAACGGCCCGCCAGATCGTTGCTTTCGGCGCCGGGACCGGCAAGCCCCCGAACCGCAGCCGGATAGGCAGAAGGCCGGGCGAGGCATAGGCTGGAATCGCCGCTTCCGGTTGGAGACCGCAATGACCGCGCCGCCCGACGGCAACGATCCGCGCCGTTTCGCCTTCTGGAACGAAAAGAATCACGAACGCGACGTGCTGACCCCGTTCCGTCACAGGGAGCATCACGAAGACCCTGCGACGCCCTCCCCCCCGGAAGCCGGGCCCGGCGCATCGCCCAGATCGTCTTCGACGTTTCGATAGTGATCGCCTGGATCGTGCTGATCGTCCTGACCCTGTTCTTTCCTACGGACGTGCCCGATCCGCGATCCGG
>CAUZWC010000002.1:0-35875 GCA_963583595.1 Alphaproteobacteria bacterium | reverse complement strand
TAGGTCATGACGCCGGCCGTGGTGCCGCATTTCATATCGGCGGCGCCCCGGCCCCAGACCTTGCCGTCGGCGACGGCGCCGCTCCAGGGCGGCTGGATCCAGCGGTCGTCCTTGGGATCGACCGGAAAGCAGTCGATATGCCCGTTCAGCACCAGATGCCGCCCGGGCCCCGCCCCGCCCTCGAAGGAGCCGACGATATTGGCCATGGTCGGCTCCGGATCGACGATCCGGTAGGGCAGCTTCTCGCGATCCAGGAAATCGGTCAGATGCTTCACCGCCACCGTCGTATCCCCTGGCGGATTCGGCGAGGCCGCCGCGACGAAGGTCGAAAGGAAGGAAATCAGCGCCTCGCGGTCGGCCTCGATCCAGTCGAGGACTTGTTGCCGCAGGGCGGCGTGGTCGGTGGTGGCCATAGGCCGTGTCCTCCCCAAAGACGTGCGTATCTATTCCGTGCGGGAGACTAGCGGAGAGGAAAGCCCACCGCCAACATCAAGCCCTCTGCTCGCCACCGGGCCATCAACTTCTCGACATTGGGAGTCCAACCCGACATTGCATGGGCGTCCTGTTTTCGCAGAAACGACGTGGCTCGGACCATATCAGCCGCAATCCTGCCACGACTTAGCCCACGCCCCTTGCTGCAGACGGGCTCCCCTGCTTTGTTGGCCCTCCCACCAATTCGATCGATGATGTCCGATAACACCTCCCTTCCCCCCACCGTCCTGACCACCCTCCGCGAAGCCTTCGGCTTCTCCTCCCTGCGCGAGGGCCAGGCCGAGGCGATTTCCGCCGTGCTGGCGGGACGACATGTCCTGGCGGTCATGCCCACCGGCTCCGGAAAATCGCTCTGCTATCAGCTTCCGGCCCTGGTGCAGGGTGGGCTGACCGTGGTGGTCTCACCGCTGGTCGCCCTGATGCGCGATCAGGTGGCGGCGCTGCGGCTCAACGGGATCGCCGCGGCGACGATCAATTCGGATATTTCGCGCCAGGATAATGTGGCGACCTGGCATCGGGTGGCGGCGGGGGAGATCCGGCTGCTCTACCTCTCGCCCGAGCGGCTGATGACGCCGCGCATGCTGGCGGCAATCGAGCGGCTGGACTTGAAGCTGATCGCCATCGACGAGGCCCATTGCATCTCGCAATGGGGCCCGGCCTTCCGCCCGGAATACGAGGCGCTGACGGGTTTGGGCGCGCGCTATCCCGGCATTCCGATCATCGGCCTCACGGCGACGGCGGACCCGACCACGCGAGACGACATCCTGGCCAAGATGTTTGGCATGGAGGCTGAGCTGATCGCCACCGGCTTCGATCGACCCAACCTGACCCTGGCGGTCGAGCCCAAGCGCGGCTGGAAGCGCCAGGTGGCCGATTACGTGGCTGGGCGGAAGGGCAACCCCGGCATCGTCTATTGCCTGTCGCGGCGCAAGACCGAGGAGGTCGCCGCCATGCTGCGCGAGGAGGGGCATGACGCGCACGCCTTCCACGCCGGCATGGAGAGCGCGGAGAAGGAGTGGGTGCAGAACCGCTTCATGACCGAGCCCGGGGTGGTCGTGGTCGCCACCATCGCCTTCGGCATGGGCATCGACAAGCCGGATATCCGCTTCGTCCTCCATGCCGATCTGCCGGCCAGCCCGGAGGCCTATTACCAGGAGATCGGCCGCGCCGGGCGCGACGGCGCGCCGGCCGAGACCATGCTGCTCTACGGCCTCGGCGACCTGCGCATGCGCCGCGCTTTCATCGAGGAGGAGGATTCCACGGACGAGCGCAAGCGGCGCGAGAACCAGCGGCTCGACGCGCTGATTTCCTATTGCGAGGCGGCGGAATGCCGGCGCCGGACCCTGCTGCGCTATTTCGGCGAGGAATCGGGGCCCTGCGGCAATTGCGATTCCTGCCTCGACCCGGTCGAGACCCTGGACGGCACCGAAGCGGCCCGTATGGCCCTTTCCGCCATGCGGGGCACGGGCAACCGCTTCGGCGCGGTGCATATCGTCCAGGTGTTGCGTGGTACGGGCAACGAGAAGGCCGAGCGGCTGGGCCACGAGCGCCTGCCCGTCTTCGGCCAGGGCGCGGAGACGGCGGACAAGGAATGGCGCGCCATCCTGCGCCAGATGGTCGCCGCCGGGCTGGTCGAGATCGATATCGCAGGCCATGGCGGGCTGCACCCCACGGCCGCCGGCGAGGCCCTGCTGGCGGGCGAGGGCGAGTTCCGCTACCGCCCCGACCGCAAGCGCGAGAAGGAGAGAATGCGCAGCAAGGCGGTCGAGGCCGCCGGGCTGGACGACCCGGGCGAGCATCTTCTCGACCGCCTCAAATCCCTGCGGATGGACCTGGCGAAGGAGCGCGGCGTGCCCGCCTATGTCGTCTTCTCCGACCGCTCGCTGATCGACATGGCGGCGAAACGCCCGCGCAGTGAGGCGGGTTTCGCCGAGGTCTTCGGTGTCGGCGCCACCAAGCAGCGCGATTTCGCGGAGATCTTCCTGACCGCCATCGCCGAGGCCGAGGCGGCCTGACCGCCATCCCACTGTCGTCCCACTGTCGTCATTGCCCGGCGCAGCCCGGGCAATCCAGCCGCCCGGAAGCCTGGATGCCCCGGATTGCGCCGGGGCATGACGGATAATGGTTGGGTTAGCGGGCCGGATGCCGCGCGAGGACCAGGGCAAGCCCGCCCCAAACCCCCACGCCCTCTCCCTATCGGAAAGGGTTCGTTAAGAGTTGCCTATTAGCAGCCGGAAGTGAGCATGGTCAGGCGGCAGTCGCTCCGGCCGTTGCGGGCGTCGAGCGCCTCGTCGGACAGCTCGTCGTCGAGGCGGGTCTCGTTGATGGTCTCACTCCCGGTGCTTTTGGTGATCGAACATGTCCAGCCTAGCATGAACCGTGCCGACCGGCCGCGCGCCGCTCCCTAGACCCAGCCGGAATAGAGCCCCAGGCCGCGCTTGCGGATCTGGCCCTCGATGATGGCGCGCTGGACCTCGCTGGTGCCTTCCCAGATGCGCTCGACCCGCACGTCGCGCCACAGGCGCTCGACCGGGTTCTCGCGCATATAGCCGCGCCCGCCCAGGACCTGCATGGCGCGGTCGAGCACCCGCCCGGCCATCTCCGAGGCCTGGAGCTTCACGGCGCTGGCCCTGGCATGGATCAGCTTGGGGTCGCCTTCCCGGTCCAGCTCCCAGGCGACGCGGTAGAGCAGGCTCTTGGTCGCCATGATATCGACCGCCATATCGGCGATCTGGAAGCCGACCCCCTGAAATTCGCGGATCGGATGGCCGAACTGCTGGCGCTCGGTCGCCCAGGCATCGGCGATCTCGGCCGCGCGGATGGCCGCGCCGAGGCAGCGCGCCGCGATCTCCAGTCGCGCCTCGATGAACCATTCCTTGGTCAACTCGAAGCCCTGGCCGACCTCGCCCAGGCGCTGCTCGTCGGCCACCGTCACCTCGCTCAGCACGACCTCGGCATGTTCGAAGACATAGGTATGGCTGAACTTCGGCGTGCGCCGGATCTCGAACCCGTCCGTGTTCTTGTCGACCAGGAACAGGGTCGGCTTGTCCGGATCGCCGTCGACATGGGCATGAACGATCACGTAGTCGGAGGCGTCGAGCGCCGTGACGAACCATTTCTCACCGTTGATGGCCCAGCCGTTGCCGCTCTTCACTGCCGTCGTCTTCACCTGGCGCGGGTCGGAGCCGGCGCCCGGCTCGGTGATCGCGAAACAGCCGCGCCGCGCGCCCGCGCAGCTTGGCTTCAGGTAGTGGTCAACCTGCCATTCTGAGCCCGAGCGCAGGGGATGGGCCGGACGCCAGACCGTGCCCCAGAGCCCGCTGGTCGCCTTGCCCAGCTCCTCCTGGCAGAGCACCTGCTGCAGGATGGTGAAGCCCTGGCCGCCGTATTCCTTGGATTGGTTATAGGCGTTGAGGCCGTGTTCCACGACCTTGCGCTTGACCTCGGCCAGGACCGCCGCCGGCAGGTCGCCATGGGCCTCCTCCAGCGGGATCTCCAGCGGGAACAGCACCTCCTCGGCGAAACGCCGCGCGCCGGCCTGGATCTCGAGATCAGCGGTGGAAAGGTTCAAGTCCATCGGTGCGCTCCTGTGGTCTTCAATGCGATTCTAGCAGCCGCCCGCGCCGTGCGAACCCGCCTCGTCCTTCGAGACGCGCTGCGCGCTCCTCAGGATGAGGCGGACGGCAAGCGTTGCAACCTAGGGCCTCACCCTGAGGAGGCCCGCAGGGCCGTCTCGAAGGGCGAGGGCCGGGCCCGGCGAGCCGATCCCTAATCCCCACGGAAGGCACCGGTCTTGGGCAGGACCAGGGCGTCGAGGGCGACTGCGCCCTTGGGCCCGGCGACCAGCGGGTTGACGTCGACCGCGCCCAACCCTTCTCCCAGATCGGCGGTCATCACCGAGAAGCGCGCCAGGGCGTCGCAGAGCTTGGCTATATCGGCGGGCGGCGCGCCGCGCTTGCCGTCGAGCAGCGGGCGCAGGGCCAGGCCGTCGAGCAGGCGCCGGGCGGTCCGGCGGCCAAAGGGCGGGATGGCGAAGGCGCGGGCCTTCATCAGCTCGATCATGATGCCGCCCACGCCGATCATCACCAGGGGGCCGAACTGGGGATCGGTCACCATGCCCAGGCCGATCTCCACGCCCTTCCCCGCCATCGGCGCGATCAGGACGCGGGGCCCCAACCGCCGGGCCAGGTCGCGATAGGCGGTCTGTACCGCGCGCTTGCCCGAGAGGTTCAGCTTCACCCCGCCGACATCGGATTTGTGCAGGATGCCCGGCATCGCGATCTTGAGCACGACGGCGCCGCCCAGGGCCTCGGCCGCCGCGGCCGCTTCCGCCGCGCTTTCGACGATGCGGCTGTCCGGCACCGGCACGCCGTAAGCGGCCAGCAGTTCCAGGCTCTCCGCCTCGTCCAGCGGCCCGCCCATGCTCAGCCGCGCGCGCCAGCGGTCGCGCACCGCCCGGCCCGGGCGCCGGGGAATGTCGTCCTCGGGGCCGCGCCCGCGGAAATCGCGGTAATCCATGGCATGGCACACGGCGCGCAGCATCTGGCGCGTGCCGTCCAGCACGGGCACCCCGGCGCGGGTCGTGCGCAAGGCCAGTTCGCGATGGGCCGTGGCGCTGAAATTGCTCGCCAGGGCAATCGGTTTCTCCGTCCGCTCCAGCAATTCGATGGCCTGTTCGGAAAAGGCCTCGCTCAACATGTCTCCGTCCCGCAGGTCGCGCAGATGGACGCCGATGGCGACCGCCGGGTCGTCCATCAGGGCGGCCAGCCCCTCCTTGTAGGTCTCACGCCAGCCGGTCAGCGAGCCCCAGGCGTCGAGCGGATTCTCCGCCTCCAGCCCATGGGCCAGCAAGGGGCGCAGCCTGGCCTTGGTCGGCTCGCCGATCTTCGCGAAGGGGACGTCGAAATCCCCCGCGAGATCGACCAGCATGCCGCGCTCGCCGCCCGAATCGCCGATCACCGCCAGCCCGCCCGGGCCGACCCGGCGCGGGCCGCAGAGCAGGGTCAAGGTCGAGGCAAATTCGTAGAGGTCGGTCACCCGGATCACGCCGTATTTCTCGAACAGCGCCTGATAGGCCGCGTCGTTGCCCGCCAGCGCCCCAGAATGGGTCGCCGCCATGCGCGCGCTGGTCTCGTTGCGCCCGACCTTGAGGGCGACAACGGGGATATCGCGCGCCGCCGCCTTTTCCAGGGCCGCCGCGAATCCCATTGGATCGCGCACCGTCTCCATGAACAGGGCGACGGCCCGGGTCGCCGGATGCTCGACCGCGTAATCCACGTAATCGGCCATGGTGGTGGCGAATTCCTGACCGCTCGAGACCACCAGGCTGTAGCCCAAACGAGGATCGGCGTCCGGCACGCTGCCGAAGGTCGTGCCCGAATGGCTGATGAAGGCGATGCCGCCCTCGGCTCTCGGCTTGCTCAACGGCCAGCCGCAGATCGACGTCTTCTCCGCCGGATGGAAAAAGCCCATGCAGTTGCCGCCGCAGATCGGCATGGCGGCCGCCTTGGCAATCGCCGCAAGCCGGCCCTTGAGCTTGGAGCCCGCGCGGTCCTCGGGCAGATAGCAGGAATCGAAGATCACCGCCGAGCGGATACCGGCGGTGATCGCCGCCTCCAGGGTCTGCTCGATCCGCGCGCTGGCGACACCCAGGGCAGCGGTATCGACCGCCTCGGGCAGGTCGGCCAGCGAGGGAAAGCAGGGATAGCCCTCGATCTCCTGGTATTTGGGATTGACCATATAGGCGCGGCCGCGAAAGCCGCTTTCCTTCAGGGACCGGATCATCCCGGCGCCGAAGCTCCCCTCGGTCGGCGAGGCCCCGACCAGCGCGATCGAGTCCGGCGCCAGAAGCGGTGAAAGAGGGTGGCGGTCGCTCATCTGCGCTCTCCAATCGCGCATGCCCGCGCGTCCAGTGCGCGGTTGCGGGAATTAAACCCAATTGAAGCGCATTGCAATGCGGAATGGCGCCATGCGGCAAATTCCCGCCGAACCCGTTGGACAGGGCAGGTTTCCAGGGCAAGATGCCCGCCACACCGCAATCGAGGGAGAGAAATCGGATGAGCGCGCGCAAGGATGGGAAGATCGAGGATCTGCGCAAGGACGTCGCCTATGCCTGGGATGTCTGGTCCAAGCAGATGGGCGGGTTGCAGATGATCGTGATGCGCGAGAAGGGCGTGCAGGCCCTGGCCGATTTCAAGCTGACGGTCCTGGGTGGCCATCAGGAGACCCATTACCTCGCGGGGCTCGAAAAGCTGGGCATCGACGGCGACACCCCGGCCGTGGCCGCGGCCAAATACCACTATCTCTCCAACAAGATCGGCGGCCTCGCCCTCGAATACATGGAGGAATCGCCCAAGAAGGCCTGGATCCGCTATACCCCGCCCAATGTCTTCTATGCAGGCATGGGCGCCATGGCGATCCCGGCCCAGGTCCAGCGCGCGGTCTTCGCCGCCTGGCATGCCAACAACGCCAAATACATGAACTGCCCGAACCTGGGCTATGTCGTCACCAAATGCTTCCAGGACGGCCATCCCTACGACGAGGGCTATTTCATCGAATACGACCAGCCGGTCAGCGCGGCCAATGCCGTGCGTTTCGAACATGCTGAGACGACGCCGGAATTCGATCCCGACAAGGCCCCCAAGCTCGATCCCGAAATCTGGCCCGAGGCGCGCCTGCTGCGCGCCAGGCGGAAATACGCCGGTGCCTATGTCCGCGCCGGCTCGGAAGCCCTGATCAACGTCTTCGGCGCCAAGCCGGGCGCCTACATGATCGACCAAACCATGCGCGTCGTCGCCACGCAGTATGCCCAGCTGATGGCCGGATGGACGGGGATCGAGGGCGGCGACGTGCATGCCATCGCATCCTTGCTCCACCGCACCCTGGAGGCGCGCGAAGACGAAGCGAGCCTGGAGCGGATCGGCAACAACCGAGCAGCGATCACAATGAAGACCTATAAGCCCTTCGACCCGGACGCACCCGAGACGATCCGCCGCGCCTTCTTCGCCTTCCCCGAAATCGTCACGCGCGTCCTCAACGGCCGCGTCCGCATCACCCGCGCCATGGAAGGCAAGGAAACCGAGGTCTGGACCCTGGAGGATACGGGGGGCTGGCTGTACTAGGCGGCGCCACGATTTCCGGCAATCTCGCCCCACAGAGAACTAACTTAAGCCCCAAAACGAATGTCGTCCCGGGACTTGTTCCCGGGACCCATCCGCCCTGGCCGTTCGGACGAAGCGCGCGCCGATCCTGAGACGTCGCGAGGCGGTGCTCCATTCCTGCAACGACCCAGTTCGCGAACCCCCAAGGGGCATCGCCAGGTCTCGCCACCACTGTCGTCCCGGGAACAAGTCCCGGGACGACAGTGGTGGCAGGGGCGGAAGGAAGGTCCAGCGTGGAGCGTTCCTAAGCCGCCGTCCGCAGTTCCGCCCGCCGGGCCTCCGTTGCCGCCGCATCGACCGCGCCACCCTCAACCACCACGCCGTAAATATCGCGCGCGGCCTCCGGGCTGATCTTTTCGTCGAGCAGGTCGTCGAGCACCCGCGCAGGTTCCCGGTCCAGGGGGTTGCCGTAACCGCCGCCGCCCGGCTGGGCCATCCAAATCAGATCGCCGCCATAGATCGAGAGATTGGTGATCTTCGACGGCAACTCGTCGGTCTTGCCCGTCGCCCGCACCAGACGCTGCTTCGACGGCGCGCCGGGCTTGCCGCCCAGCACCCCCTTGGGCGGGAATTTTGAGGTTTCCGAGCGGTTGGTGTAATAGCCCTCGCCATGCAGGTAGCGGGTGTGGCGGTAGAAACCCAGACCGCCGCGGTTGCTGCCCGGCCCGCCGCTGTCGGTGATCATGTTGTAGCTCTCGACCCGCAGGGGATATTCCAGTTCGACCGCCTCGATCGGCGTGTCGTAGGAATTCGCCATCAGGCCGAAGGAGGCGTCGAGCCCGTCGCCCCGCATGGTGCCGCCCCAGCCGCCGCCGAAAATCTCGAAACAGACGAAGCGCCGTTCGGAATTCGGATAGGTGCCGTTAGCCGCAAAGGAGCAGACGCAGGCCAGACTACTGCCCACCTGGTCGTCGCCCCGCGCCTGGTTGAGGGCCAGGACGATGGTGTCGGCAATCCGCTCCAGGGTAGTGAAGCGGCCGCTGATCGGTGCCGGCTTGCGCGGCTTCACCACCGTGCCCTCGGGCCGGACGATCTCGATCGGCCGGAAACAGCCCTCGTTCTGCCGGATGATCGGATTAGTCATGTAGCGGATGCCGGCATACACCGCCGAATAGACCGAACTGTCGGAGCAGTTGAACGGCCCCTTCACCTGGGGATCGGTGCCTTCGAAATCGACGACGACATCGCCGTCTTTCAGGGTGACGGTGACGAAGATACGCACCGGGCGGTCGTCGATGCCATCGGAATCCAGGAAGCCCTCGGCCGAATAGCTGCCGTTGGGCAGCTTGGCCAAATCCTCACGCATCAAGTCCTCGGAATAGTCGAGCACTCCGGCGACGATCTCGGCCAGTTCCTCGCGGCCGTAGCGTTCGACCAGTTCGAGATAGCGCCGCTCGCCGATCGTCACGGCGCTGATCTCGGCCCGGATATCGCCCAGGGTCTTCTCCGGCACGCGAATATTGGCCTCGATCATGCGCAGGATCTCGGGCACCACCACGCCCTTCCGATAGAGCTTCATGGGCGGGATCATCAGCCCCTCCTCGAAGACGTCGCGCGCGTCGGAGGATATCGAGCCAGGCGAACGGCCGCCCACGTCGATATGATGGCCCAGGGCGGCGGAGATCGCGACCAGATGCCCGTCATGGAAGACCGGCTTGAAGATCATGATATCCGGGTGATGGGTGCCGCCCTCATAGGGGTGGTTGAGGATGACGATATCCTCGGGATCGAGCGGAATATCCTCCGCCACCATCCGCGCCGCCTTGGCCAGGCTGCCCTGATGCGAGGGCACGTGATCGGCCTGGCCGATCATCTGGCCCTGGGGATCGAACAGGGCCGTCGAGGAATCCATGCTTTCGCGCAAGATCGTCGAATAGGCCGTCCGCCGCAGGGTCGAGTTCATCTCGCGCACCGCGGAGACGAGGTAGTTGCCCACCACCTCGATCGAGACCGGATCCACTTTGGTCTTCGTGGTCATTGCGCGCTCCTCTCGCTGCGGCGCCCTTGCACCTTGATCGCCATATTGCCGAAACCGTCCACCGTCAGGGCATGGCCAGGGAAGAGGACGACGGTGGCACCCGCTTCCTCAACCAGGGCCGGGCCTTCGATCTTCGCGCCCGGGCGCAGGGCCGAGCGCTCGTAGCGCGGCGTCTCGGCCCAGCCGATGCCCGGGAAATAGGCCTGGCGCGTCCCCTTCTCGGCCGACTCGCCCGCCGCCATATCGCCCAGCGGTTTCAAGTCCGGCTTCTTGATCACGCCCACGCCGGTCACCCGGTAATTGACGAATTCGACCGGATCGCCCTCGGCCGCCTGGCCGTACATGCTGCGATGCATGGCATGGAAGGCATCGGCCATCGCGTCGACCAATTTTTCCGGCGAAGTATCCGGCAGCGGCACGTTGATCTCGTAAGCCTGGCCGCGATAGCGCATGTCGCAGGTCCGGTCGAAGCGGATTGCGCCGGCATCCATGCCCTCGCCGCTCAATTCGACCTGCAGCTTCGCTTCCAGCCCGGCATAGATCTCCTCGAAGGCCTCCGCCGAGGCCGTGTCGGTGTCCATCAGCCGGGTCACGACATCGGTGTATTTGATATCGGTCAACAGCATGCCGAGGGCCGAGAGCACGCCCGGCTGGATCGGCACGAAGATATCGGTGATGCCCAGATCCTCGGCGATCAGCCCGGCATAGAGCGACCCCGCCCCGCCGAAAGGCAGCAGCGCGAACTCGCGCGGGTCCCAGCCCTTTTCGACCGAGACGGAGCGGATGCCCGTCACCATATTGGCGACCTGGACCCGGACGATGGCCAGGGCAGCCTCGGCCGCGTCCATGCCCAGGGGCTCGCCTACATGGGTCTCGACCGCGCGCTTGGCGCCCGCGACATCCAGGCTCATCTCGCCGCCGACGAAATAGCCGGGATCGATATAGCCCAAGGTGACGGCCGCATCCGTGCTGGTCGGCTCCGTCCCGCCCTTGCCGTAGCAAACCGGGCCGGGGATCGCGCCCGCGCTTTCCGGCCCTACCTTGAGCGCCCCGCGGATGACGCGCGCCAGGCTGCCGCCGCCGGCGCCGATGGTGTGCACGTTGACCTGGGGCACCTGGACCGGATAGGCGCCGACCTGGCCCTCGGTCGAGAGGGTGACCTCGCCACCCCGCGCCAGGCAGATATCCAGGCTGGTGCCGCCCATATCCATGGCGATGATGTCGTCGAAACCCGCCGCCTTGGCGACGCCGACCGCGCCCACCACCCCGCCGGCCGGACCGGAGAGCAGGGTGCGCACCGGATGGCTGCGGGTGGTCGCGACATTCATCAAGCCGCCGTTCGACTGAATGATGCGCAGTTGGCTGGCGCAGCCGATCTCGCCCAGCAGGGTTTCTAGCCGGTTCGCCAGGCGGTCGATCCTGGGCATGACATAGGCGTTCATGACCGTGGTCGTCGCCCGCTCGAACTCGCGGAACTCGGGCGAGACCGCCGAGGAGATGGAGACCAGCGCGTCGGGTTTGGCCGCCAGGATAGCGTCGCGCAGCGTCTCCTCATGTGAGGAATTCAGGAAGGAGAAGAGGCCGCAGATCGCCACCGCCTCGAAATCGCCGTCCACGACCAGACGCGCGACGCGTTCGGCTTCCTCGTCGGTCAGCGGCGTGACGACCTCGCCCTGGGAGCCGATCCGCTCATCCGCCTCGAAGCGCCAGCGCCGGGGCACCAGCGGCGGCGGCTTTTGGATATAGAGATCGAAGAGATGGCTGCGCCAGAGGCGCTGGATCTCGATCACGTCGCGCGTGCCTTTCGTGGCGACGAGCGCGGTCTTCGCGCCCTTCAGTTCGAGCACGGAATTGGTCGCCACCGTCGTGCCGAAGATGAAGCGGCCGATCTCCGAGGGTTCCACCCCGTGACGGTCGCGCAATCGTTCGACCCCGACCAGCACGGCGCGCGCCGGGTCCTCCGGCACCGAGGGCACCTTGAAGGTCGTGATCTCGCCCGACTCGGCGTTCAACGCCACGAAGTCGGTAAAGGTGCCGCCGGTATCGACGCCCAGGTAATACATCCTCTCTCCCTCTCCCCTGACCGCCGTCTGGGCGGCCTGCCTAAGCTCGTGTCTATCCGACCGGAATCCCGATCTCGCCCGCCACGCCGAAATAGCGCGAGCGGACGGCCAGATGATGCTCGCGGGTCAGCTCCGCCGCCCGCGCCGCGTCGCGCGCCGCGATGGCATCGACGATGCCGCGGTGCTGCGCCGATAGGGTGCGCTGCCAGTCCGGCGTGAGTGCCCGGGCGCGCAGTTCGGCCCATTCGTCGTTCGAGCGGCGGTCGTCGACATGGCCCATGAAACTCTGCAGCAAGCCGTTACCGGCGGCCTCGGCGATGGTGCGGAACAGGGTGCCCATCCAGCGGTCCCAGTTGGGCCAGCCCTCTTCCGAGACGCTCTTCTCGATGCAGTGGCGCATGCGGGCAATCTGTTCAGGCGTCGCGCGCAGGGCCGCGAGGCTGGCGATGGCCGGGTCGATCACCGCGCGCGCCTCCAGCACCTCGGCGGGGCTGGCATCCTCGGCGGCGAGTCCGGCGACGGGTGCAATCTCCGGCGGGCCGTCGACGAAAGTGCCCTGGCCGACATGGCGGGTGATGCGCCCTTCCGCCTCAAGCACCGCCAGAAGCTTGCGCAGGGTGCCGCGTCCGACCCCCAGCCTGCGCGCGAGTTCGCGTTCCGGCGGCAGCTTGGCGCGCGGCGCGAAGCCGCCCTCGCGGAGCAAGGAGCGCAGATCGCTCAAGGCTTGTTGCGTCTCCATTTAGAACCAATTATCCATATTGGTTTCTATGTATATCCTAGTTTCTCCCATATAATGGAGCATTATAGCATCTGTAAAGGATCAAATTAGAACCAATTATCCATATTGGTCCTAAATTTCACTGTCTGAATTAGGGCCTTTTATGCCGGGCTAAGATTCCATGCTTTGGCTGCGGAGGCAGAGCTTTCTAGGATGGCTCCGGACACCGCGAAAGACGACCGCCGAACGGCAAGGGAGTTCACGACAATGGCCCGCCTCCTTCTGGTCTCCCTGGGCGTGCTCAACGGCATGCTGCTCGAAGCCGCCGCAAGGGCGGAGGAATTCGACGAGATCGTCGTTGCCGGTCGCTCTGGCTATTACGCGGCGCGCAAGATCGCCAATGCCCGGATCGGCGCGGGGGTCGAGGGGCGCTTCCCTGCGATTCGCTTCGCGCCCTTCGACCTGACCGAGAAAGGCGCGGGGCGCGCCCTGGCCGATATCGCGCCGGACGTCACCGTCGCCGCGCCCAGCCTGCTGCCTTGGTGGGCGGTGGACCGGCTGCAGGGCCCGGCGGGCGAGACGGCCCGCGCGGCGCCCTTCGCCGCCTTCATGGCCTGCCATCTGGCGCCGCTGCTCGCCTTCCGGGAGCGCTGGGTCGAATCGGGCCTCAGATCGCCCTGGTTCAACCTGTCCTATCCCGATGTCGTCAACGCGGTGCTGACCCGGACGGGCCCCGGCCCGCTCTGCGGCATGGGCAATGTCATCGAGGCGATCCCCAAAGCCCGTTTCGTCCTGGCCGAGCGCCAGGGGGTGCGGCCCGAGGCCATCGAGGTCCGCCTCGTCGCCCAGCACGCCCTGGAATACCATTTCTATGCCGAGCCACCGCCAGAGTGTGCGCTGGAGGGCGCGCCCGCGCCCGACTATCCGCCCTATCTGATCGAGGCCCGCATCGGCGGCAGGGTCATCGCCCCGCCGGATCCCGCCGCCCTCTTCGCCCCCTACCCCATTCCCTACGATCTGGATTTCAACGCCCTGACCGTCAGCGCGGCGATGGTGGTTCTGAAGGCGGCCCTGGGCGAAACCCCAACCGCGACGCATGTGCCGGGACCGGAGGGGCGCATCGGCGGCTACCCCATCCGCCTGTCGCGCGCCGACCTCGCCCTCGATCTCGCAGAAGGCTGGACCGAAGCCCAGGCCATCGCCTCGAACGAATCCTCCCTGCCCTATGACGGCATCGCCGCGGTCGAGCGCGACGGCGCGGTCGTCTTCAGCGACGCGACCGCGCGAAGCCTGCGCGACCTGCTGGGCCGGCCATGGGATAATCTGCGCCCAGGCGAGGCCTGGGCGATGGCCGACGCCTTGCGCGCCGCCGTCGGCGCCTGACGTCCGAGGAGGGACGCGCAATGGTCGATCTCGATCTCTGCTACACGCCGGCGACCGCGCTGGCCGAACTGATCCGGCGCCGCGAGCTGTCGCCGGTCGAGCTGATCGACAACGCGCTGCAACGGGTCGCGCAGGTCGATCCCAAGCTCAATGCCTTCTGCGCCCTCTATCCCGAAGAGGCGCGCGACAAGGCCAAGGCGGCCGAGGCGGCGGTGATGCGCGGCGACGATCTCGGCCCCATGCACGGCCTGCCCATCGCGGTCAAGGACATGACCCTGACCAAGGGCAAGGTCACGACCCGCGGCTCGCGCATCCACGAACATTGGGTGCCTGACGAGGACGCGGTCGTGGTGTCCCGCCAGATCGATGCCGGGGCGATCCTGCTGGGCAAGACGACGACGCCCGAATACGCCTTCTCCTGGTTCACCGACAGCCCGCTTTTCGGCGTCACGCGCAACCCCTGGGACCTCACCAAGACGCCCTCCGGCTCCTCCGGCGGATCGGGCGCGGCCGTGGCGGCGGGCTGCGTTCCCATCGCGGAAGGGTCCGATTCGGGCGGTTCCGTGCGCGGCCCGGCGGCCTGGTGCGGCATCGTCGGCCACAAGCCCAGCTTCGGGCGCATCCCCTTCGAGATCATGCCCAGTCTGTTCGACCAATCCTGGCATTTTGGCCCGATCGCGCGGACGGTGGACGATGCGGCCCTCTTCCTCGACGTCACCAACGGCCCCCATGAGGCCGATATCCAGACTTTGCCCGAGCCGCTCGACCTCGCCATTCCGATCGACGGCGATGTCCGCGGCCTGTCCCTCGGCTGGAGCCTGGATCTGGGCTACCAGACGATCGACGACGAGGTCGCGGCCAATTTCATGATCGCGCTCGACGCCCTTCGCAACGCCGGCGCCCGGGTCGAGGAGGTTGCGATTTCAGGCCTGCCGACCCGGCTCGATCCGCGCTGGTGCCAGGGCGGGATTTATTACGCCGTCATGCTGGGCGACAAGCTCGACGAATGGGCCGACCGGATGGATCCGGGCCTGGTCGCGCTGATCCGCAAGGCCCTGACCAAGGACGGGCTGACGGTGAAATCGACGGAGCTGATGCGCAGCGAGCATTGGGCGATCTTCCGCCCGGTCTTCGAGCGCTACGACGCCTTCCTCTGCCCGACCATGCCCATCCCCGCGCCGGACGCGTCGATGGACGATTCGGATTTCGACTATATCGACGAGAAGGGGCGCTATCGTGGCATCGAGATGACCGCCCATTTCAATCAGATTCCACAATGCCCGGCGCTCTCGGTGCCGAGCGGCCGGACGGCGGCCGGTCTGCCGACGGCGATCCAGATCGTCGGCCGCCGCCATGACGACCTGACCGCGCTGCGCATCGGCAAGGCCCTCGAACCGCGCATCGGCTGGCCCGCCTGGCGCCCGCCGATCTAAGCGGATACGGGAGGCGGACCGATGGATATCGAGCAACGGATTCTCGCAATCGAAGCGCGGAACAGGCGGGTCGAGAAGGACAAAGCCTGGGAGACGAGCTGGGCGCGCAAGGCGCTGATCGCCCTGTTCACCTACCTCACCCTCGCCCTCTACATGAATGCGATCGACACCGTCCGGCCCTGGCACAATGCCATCGTGCCGACGGTCGGCTTCATGCTGTCCGCTCTATCCCTGCCGCTCTTCAAGCGGATTTGGCTTACCTGGCGGAACAGGCGGGGCGACGCCGACTGACGACGCCTCCCGTCAGGGCCCCGTCGCTCGCCGCAACCGGTCGGCCGCAAGGAACAAGCATTCGGCGGCCACCGTGGCGGCGAGAAAGGCGCTCATCCCGCCGACATCGTGCAGCGGCGACAGGGTGTTCACGTCGAAGGCGACAAAATCGAGCCCGCGCAGCCCGTGCAGATAGTCCAGCCCCTCGCGCGCGGTCAGACCACCCCAGGTCGGGGTGAAGACCCCCGGCGCGCAGGACGGATCGAAGACGTCCATGTCCCAGCACAGATAGACCGGCCGCCCGGCCATGCGCTCGTGAATCCGTTCCAGGGTCCCGGCGATGCCCAGCGCCGCCATGTCTTCGCCGGAGATCAGGCCGTAGCCCTTGGAGCGAGTGAAATCGAACACGCCGCCCTGGCTGACCGTGCCGCGCGGCCCGACATGCATCGAGGCCGCGGCGTCGATCACCCCTTCGTCGGCCGCCCGCGAGAAGGTCGTGGACGGGTCATATTCAGGCATATTCGCGCCCGGCGCCGGGGCCAGGCTGTCCTGATAGGTATCAGTATGGGCGTCGAAATGGAGGACGGCCAGATCCGGATATTTGCGCTTGAGGGCGCGAAGCTGCGGCAGGGTCACCGCGCCGTCGCCCCCGAAGGTGACCGGGATGGTGTCGCTCTCAACGATTCCCCAGACCGCCTCTTCGATCCGGCGGAAGCTCTCGGCCGTGTCGCCCAGAACGACATCGACATTGCCGCAATCGACCGCGCCCAATTCGTCGATCACGTTGAAATCGTAGAGCGGCGGCTGATAGGGCCGCACCAGGGTCGAGCCGGTGCGCAGCGCCGCCGGCCCGGTGCGCGCGCCCAGCCGCACGGCATGCAGCCCGCAATCGAAGGGAATGCCCAGGACGGCCGCTTTGGCCTTCGACAGATCGCGCGAAAACGGCATGCCCATGAAGGTCTGCACGCCCGCGAGCAAGCTCGTATCCATGTCCGTCCCCGTCATCTTGTTTCTCCCTGGATCATTCTACCCGGCGGGGCGCATCCGCGGCACCCATGGCAGCAAAGTGCCACACCCCCACCTCACCCCGGCCCTTTCCGCCTCCCAGGGGCGGAAAGGGGAACACGCGCAGCCGCCCCATTTTCTCCCCTGGGGGGCCGGGTGAGGTGGGCTTGCACGCCCGCCGCCGCGACCGACAGGCTAGGCCGAGGCCACGTAGAACCCGCCGGAGGCGATGATGCATTCGCCGGCCATGAACATGTTCCGCTTGGAGGCCAGGAACAGGATGTATTCGGCCATCTGCTCCGGCTCGGCGGTATAGCCCACCGGCGTCTTCTTGCTATACGACTCCAGCCAGTCGGACTGCTTGGCCCGCTCGGTCGCCACCGCGCCCGGGCTGACCCCGTTGACCAGGATGCCATGGGGCGCCAGCTCGATGGCATAGGTCTTCATCACGCTGAGCAGGGCCGCCTTGGACGCCGCGTAATGCGGCTTTGTCTGCTTGGCCATATAGGCGTCGATCGTGACGATATTGACCATCCGCCCATATTTGCGCGCCTTCATATGCTCCATCAGGGCTCGCATCAGGAAGAAGGGGCCCGTGACATTGACGGCGAAGACCCGGTCCCAGGCCTCGCGCGTCATGTCCTGGATCGTGCCTTCAGGATAGAGCCCGGCATTGTTCACCAGAATGTCGATCTGGCCGCAGTCCGCCAGGGTCGCGTCGCGCGCCGCGAAGATCTGCTCCTCGTCGGTGACGTCCAGACCCGCACTATGAGCCTTGAGACCCATGTCCTTCAGCCGCTTGGCCGCGGCGGCCGCCGCGTCGCTATCGACATCCCAGACCGAGGCGGTCGCCCCGCGCTCGGCGAACAGCTTGGCGATGGCGAAGCCGATGCCGCCCGCCGCCCCCGTGACCACGGCCACCTGGCCGTCGAATTCCTTCTCGCTCATGCCGTCAATCGCTCCATGTCTCATATCCTCGTCCTGAACCTGCCGAAGGGCGATGCGGGCACTGTGCCTGCCCCCCGCGCTTCGACAAGCTCAGCGCGAGGGCGGCAAAAACGGTGTCTCACATCATGATATAGCCGCCATTGGCGATGATCGTCTCGCCGGTCATGAAACGGTTTCGGTCGGAGGCCAGGAAGACGGCATATTCCGCCATATCCTCGGGCTCGGCCGCGCGCAGGACCGGGATCTTGGGAATGCGCTCGGCCAGCCAGGCCTGACCCTTGGCCCGCTCGGTCGCCACCGGCCCCGGCGCGAGGCCGTTGCACAGCACCTGATGGGGTGCGAGTTCCAGGGCGAAGGTTTTGATCAGGCTGAGCAGCGACGCCTTGGCCGCCGCGTAATGGGCGATCGAGGGTTTCGCCATATAGGCGTCCTCAGAAACGATCGTGACGACGCGGCCGTAGCGCTGCGCGATCATCGGATCCATGAAGGCGCGGGTCGCCAGGAAGACACTTTTCGAATCCACGTCGAACATGCGGTCCCAGGCCTCGACTGTGATCTCGTGCAGGGTGGCGTGGGGATAGATGCCCGCGTTGTTGATCAGGATATCGCAGCGCCCGTGCTCGGCCAGAACGCGATCGCGCGCCGCGCGGATGGCGGCCTCGTCGGTCACGTCCACCGCTTCATGGCCGGCGCGCTCGAGCCGACCCGCAGCCTCGCCCGCGACCTTATCGTCGAGATCCCAGATCGAGACCGTCGCCCCGCGCTCCGTCAGAAGCTTGGAGATGGCGAAGCCGATCCCACTCGCCCCCCCGGTGACCACCGCCACCCGCCTATCGAATTCCGCGTTGGCCATCGCTTCCTCCCGTGCGGACCCTCGCCCTTCGAGACGGCCCTATGGGCCTCCTCAGAGTGAGGGTCCTATAGCAAACACTCTCTCCTCATCCTGAGGAGCGCGCGCCGCGCGCGTCTCGAAGGATGAAATGGCACGGCCCTATGGGCCGCGCCGTCAGATCATCGTGAAGCCGCCGCTCGCGATAACCGTCTCGCCGGTCATGAAGCGGTTGCGGTTGGAGGCCAAGAAGACGACGTATTCGGCCATGTCCTCCGGCTCCGCCGCGCGGCCCAGCGGGATCAGCGGCAGGCGCTTGGGCAGCCAGTCGGAGGCCTTGGCCCGCTCGGTCGCCACCGCGCCGGGGCTGACGCCGTTGCATAGCACCTGATGGGGCGCGAGTTCCGCCGCGAAGGTCTTGATCAGACTCAGCACCGCCGCCTTGGACGCAGCATAATGCGGAGTCGTCGGCTTGGGGTTGTAGGCGTCGATCGTGCCGATGGTGACGATGCGGCCGTATTTCTTCTCGATCATCGGGTCCATGAAGGTCCGCGTCGTCAGTAGCACGCTCTTGGCGTTGACGTCGAACATCTGGTCCCAGCCCTCGATGGTGATCTCGCGCAGGCTGGCCTGGGGATAGATGCCGGCGTTGTTGACCAGCACCTCGACATGGCCAAAATCTTTCAGAATCGCGTCGCGCGCGGCCTGGATCGTGTTTTCCTTCGTCACATCGACCTTATAGGCGCGGCCTTCGAGGCCCCATTCGCCGAGCTTCTTGGCCGCCTCGACGGCTTTGCCCTCGTCGAGGTCGAGAATGCAGACCTGCGCACCGCGCTGGGCCAACAGCTTGCAGATCGCGAAGCCGATCCCGACCGCGCCGCCGGTGACCGCGGCGACTTGTCCCTTGAACTCATCCGTCTCGGCCATGGCCGTCTCCCTCTTGCTATCCTCGAACGAAATTCTTGTCCACGCCCCCTCGCCCTTTGAGACGGCTGCGTCGCAGCCTCCTCAGGGTGAGGGCTCTAAGGCAAAGGTTACGTCCTCTCCCTCCTCATCCTGAGGAGCGCGCAGAGCGCGCGTCTCGAAGGATGATCAGCACCGCCCCCGCCCGTCCCTAGAACATCGACCAGCCACCATTGGTGACGATCGTCTCACCGGTCATGAAGCGGTTGCGGTTGGACGACAGGAAGGCGACGTATTCCGCCATGTCCTCGGGCGTCGCCGCACGGCGCAAGGGAATCAGCGGCACCTTCTCGACCAACCATTTCTGGGTCTTGGTCTTCTCGGTCGCCACCGCGCCCGGGCTGACCCCGTTGCACAGCACCTGATGGGGGGCCAGTTCCAGTGCGAAGGTCCTGATCAGGCTCAGCACCGCCGCCTTCGAGGCGGCATAGGCCGGCGTCGTCGGCTTGGCTATATAGGCGTCGTTGGTGACCACGCTGACGATGCGGCCGTATTTCTTTTCGATCATCGGATCCATGAAGGTCCGGGTCGTCAGCAGCACGCCCTTGGCGTTGACGTCGAACATCGTGTTCCAGGTTTCGACCGTCAGTTCGCGGATCGTCGCATGGGGATAGACCCCGGCATTATTGACCAGCACTTCGACATGGCCGAAATCGCTCAGAATCCTGTCGCGCGCCGCGATCAGGCCGGGCTCGTCGGTCACGTCGCCGAAATAGGCTCGGCCTTCCGGCCCCACGTCGCCCAGCCCCTTGGCCGTTTTGCCCGCCAATTCCTCGTCCAGATCGAGGATGCAGACGGTTGCCCCCCGTTCCGCCAGCAGCCGCGAGATAGCCAAGCCGATACCCTGCGCACCGCCGGTCACAACGGCCACCTGACCGTCGAAGCGTCCGTCGCTCATAAGCTATGTCCTTGATTTCTCCCTCAACGCCAAGAACGGTAGCGACCGCGCGCTTCGCCTGTCAATCGACGGCGAAGGCTACATCCTTCCTGAGGGGGGAAACATGACGACGGAGAAAATCGGCCTGATCGGCTTCGGCACCGTGGGCCGGGAGCTGGCGGTCCACCTGGTCAAGGCCCATGGCGCACTGGGCGCCGTCGACAACAATCCGTCCTGCGCGGAAGCGATGCGCGCGGTCGGCGCCACGCCGGTCGCGGATGTCGCCACCCTGGCGGCCGAATGTAACGCCATTCTCCTGTCCCTGCCCAATCCGGCCGCCGTGCGCGCCGTGCTCGACGGGCCTGCGGGGGTGACCGCCAATGCCAAACCCGGCCTGCTGATCGTCGACACGACCAGCAGCGATCCGGCGACCGGCACAGAGATGGCGCGCCGCGCGGCGGAGCGCGGCGTCGCTTATGTCGAGGCGCCGATCAGCACCCCGTGCCCCGGCGTGACCGGGTCGGAAACCGTGCGCCAGGGCAACGGCACCTTCATCGTCGGGGCGGAGGAGGAGGACTTCGCCCGCGCCGAAGCGCTGCTCGCCCCCATGGCACGCCATATCTTCCATATCGGCCCGGTCGGACGAGGCAGCGCCATGAAGCTGGTCACGAACTATGTCGCCGGGGCGACCCGCATCGCCTTGGCCGAGGGCATCGCCCTGGCCGCCGCCATGGGCATCCCGGCCGAGCGCACGATGGAAGTCTGCGGCAAGGCCGCCGCCGCCAGCCAGACCTTGGACGAGGCCGTCGCCCGGCTGACCGGCGACAACCCCAACGGCGTCGGCTTCGCGATCGACCTGCGCTACAAGGATTTCCGTCTGGCCAACGAGTTGGGACGCAGCCTCGGCGTGCCCATGCCCTTGGGCGGCCCCATCGTCGAACTCTACCAGATGGTGCTCGCCAAGGGCTGGGGCAAACGCGACATCAACAGCATCATCGCTTTCGTGGCCGAGATGGCCGGCGTCGATATCGACCGGCCCGAATCGCGCTGGGACGAAAAACGCTAGAGCCGCGCGGCGGACGAGCCGATACCTCCTGACAGCCGAGGCGCACCCATCGGTCACGGCCATGTCCTTGATTTCCCCCCAACCGTCGCGGAGGTTGGCGCCTGCGAAGGCATCTCAAATCTCGAGGGGGGAAAGAATGACGAAGGAAAAAGTCGGCCTCATCGGTTTCGGCTCCGTGGGCCGCGAATTGGCGGTGCATCTGGTCAAAGCCTACGGCGCGCTGGGCGTCGTCGACAGCGATGCCTCCCGCGTTGACGCCATGCTTGCGGTCGGCGCCACACCGGCTGCCGATGTCGCCGGCCTGGCGGCCGAATGCGACGTCATCCTCCTGTCCCTGCCCAACCCGGTGGCCGTCCGCGCCGTGCTAGACGGCCCCGCGGGCATGATCGCCAATGCCAAGCGCGGCCTGCTGATCATCGACACGACCAGCAGCGATCCCGAAACCGGCACGGAGATGGCGCGCCGCGCGGCGAAACACGGAATCACCTATGTCGAAGCCCCGGTCAGCACCCCGGTCGCCGGCGCGACCGGGCCCGAGACGGTCAAACAGGGCGCCGCGACTTTCCTCGTCGGCGCGCCGAAGGAGGACTTCCCTCGCATCGAGGCGATCCTCAAACCGATGGGGCGATATGTCTATCATGTCGGTGAGATCGGCCAGGGCAGCACCATGAAACTGGTCACGAACTACATCGCCGGGGCCACCCGCGTCGCCATCGCCGAGGGCGTCGCCGTCGCCGCCGCCATGGGCATTCCCGCCCAGCGCACCATGGAAATCTGCCGCAACGCCAATGCCGGAAGCCAGAGTCTGGAACAGGCCATTTCCCGGCTAACCGCCGACGACCCAGAGCATGTAAGCTTCTCCATCGACCTGCGCTACAAGGATTTTCGCCTGGCCAACGAGTTGGCGCGTCAGGTCGGCGTGCCCATGCCCATGGGCGCGCAGATCGTCGAGCTCTACCAGATGATGGTCGCCAAGGGCTGGGGCCGGCGCGACATCAACAGCATCGTGGCCTTCATGGCGGAAATGGCGGGGGTCGATACCGACCAGCCGGTCTCCCGATGGAAGAGCGATTCCGCGAAACCGTGACACGGTCGCTTCGGCGCGATCCTTGTCGGGCGGCGCGACAGTCCACCCAAGCATGGCTTGCCGTTCATAACACGTTCTGGTGTAGTCTCCCGATCTGAATAAAGGACCGACATCGGGGAGGGAGCCATGAACGTCCAAGCCCAGCGGAATTACGGCCTGGAAGCAGCCTATGACGAGGCCGCCCAGCGCTTCACCGCAAACAATCCGAAGAGCAAGTCGGTCTATGACGCCGCCTGCAAGGCGCTGCCCGGCGGCAATTCGCGCACCGTCCTGTTCTACAGCCCCTTCCCGCTGACCCTCGCCAAGGGCGAAGGCTGCCATGTCTGGGACGTGGATGGGCACGAATACACGGATTTCGTCGGCGAATACACGGCCGGGCTCTATGGCCATTCCAACGCCAAGATCATCGCCGCGGTGAAAACCGCGCTGGACAACGGCATCGTCCTGGGCGGCCATAACGAGACCGAGGCCAAACTGGCCCAGATGATCGTCGATCGCTGGCCCTCGGTCGAGCGGGTGCGCTTCACCAATTCGGGCACCGAATCGAACATGATGGCCATCGTCACCGCCCGCGCCGTCACCGGCCGGAACAAGGTGATGGTGATGGAAGGCGGCTATCACGGCGGCGTGCTCTCCTTCCGCCCCGGCGGTACCCCGGTCAACGCGCCCTTCGATTATGTCATCGCCGATTACAACGATTCCGAAAGCACGCGACAGAAGATCGCCGAATTTGGCGACGACCTCGCCTGCGTGGTGGTCGAGCCGATGGCCGGCGGCGCGGGCTGCATTCCGGCGACCCACGAATACCTGCAGATGCTGCGCGACGAGACCGCGAAACGCGGCATCATCCTGATCTTCGACGAGGTCATGACCTCGCGCCTCGCCCCCGGCGGCGCGCAGGAAATCCACAACATCATGCCGGACATGACGACCTTCGGGAAATATATCGGCGGCGGCCTGACCTTCGGCGCCTTCGCCGGCCGGGCCGATATCATGGACCGCTACGATCCGCGCAAGCCCGACTCCTATCCCCATGCCGGCACGTTCAACCAGAACGTCCTGACCATGGCGGCTGGCTATACCGGGCTCAGCCAGATCTACACGCCCGAGGTCGCGGTTGAGTTCAACGCCCGCGGTGACAAGCTGCGCACGCGGCTGCAGGGCCTCGCCGAAAAGCACGCCCTGCCCATCCAGATCACCGGCATGGGCTCGATGATGTGCGTACATTTCAACCGCGATCCGATCCATTCCATCGCCGACGCCTATTCCGACAACGGGCCGGCTAAGGACATGTTCCATCTCGATATGCTGACCCGCGACCATTACATCGCGCGGCGCGGCATGATGGTCCTGTCCCTGCCCATGGGCGATGCGGAGTTCGACGGCCTTGCCGCCGCCTTCGAGGATTTCCTGGTTACGCGCAAAGACCTGCTGAGCCAGGTCTGAATAAAGGGGCATTGTCATGGGCGATACGCGCATCGGCATCATCTATCCCGGCGATGGGGCGCTGGACCGGGAGTTCTGGGACTTCGCCCCGCCCGGCGTGTCCCTGCATTTCACCCGCCAGCCGCTGTGCAGCGCCCATGTCGGGCTCGAGAGCATGTCCGGCCTGGTCGATGACGGCACCCTGGAGCCCTGCGCCGACAGCCTGAAGATCATCGCACCGGCCGCCATCGGCTTCGCCTGCACCTCCGCCAGCTTCATCCGCGGCCTGGCGGGCGAGGCGGCGATCCGGCGCCAGATCACGGAAGTCTCCGGCTCGCCCGCGACCACGACCTCGGGCGGCATTCTGGCCGGCTGCCGCGCCCTAGGCCTCAAGCAGGTTGCCGTCGCCGCGCCCTATGTCGAGGAGGTCAGCGTCCGTCTCGGCAGCTTCCTCGAGGAAGGCGGCATCGGCGTCAGCCAAGTCCGCCATATGGGCCTGGAGGAAGGCATCGCCGAAGTTTCGGCCGAGGAGGTCGTGCGGGTCGGCATGGAAACCGACACCCCGGACGCCGAGGGCCTGGTCATCTCCTGCACCAATCTCGCGACCCTGGAGGCGATTCCCATTCTCGAGGAGCGCCTGGGCAAGCCTGTGGTCAGCGCCAACCAGGCCACGGTCTGGCATTCCTGCGTTCTCGCCAGCGTGCCCTGGGCCGAGGGCTTCGGGGTCGGCCGTCTGTGGCGCGCCAACCGACCGGCCGCCGTCGTCGCCGCCGCCGAGTAGACGCGCCAGCGGGCTGTTGAAAAAGGAGCATCGCGCCAGTCATCCTTCGAGACGCCCGCTGGCGCGAGTTCCTCAGGATGAGGAAACGTATTTCATGCCTCACCCTGAGGAGGCCCGCAGGGCCGTCTCGAAGGGCCGGCTACGGATGTTTCGGCAGCCAGCTTGATTATCCCGCCGTCGTCCCTGGCCCCCGGGGCGGTGGGCCCCGACACGGTTTTCATTCCGAAGAGAAGGACGACCCATGCCACGTTTCGAACGACTGCTGATCACCGGCGCCGCCGGCAATCTAGGCACCGTGCTGCGCAAGGGCCTCGCCCCGCTGGCGACCAAGATTCGCCTGACCGACCGCAAGGAGATCAGCGCGGCGGCCGGCAACGAAGAAATCATGCAGTGCGATCTGGGCGATTTCGACGCCGTGATGAAGGTCGTCGAGGGCTGCGACGCCATCGTCCATTTCGGCGCCGCCCCGGTCGAGCGGCCCTGGGCCGATGTCTTGAACTCCTCGATCATCGGCGGCTACAACGTCTATGAGGCGGCGCGCCGCCACGGCATCAAGCGCATCGTCTATGCCAGCTCGATCCATGCCGTCGGCTATTGCCGGCGCGAGGAAGGCGCCGATACCGACACGCCCGGACGGCCCGACTCCCTCTACGGCCTGTCCAAATGCTTCGTTGAGGATCTGGCCCGCCTCTACTTCAACAAGTTCGGCATGGAATCCGCCCTGCTGCGGATCAATTCGAGCTTCCCGGAGCCCGACAACCGCCGCCATCTAGCGACCTGGCTCAGCTTCAACGATCTCGTCCATCTGGTCGAACGCTGCCTGCTGGCCGAGCGCATCGGCTACACGGTCGTCTATGGCATCTCCGACAACAAGGAAGCCTTCTTTTCGAATCACAAGGTCGCCCATCTGGGCTACCAGCCGAAGGACAGCGCGGAAGCCTACCGCGAGGCGGTCGAGGCCCGGACCGAGCCGGGCGACCCCCTCGCCCCCGGCGTGGAATTCGTCGGCGGCGTGTTCTGCGAATACGGCCACCCAGACGACGAGGGCTTCGAAAACGCCTAACCCTCCGCGGCGCCCGTCCTGCCGATTCATCGGCAGGACGAAGCGCCTGTTTCAGGCCTCAACAGGGGCGTCCGGCTAAGCGTCTATTCAGCCGCCCCGGGCTTCGGGCGACCGTTCTCCGCCGCGAGTTCCTCGCGCAGCATCCTCACTTCCAGCCGCAGCGCGCTCAGCGCATCCAATTCCCTCTCCATGCCCTCCTCGCTGACCTCGTTCATCGAGTTGACGATGATCGCGATGAACAGGTTCAGCACCGCGAAGCTGGTGAGCAGGATGAAGGGCACGAAGAACAGCCAAGCGTGGGGAAAGACTTCCATGACAGGCCGGACGATCCCCATCGACCAGGATTCCAGAGTCATGATCTGGAACAGGGTGTAGGACGACGCGCCGATATTGGCGAACCACTCAGGGAACTGGGCACCGAACAGTTTCGTGGCCATCACCGCAAAGATGTAGAAGACGAGGCCGAGCAGGGCCAGGACCGAGCCCATGGATGGGATCGCCGCGAACAGTCCCTGGACGACCAGACGCATGGTGGGAATGGCCGAAAGCAGGCGCAGCACCCGCAGGATTCGCATCGTCCGCAGCACAGTCAGGCCCTGGCCGCCCGGCACGAGAGCGACCGCCACGATCGTGAAGTCGAACAGGTTCCAGCCGCTCCGGAAATAACCGATGCGGTAGGTCGCGATCTTGAGGCCGATCTCGACGATAAAAATGCCGAGCGCGATCTTGTCCAAAATGTCGAGCAGGCCGCCGTAACTGGCCAGGATCGAGGGCGAAGTCTGCAGCCCGATCACGATCGAATTGGCGACGATGACCCCGATGATTGCATATTGAAACCGCCCGGACTCGACCAACGCGCGCAGCCGCCCGCGCCAGACCAGCTCGCCCGGCCCCGGTTGCGCGGTCGCAGTTTTCCCTTCCGCCGATGCCGACGTTCGGCGCCCCTCGACTGATATGTTCCTGGCCCTTTTGGCTGTTTCCGCCCCCATGGGTCGCCCCCGAAGCGCCCAATCTATCAACGGCTTATTGAGCTGACAAAGCGCAAAAGGCGCTCGGACCTGCCGTCCGAAGCCGGAGTGGGCCATCATCGATCGGCGAACGCGGGATATCGCCTCGCCCCGCTTGACTCGCCCCGGGCCGGCGATGTTCAATTCTTGTATTGAATGTCGATAACTTACATCGCATTGCGATAGGCAATGCGATGGCGTGGGGGTTGGAACAAGATGGGTGATCTTGCCGGCAAGGTTGCGTTGATCACCGGCTCGGGCCGGGGCATGGGCCGTTCCCATGCCCTGATCATGGCCGGGCGCGGCGCGGATATCGTGGTCCACGATGTCCTGAAGGAGGAAGCGGACAAGACGGCGGAGGACGTACGGGCCATGGGCCGGTGCGCCTTCGTCTCCTATGCCGACGTCTCCGACGTGGCGGCGATGCGCGAGGCCGTGAAGGAGGCCGAGGCCGAACTCGGCGGCATCGACATCCTGGTCAACAACGCCGGCATCGGCGGCGAGCGCACCGGCATCGAAGGAGTCGACGAGGCCTTCTTCCAGCGCATGTACGACGTCCATGTGAAGGGCACCTTCTTCGCGACCCAGGCCGTCATTCCGGGCATGAAGGAGCGCGGCTGGGGCAAGATCGTCAACATCTCCTCGATGTGGGCCTCGACGGGCCACCCGACGGGCGCCACCTATATCGCAGCCAAAGGCGCCATCCTAGGCCTGACCAAGTCCTGGGCGCTCGAGTTCGCGCCCTGGAACATCACCGTCAACGCGGTCACACCGGGCGGCGTGATCACCCAGATGGTACTTGAGAAAGGCGGCATGGATTATGTCCGCGAGGCCTCCAAGAAAGTGCCCTTGGGGCGCTATGCCGAGGTCGAGGAAATGTCCTATCCCGTCGTCTTCCTTTGCTCGCCCGAGTCCGACTTCATCACCGGCCAGGTGATCGGACCGAATGGTGGCCAGTCCATCGTGGGGATCTAAAACCATGTTCGAATCGATCGAAGGGCGCCCGGCCGCCTCACTCGCCGGCAAGGTCGCCTTCATCACCGGCTCCGGCCGCGGCATGGGCCAGGCCCATGCGGTGCTGATGGCCCATCGCGGCGCCGACATCGTCGTCCACGACGTCAACAAGGACTGGGCGGAGGAGACGGGCGAAAAGGTCCGCGCCATCGGCCGCAAGGCCCTGGTCTTCGTCGAGGACGTCGCCGATATCGAAGCCATGGCAGCGCATGCGAAGCGGGCGGAGAGCGAGCTGGGCCGCATCGACATCCTGGTGAACAACGCCGGCGTCGGCGGCGAGCGCACGGGCATCGAGGGGGTGGAGCCGGATTTTTTCGACCGCCTGTTCGGGATCCACGTCCGCGGCCATTTCTTCCTGACCAAGGCGGTGGTCCCGGGCATGAAGGCGCGGAAATACGGCCGCATCCTGAACGTCTCCTCTATGTGGTCGATGACCGGCCACCACTACGGTGCCACTTACACCGCCATGAAGAGCGCCCTTCTCGGCCTGACCAAGTCCTGGGCCAAGGAGTTCGCGCCCCACAACATCACCGTCAATGCCATCGCCCCGGGCGGCGTATGGAGCCAGATGGCGATAGAGAAGGAGGGCCTGGAGTCTTTCACGGCGCGCTCCAAGACCACGCCGCTGGGCCGCTTCGCTAAACTCGAAGAGAATGCCGCCCTGGTCGCCTTCCTATGCTCGGACGAGGGCGCCTTCATCACCGGCCAGACGATCGGCCCCAACGGCGGCCACGCCATCGTCGGCATCTGACGGTGCGGGATATCGAAACGAAGGCAATCGCATGAAATTCGGCATCTTCATCCTGCAGCCCCAGCGCGACGGCAAGAAACCCGTTCGCAAGGCGGCGGCCGAGGGCATCGAGCAGGTGCGGATGGCCGAGCAACTGGGCTTCGATATCGCCTGGTTCGCCGAGCATCACTTCTCGAACTATTCGCTCGTCACCTCGCCCCTGACCGCCGCGGTCTGGGCCGCGCCCCAGACGAAGAAGATCCGTCTGGGCACCGCCGTCATCGTCGCCCCGCTCTACGAGCCCATGCGCCTGCTCGAGGACATCGCGGTCGCCGACCAGCTCTCCGACGGGCGTATCGTGCTCGGCTTCGGCGCCGGCTATCAGCAGCATGAATGCGACCGATTCGGCGTCAGCCTGCCGGATTCGCGGCCCATGATGTACGAGTTCCTGGATCTGGTGGAACGGGCCTGGGCCGGCGACGGGCCGCTCGAATACAAGGGCAAGCACTACACTATCCCGCCGACCCATTTCGGCGTCCGGCCCGTGCAGCAACCCCATCCGCCCATCGCCATCGCGGGCATGACCTGGGACAAAACCATCCAGCAGCGCATCGCGCGCAACGGCTGGACGCCCTTCGTCTCGGCCCAGTGGAAGCCGGCCAGCGAGGTGCTGGAGACGCGGCACCAGATCGAGGCCCATTGGACCGCGACGGGGGTCGATCCGGCCGGCCTCGACCTCGCCGTGCAGCGCTTCGTCTATGTCACCGAGGACCGGAAGGAGGCGCTCGCCGCGGCCGAACACCTCCGCTACACCTACCGCATCGCCCACGGCTTCCGGCAGGGCCATATGGATTTCGACCGCCATGTCATCGATTCCGTCGCGGTCGAGGGCGAGCCGAGCGTCGAGGAGATCGCCGAACGCGCGATCATCGGCGATCCCGAGAAATGCGCGGCCCAGCTGATCGACGAGATTCGCACCTTGCGGCCCGCGCATATAAGCTGTGTCATGCAGTTCGGCGGTTTGGAAATCGCCAAGGTCATGCGCTCGATGGAAATGATGGGCGAGAAGGTCATCCCCGCGATGGAACGCGAATTGGGCGACCTCGAAGACCCCGGCGCGCGCGCGGCGGCCGAATAGGCCGGCCGGAAAGCCCGAAACGACGAAAAGGAAGCGAGGCAGGATATGGAACTCGGTATCAGGGGCGAAAGCGCCCTCATCCTCGCCGGCAGCCAAGGCCTCGGCTTCGGCTGCGCCCGCGCCCTGATCGGCGAAGGCGTCAAGGTCGCGATCACCGGCCGCAATGCCGAAACCGGCGCGAAAGCGGTCGCCGCGCTCGGCGGCGAGGCGATCTTCCTGAAAGGCGACGTCGCCTCGGAAGACGATCGGGCGCGCGTCTACGCGGAGGCCAAGGAAAAGCTCGGCAAGGTTTCGATCCTGGTGACCAATGCCGGCGGGCCGCCGACCGGACCCTTCCTCGGCATGTCGCTCGACGACTGGCGCGCGGCCTTCGAACTCTCCCTGCTCTCGGCCGTCGATATGGCGCGCGCCGCCGCCATCGACATGGTGGCCGCCGAATGGGGCCGGATCGTCAATATCAGTTCGACCTCGGTCAAGGAGACGACCCCCAACGCGCCCCTCGCCAATGGCCTCAAGACGGCCGTGATCGGGGCTTTTTCGACCCTCGCGCGCGAGATCGCGGACCAGGGGGTGACGGTCAACCATATCCTACCCGGCCCCTTCGACACGGCCCTGCTGCGCCGGGTGTCGCGCGACCTCATCCAACGCCCCGATCTTTCGGAGGAAGAGGCCGTCCAACAATACGCCCAGCACGGCCCCATGAAGCGGCTGGGCACGATCGACGAATTCGGCTCGCTCTGCGCCTATCTGTGTTCGCGCAAAGCCGGCTACATCACGGCTCAGAGCATCGTGATGGATGGCGGCCACGTCACGTCGCTGTATTAGGACGCGGGAGGAGGAAAACAATGGATCTCGGCATCAAGGGCGAAGGCGCCCTCGTCCTCGCCAGTTCGCGGGGCCTCGGCTTCGGCTGCGCCAGGGCGCTGGCCCAGGAGGGCGTGCGGGTCGTCCTCAACGGTCTGTCCGAGGACAACGGCAGGAAGGCCGCCCAGGCGATCGGCGGCGACACCATTTTTGTCCAGGCCAATGTGTCCAAGCCCGAGGATCGCGCGCGCCTGTGGGACGAAGCCCAGGACCATCTGGGCGAGATCTCGATCCTCGTCACCAACGCCTACGGCCCCAAGGCCGGCCCCTTCGTGGAACGCAGCAACGAGGATTGGCGAGACGCCTTCGAACAGACCTTCGTCTCGGCCATCGACATGGCCTATCGCGCCGCGCCGCCCATGGTGGAGCGCGGCTGGGGCCGGATCATCAATATCAGTTCCATGTCGGCCAAGGAGCCGAGCACCAACACGCCCCTGGGCAACAGCCTCAAGGCCGGCCTGCTGGGTGCCTTCGGCACCCTGGCGCGCGAGATCGCAGACAAGGGCGTCACCGTGAACAGCCTGCTGCCCGGCCCCTTCGACACGGACCTGCTGCAGAAATTCGCCAAATACATGGTGAACGACGAAAGCCTGAGCGATGCCGAGGGCGTCGCCAAATTCGCCGAGACCGTGCCGGCCAAGCGCCTGGGCACGATCGAGGAATTCGGCGCGGTGTGCGCCTTCCTCTGCTCGCGCCAGGCCGCCTATATGACCGCCCAGGCCATCTCGGTGGACGGCGCCGTCGTCAGGACAATGTTATAGGCGAGGGCTATAGCCGAAGTTACAGATCGCAGTTCCGGCGCACCGCCGTTTGGCCAATTGCGAAAACGGGCAGCCGGTCGCTAAGATTGCGTATGCGTGAGATTGGGACCACCGCAAGGCGGCGGGGCGAAACGGACCGGTTGGACCGCTGGTATCTTAAGGGAGAGAAACAATGGCAGCCGTCGAAAAGCTGAAACCCAACGATGACGAAGTCTGGCGCACGCGGGTCGACCTCGCCGCGGGCATTCAGATTTCCGCGATGCTCGGCATGACCGAAGGCATAGACAACCATTTCACCGTCAAGGTGCCGGGCCAGGAGAACCAGTTCTTCGTCAACCCCAAGGGCCTGCATTGGTCCGAGGTACGGGCCAGCGATATCCTGATCTGCGAGGCCGATGGCACGGTGATCGAAGGCGATCTGCCGCCGCCGGTCTCCGCCATCTGTATCCACCTGCCGATCCATCAGGCCCATCCGCGGGGCAATGTCGTCTTCCACACCCACATGCCCTATTCGACGGCCCTTGCCTGCTCGAAAGAGGGGCGCCTGGAGATGTGCCACCAGAACTCCGTCCGGTTCTGGAACGACGTCGCCTATGACGACGATTTCCACGGCCTGGCCGATGACGCCTCCGAGGGCCGCCGGATGGCCGAGGTCTTCGGCGATAAATCGGTGATGTTCCTGGCCAATCACGGCGCGATCACCGCCACTTCGACGATCGCCGAGTCGCTCGATTACATGTATTTCCTCGAGCGCGCCTGCGAGGTCCAGATTCTCGCTGAATCGCGCGGCAAGGGGCTGCACATCATCCCCGAGGACGTGATCAAGATGACCTTCGAGCAATACGGCAACTTCACGATCAACTCCGCGCGCCATTTCGAGGCGCTGAAGCGGATGTTGGAGCGGGAAGGTTCCGACTACGCCGAGTAAGCGGATCGTCCCCGGACACGTGACCGAAACGGACCCATCGCGAAGAGGGCCGGCGAGCCTGGGCAAGGGCACGCCGGCCCCTTCACGTTCTAAGCCCGGCCACCCGGCCGGACGATGAGCGGCGCAACGGTCCGCGGGCGCTTCGATGCCCTGCCGGGCAATCTGCGCGGCGCCCTCTGGATCCTCATGACCGCCTTCGTGATGACCCTGCAAAGTGCCATCGTGAAGGAGTTGGGCGAAGACGTTCACACCCTGGTCATCGTCTTCTTCCGCTGTCTCTTCGCCCTGATCATCCTGCTGCCGGTCTTCATCCGGCGGGGGCCCGCGATGATCCGGACCAAGCGGCCCTGGATGCATGTCGCCCGCTCGGTCGTGGGCATCGTCTCGATGTCCTGCATGTTCTTCGCCTTGGCCTATCTGCCGCTTGCCGATGTCACGGCCCTGGTCTTCACCATGCCGTTGTTCATGATCGTTTTCGCCGTCCTGCTGCTGGGCGAGAGCATCCGCTGGCGGCGCTGGACAGCGACCGCCGTCGGCTTCTGCGGCGTGCTGGTCGTGCTGCAACCCGGATCCGGCTTCGAATGGGCCTCCCTCGTCGCGTTGACGAGCGCCTGCCTGAGCGCCCTGGTCGGCGTGCTGGTCAAGAAACTCTCGGTGACCGACAGCGCCTCGACCATGGTCTTCTACTTCGCCGCGCTCGGCCTGGTTTTTTCCGCCATTCCCGCGGCCTTCGTCTGGAAGATGCCAAGCGATACCGATCTGTCCCTGCTCTTCGTCATTGCGCTTCTGGGCACAATGGGCCAGCTCTTCGCCGTCTATGCCTGGGAGGCGGGCGAAGCGACGGCGGTGGCGCCCTTCGACTACACGCGGCTAATCTTCGCCGCGATCATGGGCTATATCCTCTTCGCCGAGGTACCCGAGATCGCGACCGTGGCCGGCGCGGTCCTGATCGTCGCCAGCACGCTCTACATCGCCCGGCGCGAGGCACGCCTGCGCACCGACAGGCCCGATGTCGCCCTTGCCGCCAGCCTGGACCGGCCATGAGGACCAGTTGGATCAGGCGCCCGCCGCCGATCGGGCAGAGCTCGATCGGCCGATCCTTCCGCCGGCTGTCCCCGCCCATCCAGGGCGCAATCTGGATGGTCATGGCGGCCACCTGCTTCACCGCGATGCTGAGCACCATTCGGTTCGTCGCCCAGGACCTGCATCCGTTCGAGATAGCCTTCTTCCGCTATCTCGTCACGATGATCTGGATGGCCCCAACCCTGATTCGCTTCCTGCGGACCACCGGACTCGCCGTGCCGCATAAGGGACTTTACGGCATGCGCGCCCTGTTCGGCGGCATCTCGACCCTGGCCTGGTTCTACGGCGTACCCTTTATGCCGCTTTCGGACGCCATCGCGATCAATTTCACCGCCCCCCTCTGGGCCACCGTCTTCGCCGCGCTGATCCTGCACGAGATCGTACGCCTGCGCCGCTGGTCGGCGGTGATTCTCGGCTTCGCCGGGGTGCTGATCGTGCTGCGCCCGGGCTTCGTCGAAGTTAGCGACGCCGCCCTGATCCTGCTGCTCGCCTCGGCCGCCTGGGGTAGCCAGCATATCGTCCTCAAGATGCTCTCGCGCACCGAGCCGGTGAATGTGATCGTCGCCATGCATGCGATCATGCTGCTGCCGTTGACCTTCATCGCCTCGCTCTTCTTCTGGACGACGCCGACGGTCGACAACCTGATATGGCTGGCGGGAATGGGCACCCTGGGCACCCTGGGCCATATCTTCCTGACCCGGGCTTTCGCGGCGGCCGATGCATCGATCGTGCTGCCCTTCGACTTCGCCAAGATGCCCATCGCCGTGCTCATCGGCTGGTTCGTCTTCGGCGAACCGACGGATGTCTGGACCTGGGTCGGGGCCACCGTGATCGTCGCCTCGACCGGCTATATCGCGCGCCGCGAGGCCCAAATTGCCCGCCTTGCCGCGGCGGAAATCGGGCGCACCAAGGGCAGCGTCGCAACCGGACCGGCCTCCTGACCGGCGCCCTCCCGGCCCTGGCATGAACGCCCTTCCGGCAACCCTGCGCGGCGGCGTCTGGATGATGGGCGCCGCCCTCAGTTTCACAGTGATGTTGAGTTTGATCCGCCCCCTTGCGGAAGAACTGCATCCTTTCCAGATCGCCTTCCTGCGCAATATCTTCGCCGTCCTGTTCATGGCGCCCTGGATCTGGCGCGCCTTGCCCGAATTTCGCGCGACCCGGAACCTTCGCCTCTTCGTCCTGCGCGCCCTGTTTAGCTTCGCCGCGATGCTGCTCTGGTATTACGGCATCCCGCTGATGCCCTTGGCCGACGCCATCGCGCTCAACTTCACCTCGCCGCTCTGGGCCACCGTCTTCGCCGCCCTGGTCCTGGGCGAGGCGGTGCGCGCCCGGCGCTGGGCCGCCACCTTGGTCGGCTTCTGCGGCGTCCTGATCGTGGTGCGCCCGGGTTTCGAGGCGGTCACCGCCGCGACGGCGATGATGCTGCTCTCCTCGGTCGGCTGGGGCTGCCAGCACATCGCCCTGAAGAAGCTTTCCGCCCTGGAGAAGGTCTCTGTGATCGTGGCCATGCAGGCCCTCCTGCTTACGCCCTTCTCCTTCGTGCCTGCCCTCTTCGTCTGGACCACGCCGAGCTGGGAGGCGCTGGGCTGGGTCATCGCCATGGCTGCGATCGGGACCTTCGCCCATATCTGCCTGACCCGCGCCTTCCGGGCGGCCGACGCCTCCGCCGTCCTACCCTTCGACTTCGCCAAGATGCCCTTCGCGGCGGCCATCGGCTGGTTCGTCTTCGCCGAAGGAGTCGATGCCTGGACCTGGGCCGGCTCCGCCGTCATCGTCGCCTCGACCGCCTATATCGCGCGCCGCGAAGCCGTGGCCGCGCGCACCGAAGGCCCGTCGGCCCCGGACCTTACCTCCGAGCCCCTGGCCCGCTAGGCTTGGGGCCACTCTCCCCTATGGTGAGCGTGATATGGTCGTGACTAATTCGAGGACTATCGGACGGCGCCTCCGCGGCGCCCTGTTCGCCCTGGCAGCAGCCTGTCTATGGCTCGTTTTCGCACCGGCGGAGGCCACCGCCCAGATAGTCGGCGAGGAACCCGTCCAGCCCTAATCCGCCGGTCCAGGTCCGCCCGGAGACGGGAGACAAGGCCATCGCCGCCCGCCTGACCCGCATTCTGGTCGCCAGCGAGCGCATCCGCGCGCCCCGGGTCGAGGTGCCCGAGGGCATCGTCTTCATCGACGGGATTGCGGAGACGGAGGCGCATCGGGAATGGGCCGGTCAGGTCGCGCGCACGATCCAGGACGTGGTCGCCGTGGTCAACCGGATCGAGGTTCAGGCACGCGTCGACTGGGATTTGACGCCGGCCTGGGCCGAGGCGCGCGGGCTGGTTCAGCAGGGCCAGCGCGTCCTGCCCCTGCTCCTGCTGGCGTCGATCGTCCTGATCCCCTGCTGGCTGGCCGCGCGGCTGGTCACCCGTCTGGCCCGGGTCCTGCTCGCCCGCTGGATCGAAACGCCGCTGCTGCTGAAGGTCCTGGCCCGCGCCATCGGCATTCCGGTTCTCCTGCTCGGTCTTTACCTGGTACTGCAATTCGCCGGGCTGACCCGACTGGCCGTCACCGTTCTGGGCGGCACCGGTCTGATCGGCCTCGCCATCGGCTTCGTCTTCCGCGACATTGCCGAGAACTTCTTGACCAGCCTCCTTCTCAGCATCCGCAACCCCTTCAATTCGGGCGATTTCATCGAGATCGGCGCCTTCCAGGGCATCGTGCGCAATCTCAACACAAGAACCACGGTGCTCCTGACGGTCGAGGGAAATCAGGTGCAGATTCCCAATGCGACCGTCTACAAGAGCGTCATCACCAATTACAG
>CAUZWC010000001.1:0-61139 GCA_963583595.1 Alphaproteobacteria bacterium | reverse complement strand
CTTGGGCCCGTAGAAGGCACCCTCGCCCGGATTCATCACATAAGGCCGGCCCGTGGATTCGAGAGCGTCGCGCAGAGAGGCCTCGGCCTTGTCCCAGGTCTCATCCGTACCGGCGCGCACCGGCGGCCGATCGGCGAATTTGATGATGAAGTCCTCGAAGCCGAGATCCTTGTAGATGCTGGCGAGGAGATCGCAGAAGATTTTCGTCTCGTCTTCGACCTGGTCCTCGGTGCAGAAGATATGGGCATCGTCCTGAACGAAGGCGCGCACGCGCATCAGCCCGTGCAGCGCCCCCGAGGGCTCGTTGCGATGGCAGGAGCCGAACTCGGCCATGCGGTGCGGCAGGTCGCGGTAGCTCTTGATGCCCTGCTTGAAGATCTGGACATGGCAGGGGCAGTTCATCGGCTTGAGGGCGAGGATGCGGTCCTCGTCCGTCGCCGTCGTGAACATATGCTCGCGGAACTTCTCCCAATGGCCCGATTCTTCCCACAGCACGCGGTCGACGAGCTGGGGCGTCTTGACCTCGGAATAGCCGGCCGCCTGGAGACGGCCGCGCATATAGTTCTCGATCGTGCGGTAGAGCGTCCAACCCTTGTCGTGCCAGAAGATCGAGCCGGCGGCCTCCTCCTGGAAATGGTAGAGGCCCATCTCGCGCCCCAGGCGCCGATGATCGCGCTTCTCCGCCTCTTCCAGACGATGAAGATAGGCCTCGAGCGCCTTGGCGTCCGACCAGCAGGTGCCGTAGACCCGCTGCAGCATGGGATTGCGCGAATCGCCGCGCCAATAGGCCCCGGCGATCTTGAGCAGCTTGAAAGCCGTGCCCAGCTTGCCCGTCGAGGGCAGATGGGGGCCGCGGCAGAGGTCGAGAAATTCGCCCTGGCGATAGACCGTGATGACCTCGTCTTCCGGCAGGTCGGCAATGATCTCTGCCTTGTAGGCCTCGCCGATCGATTCGAAATAGGCGATCGCCTCGTCGCGGTCCCAGACCTCGCGCACGATCGCCTCGTCGCGCGCGACGATCTCGCGCATCCGCGCCTCGATCCGCTCCAGATCGTCCGGCGTGAAGGGCTCGGCCCGAGCGAAGTCGTAGAAGAAGCCGTTCTCGATCACCGGGCCGATCGTGACCTGGGTCTCGGGCTCCAGCTCCTTCACCGCCTCGGCCAGAACATGGGCCGCGTCATGGCGCAGCAGTTCGAGGCCTTCGGAATCCTTGGCCGTGACGATGCTGATCGCGGCATCGCCCTCGATCTCGCGGTTGAGGTCGCGCAGCTCGCCATCGACCACGATGGCCAGGGCGGCCTTGGCCAGGCCCGGGCCGATGGACGCGGCCACGGTGGCGCCGGTCACCGGCCGCGCATAGCCGCGCGCGCTGCCATCGGGCAGCGTGATCCGGACATCCTGGGCGTCCTCCGGTTCAGCGTTCGTCATCGTCCCGTCTTTCTGTTGCAGTGTGCGGCGCGGAATCTACGGTCATGGTGGCCCCTGTCAAGGAAGCGCCGGAAAGCACGCCGGACCCGAATGCGCCGGGTCATGGTTAGCGCAGGCGAAGGGCCGCCGCCACCGTCGCCGAATCGAGCCCGGAGAGCGGCGCCTCGCGCAAGACGGCGATGGCTTCCGGCACCGGCCCGCCCGGCGCGCAGAGCGCGGGGTCCGAGGCATCAGAAAAGAGCGCCGTGAGCGGACAGCCGACCGCGGCGAGAAGATGCATGGGGCCGGTGTCGTTGCCGACCGCGCCGGCGGCGAGACGGCCGAGGGCGGCGATCTGGGCCAGGCCGGTGCGCCCGGTCAGGTCCAGGACATCCGGCGCGGCCCAGCCGATCGCCTGGGCCAGCGACCGTTCGGCAGCCGTGCCCAGAACCACCGCGCGCAAGCCGCGCCCCGCCAGAATGGCGGCCAGGGCGCCATAGCTTTCGGCCGGCCAGCGCTTGTCCGGGCGATGGGCCGCGCCGCCGGGCACGAGCAGGACGAAGGGCGCGGCGCCGAGCGCGAATTCGGCGATATCGGCATCGAGCCAGCCGAGATCGGGCGGCGGGATTCCGGCGATCCCGGCCATGGCGAGCTGCTCGGCCTGGCGGACTATCGTGTGCATGGAATCCCGCGCGGGATTAGCATGGGGATGCGAGCAGCCGGGTGCGATGCCCGACCATTCCGGCCGTCGGCCCGGGCCGAGCAGGCAAAAATAGAAGGCGCTACGGTCCGAGGTCTGCAGGTCGTAGACCCGCGAGAAGCCCGCGCCGCGCAGGCGGCGGCGCAGGGCGAGCCAGGCGCCGGGCCGGCGCCAGGACGGCCGCTCGTCGATCCAAACCCGGTCGAACCAGGGCGCGGCGCGGCCCAGATCGGCGAAGGGCGCGGTGGTCAGAAGGGTGATTTCGGCGGCCGGGTGGTGGTTGCGGATGGAAGCGGCGGGGCCGAAGGCCTGGATGAAATCGCCCAGCGCGCCGAGCTTGACGACGAGGATACGGCCGGCCGCGGGCGCCTTGTCCGTCCGGCCCACCCCGGCGCCCGCTGTCATGTCCTCCGTCATGCCACCCGGGCGGCGGGCAGGCTCAGCACCTCGTCATAGAGGGCCAGGGTCTCCTCGCACATGCGCTGGACGGTGAAATGAGACCGGATCATGTCGGTCTGCTTCCAGGCCATGAAGGAGCGCGCCGTGGCGGTCAGGGCCAGGGCGTCGGCCAGGGCATCGGCCAGAGCGGCCGGATCGCCGGGCGGCACCAACCAGCCGGTCTGGCCCGGCTCGATGGTTTCTCGCGCGCCGCCGTGATTGGTGCCGATCACCGGCCGTCCCATGGCCTGGGCCTCGATCACCACCCGCCCGAAGCCCTCGGGATCCGTCGAGGCGTTGACCACGACATCGGCCAACATGTATGCGGCAGGCATGTCGCGACAATCCTCGACGAATTGAACAATACCCTCCACACCGTGCTGGCGGGCCAACCGCTCCAACTCGCGCCGATAGGCCGTGCGCCCCTGGTCGGAGCCGACGAGGACACAGCGCAGATCGCGCCGCCCCAGCCGCGCGATCGCCTCGATCAGCACGGTCTGGCCCTTCCAGCGGGTCAGACGGCCGGGCATCAGGATGACCGGCTCGTCATCGGGCAGACGCCAGTTCTCGGCGAGTTGGATCATGCGCGCCGCCGGCACCTTCTCGGGATCGAAGACCTCGATATCCACGCCGCGGTGGATCACCTGTATCGGCGGCCGGCCGACCCCATAATTCGATTGGAGATAGTCGGCGATGAATTCCGAGATCGCGATCACCCGCGCGCCGCGCGTCATCACCGCGTTGTATCGTTTCTTAAGGCCGCCGGCGGAATAGGGGCCGTGGACCGTCGTGACGAAGCGACACCCCGTGCGCTCGGCCGCCATCGAGGCAGCCCAGGCCGGCGCGCGGCTTCGGGCATGGATGATATCGACCCCGGCCTCGCGGATCAGATCGGCCAAGCAGTCGGCGTTGCGGCGGATGGCGATGGGCGATTTGCGGTGGACCGGCAGTTCGATATGGCGCGCGCCCATGCGCGTCAGACCGTGCACCATGCGGCCGCCCGAGGAAGCGACCAGCGCCGTGCCGCCGGCCGCGATCACGGCCGCCGCGATCTCGACCGTACCACGCTCCAACCCGCCCTGTTCGAGGGCGGGGACGACCTGCAGAACGGTCGGCCCAAAGGGCCGGCGACCGCGTTCGTCAGCGCCCGCCGCGGTGCTAGACTGGGCATCGTCGGCAATTCCAGTTTCAGGAGTCATTCAACCCGACCATGAACGATAAGCTCGAGATACTAACACGCGCGGATGGTGCCTCAATCGCTTACCACCGCCTGGCCGGCAAAGGGCCGGGCGTCGTCTTCCTGGGCGGCTTCGCCTCGGATATGACGGGCACCAAGGCGATGGCGCTGGAAACCCATTGCCGGCGCCAGGGCCAGGCCTTCCTGCGCTTCGACTATCGCGGCCACGGCCAATCGAGCAGCGCCTTCGAGGAGGGGTCGATCGGTCTCTGGGCCAGCGACGCCATCGCTGCCATCGAGGCCCTGACCGAGGGACCGCAGATCCTGGTCGGCTCCAGCATGGGGGGCTGGATCATGATGCTGGCGGCCCGCGCCCTGCCGGAGCGGGTCGCGGCCCTGGTCGGTATCGCCGCCGCCCCGGATTTCACATCGCGCATGTGGGACCGGCTGCCCGAGGAGGCCCGCGAGGCGATCATGCGCGACGGCGTCTGGCGTGCGCCCTCGGACTATTCCGAGGAGGGCCTGCCGCTGGGCCGCGCCCTGTTCGAGGACGGCCCCAATCAGATGGTCATGACCGCGCCCTTCCCCTTCGCCGGGCCGGTCCGCCTGCTGCAGGGCATGGAGGATCCCGACGTGGTCTGGCGCACGGCGCTGGAGATCTGCGAGCGGATCGACGGCGCCAATGTCGCCGTCACCCTGATCAAGGATGGCAATCACCGGCTGAGCCGGCCACAGGACCTGGCCCGGCTGGGCCGGACCCTGGATTCGGTGACGGCGGAACTGCGCGCCGAGGAAGCGGAAGCGAGTTAGGCGCCGCGCCGAATCAGAGCGGTCATCAGACCGGCGCCGATCAAGGCCCCGCCGCCGATCCGATTGACTAATCGCGCCATGCCCTCCAGCCGGGGCGGCCGTCGAGCGGACCGGAAACCGGTCAGTAGGGCGAGCCGTCCTTGCGGATGAAGGTGCGGGGACCGTCGGTCCGATGGGGCAGAAGCATGTCGATATCCGAATAGACGACCCCGTCGCCGGGCATGCGGTCGCCTACTTCCAGGTAGACGGCCGGGGCGTCGGAGCGATTGGCGAGCTGATGGCCGTTGCCGTTGCCGGCGGGGAAGCCCGCCGCCATGCCGGGGCCGAGGGTCTGTTCGCCGGCATCGGTGACCAGGACCAATTCCCCCTCCAGCACGTACACGAATTCGTCCTGGCGGTCGTGCCAATGGCGCATGGAGGATTCGACACCAGGCGGCACCTCAACCAGATTGACGCCGAAATTGCGCAGGCCGAGAGCATCGCCCACGGCGCGCTTGGCGCGTGCTGCGCAACGGCCGGCGAAGGGTTCGGGATAGGTCGAGCCGGTCTTGGCCGGCACCGTGGCCGGATCGATCGCGGGCGGTTTGAGGGCGGCGGTCATGCTGCACTCCTTTCCTTGTTGAGCAGGGCCTCAAGGCCCTCGCGATAGTCCGGATAGGCCAGGGCGACCCCCAGCTCGGTCTTAATGCGGTCGTTGCGGACGCGCTTGTTGTCGGCATAGAAGCTGCGCGCCATGGGGCTGAGTTCGGCACCGTCAAAGGGCACTTCCGGGAGCGGCTCCACGCCCAGAAGCTTACAGGCGTACGCGATGACGTCCTGGGGCGGGGCGGCCTCGTCATCGCAGAGATTATAGGCCCGGCCGGGCGCCGGACGGGCGATCGAGGCGCGCAGGGTGGCGACGATATCGGCCAGATGGATACGCGAGAAGACCTGCCCGGGCTTGACCAGGCGGCGGGCCCGACCGGCGAGCACGCTGCGCAGGGCGTTGCGGCCGGGACCGTAGATGCCGGCCAGGCGGAACAGATGGACCGGCAGGCCATGATCGCGCCACAGGGCGAGCCAGGCATCCTCCGCCGCGACCCGCCGGGCGCCCCTTTCGCCGCTGGGAACGCGCGCCGAATCCTCGTCGACCCAGCCGCCGCCGCTATCGCCATAGACCCCGGTCGTCGAGAGATAGCCGACCCAGGCCAGGTCGGATCGCGCCGCGATCGCCGCGCCGCAATCGCGCAGCACCGGATCGCCGGCGGCATCGGGCGGCACCGAACTCAGCAGATGCGTCGCCCCGACCAGCGCGGCTGCGGCATCGACGAGCGGATGGTCGGGCGCATAGCGATGGGCCTCGATGCCGCGGGCGCGCAGGGCGGCGCAGGCCTCCTCGGTCCGGGCCGTGCCGGCGACGGTCCAACCTTCGGCCAGCAGCACATCGGCCAAGGCCGAGGCGGAATAGCCCAACCCTAAACAGAAGAGACGGCGAGCAGGGCGATCATCGGAAGTCACTGGGCGCACCTTGGCAAGAAAGGGGCTGGGGCAGGGCGACCGAGAGCGTTCTCGTCCGGCTTGCATTCCTCGGGGCGAGCCGCGACTTTAACGGTCGCCCGCGCCGGGCGACAAGCGCCGGCCCGGGCGTCGCCGCTTTTCCATTGCCCCGAACCCGGACCGCGCCATCGGCCATGACGATCAGCCGCCCCCTTACCGCCGTCCTTTTCCTGTCGCTGGCCCTGACGCTCGGCGGGCCGGAGATCGCCCGCGCCCAGATTCAGAGCGGCGCGGGGAATACTTATACGAGCTGCCTGAACCTGGCCCAGGAGGACCCGGAATCGGCGCGCAAGATGGCCGAGGAATGGGTCACCCTGGGGGGTGGCAACCCGGCCCGCCATTGCGCCGCCTTCGCCCTGCTGGGCCTGCTCCGCTACAAGGAAGCGGCGATCCGCCTGCAGACCCTGGTCGATCTGCTGGCCGATGCGCCGGTCGAACGGCAGGCCGCGGCCCGGGAACAAGCGGCCCAGGCCTGGCTGCTGGCCGGCCAGACCGACCGCGCGGAGAGCAATCTGACGGCGGCCCTGGCGCTGCGCCCGGGCAATGTCGAATTGCTGATCAGCCGCGCCATCGCGCGGGCCAGCGCCGCCGATTATTGGAACGCCATCGACGACCTGAACGCGGCGCTCGTGACCGCGCCCGAGCGGATCGACGCCCTGGTGCTGCGCGCCACCGCCTATCGCTATCTCGACAGCCTCGATCTGGCGCGCCAGGACGCGGAACGGGCGGTCGCCCTGGACCCCATGGATCCCGACGCCCGGCTCGAACGCAGCCTGACTCTCTGGCGGCTGGGCGAGCAGGAAAGCGCAATCGACGATTGGCAGCGCATCCTGGACATCGCACCCGACTCGGGCGCTGCCGTGGTGGCGAAGGAAAATAGGAAGCGGCTCTCGGCGCCCGCGGAGGAGTGACGCGAGAATCGCCAGCCATGCCGAAGAATCGTTCTGTTTCAGGTCCTTAAAGTAGATTTTTGAAATCGATTAACAGTTGGGCCATCCTGTTCGGCAATATCGCAGCAATGCGGGGATATCGCGGGATGCGTCCGGTTCCTTTGGCGGCATCGACCGCTTCGCTTTTTTTGCTCGCGGCGGAGCCCCCCGCCGCGGCCGATCCCGTGTCGCCGGGCGAGGCTGCCGCCCAATTGGAAGCCCGGGCCGATGTTTTGGCGTCCGGCTGCTCCTCGGGAGACTTGCACCGCATCCGCCTGCTGCGCCGGGCCGGGCAGCTCTGGCTGATCGCAGGCGCACCGGGTGCGGCGATCCGAACCCAGAGCGCCGCCCTGGCCCTCGCGCCCGACGATGCCGGCCTGCTGATCGACCGCAGCATCGCCCAGGGATTCCGAGGCGATCACTGGGCCGCCCTCGACGATCTCTATCGCGCGCTGGATATCGCGCCCGGCAATGTCGAGGCGGTGATCTTCCGGGCCGCGACCTATCGGGCCCTGGCCAGCCCGGATCTGGCACAGGACGATCTGGACCGCGCCCTCGCCCTCGAGCCCGATCATCCGGACGCGCTCTACGATCGGGGCGAATTGCGCGTCGCGGCCGGCGACCCGGCTGGCGGGGCCGGCGACTGGCGCCGCCTGATCGAAATCGCGCCGGAGAGCGCGGCCGCGGCAAGCGCCCGCCGCGCCATGGCACGGCTGGGCCTGAGGGTCGATCCGGGGGTGGCGGTCAAGAGCGGCGAGTGGCGGCCCCGCCGCAGGGCGATCTCAGAAATCCAGATCGGCGTAATGCTTGGGCGGCGGGGCGCCGGGAATATGGTCGGCCAGCAGGGGCCGGAAGCTCGGCCGCGACTTGATGCGTTGATACCATTCCTTCGCCCCTTCATGGTCCTGCCAGGGCACGTCGCCCAGATAATCGACGCAGGACAGATGGGCGCCGGCGGCGATATCGGCGAGGGAGAAATCGTCGCCAGCCAGCCAGTTCCGCCTCTCGGCAAGCCAGCCGATATAGTCCAGATGGTAATGGATGTTCTGCAGCCCGGCCCGGATCGAGGCGGCATCCGGCTCGCCCCGACCGAGGAAGCGGCGGAGCAGTTTCTCGTTGGTCAGCAGGGTCGAGACCTCGCGCCCGAACTTGAGGTCGAACCATTGGGCGATGCGACGCACCTCGGCGCGTTCCGCCAGGCTGCCGCCGATCAGCGGCACGGCAGGGCTGATTTCTTCCAGATATTCGCAGATCGCCGTGGAATCGGCGATCACGGTGCCGTCTTCCTCGAGCAGGACCGGAACCTGCCCGGCCGGGTTGAAGGCCAGAAATTCGACGCGCCGCTCCCAGACCTTTTCGACCTTGAGCGTGAATTCCAGACCCTTTTCCTGGAGCGCGAGTCGGACCTTGCGCGAATAGGGCGAGAGCCAGAGGTGATAGAGGGTGCGCATGTGATCCCTAGTGTAGCCGTGTGGGCGATGGCAGCGAAACGGGTTTGACGAGCGGCGGGTCGAGATTTTGCCCCGGCCGCCCTTGGACTATGCTCATCGCCGTCGTCCGGGATGCGGGCGGCGCGATCCGCAAGGGGGACAGGCGATGCGCGCCACTATCGCAATTATTGCCGTGATACGCACCCTGGGCCTGGCCCCGGGGGTCGGGACCGCCGAGGACGCCAAAGATGGTGCCCATTGGTGAGGTCAACGACGGCGCGGTCACCCTGACCCGGAATTTCGGCCATAACGCGTTCTACCGGATCTGTCTGCGCGAGATCGAACGCACCCAATCCCAAACCCCGCCCCTCAACTATTCCGTCGAATCGGTGACATCGCCGGACTATTACGAATGTCCGGCCAACGAAAACGGCTGTTCCCTGCACCTCGACAACCGCTGCGTCGACCTGTTCGGCGGCGTCATCCGCATCTGGTGCTACAAATGCTGAGCGGCCAGCACTTACGAGTTCCTGTCGCCCGCCTTCTACTAACCTCTTCGATTACATACTGCTTCTCGGCGCGTAGCGAAGGGGGGCCATCCGCGCCCTGGGCTATTCGCCCGCCACGGCGACGGGCTGATCGTCCAACGCCCGGGACAGGCGCGCCACCATCTCGCGCGGCACGACCTGGCGGAAGCGCGGGAGTTCGCGATCCCAATGGGCGAGCAGGTTGCGCGCCCAGGCGGACTGGGTGCGCCTCAGATGCTCCTCGACCAGGGAGCGGCAGACACCTTCCCAATGGGCACTGCGGATCGGCTGGGCGAAGACGGTCTCGTCGTTGAGATGCTCCTCGAGCCGGCCGTCGGCGTCGTAGACGAAGGCCATGCCGCCGGTCATGCCGGCCGCGAAATTGTCACCGACGGAGCCCAGCACGACGACCGTGCCGCCGGTCATGTATTCGCAGCCGTTGGCGCCGCAGCCCTCGACCACCGCATCGACACCCGAATTGCGCACGGCGAATCGCTCGCCCGCCTGGCCGGCGGCGAACAGGCGGCCGGCCGTGGCGCCGTAGAGCACGGTGTTGCCGATGATCGTGTTCTCGTTGGTCGGCAACAGGCTGGAGGTCACCGGGCGGATCACGACGATTCCGCCCGACAGGCCCTTGCCGACATAGTCGTTGGCGTCGCCGAAGACCTCGAGCGTCAGGCCGCGCACGGCGAAGGCGCCGAGCGACTGGCCGGCCGAGCCGCGCAGGCGGACGGTGATCTGATCCTCCGGCAGGCTGGCCTGGCCGAAGCGCCGGACGATCATCGAGGAAAGGCGCGTGCCCACCGCCCGATGCGTATTCCGCACGCTGTAGGTGAGTTGCATCTTCTCGCCGTCGTCGAGCGCCGAGCGTGCATCCTCGATCATCTTGGCGTCGAGAGTATCGGCGACCTCGTTGCGCCCGACCCTCGTGCAATAACGCGCCTCCTCACCCGCATCGGCCTGGGCCAACAGGGAATTGAGGTCGAGGTCGTCGAGATGGGCGCTGCCGCGGCTGACCTGGAACAGCAGATCGGTGCGGCCGATCACCTCGTTGATCGAGGACGCGCCCAGACCGGCGAGGATCTCGCGTACCTCCTCGGCGAGGAAGCTGAACAGATTGACGACCTTCTCGGGGCTGCCGCCGAACATCTCGCGCAAGGCCGGATCCTGGGTGCAGATGCCGACCGGGCAGGTGTTGGAATGGCACTGACGTACCAGCAGACAGCCCATGGCGACCAGGGCGGCCGTGCCGACGCCGAATTCCTCGGCCCCCATCAGGGCGGCGATGACGATATCGCGGCCGGTCTTGATGCCGCCGTCGACGCGCAGCCGGACCCGGTGGCGCAGCCGGTTGAGGGTGAGCACCTGATGGACCTCGGAGAGGCCCATTTCCCAGGGCACGCCGGCATGCTTGATGCTGGACAGCGGGCTGGCCCCGGTGCCGCCGGTATGGCCGGAGACCAGAATGACGTCGGCCTTGGCCTTGGCGACGCCGGCCGCGATCGTGCCGATGCCCGAGCGCGCGACCAGCTTCACGCAGACCTCGGCATCCGGGTTGGTCTGCTTGAGGTCGTAGATGAGCTGGGCCAGATCCTCGATCGAATAGATGTCGTGATGGGGCGGCGGCGAAATCAGCATCACCCCCTCGGTCGCATGGCGCAGGCGGGCGATCTCGGCCGTCACCTTGAAGCCGGGCAGCTGGCCACCCTCACCAGGCTTCGCGCCCTGGGCAACCTTGATCTCGATCTCGCGGCAATTGTTGAGATATTCGGCGGTCACGCCGAAACGGCCCGAGGCGATCTGCTTGATCGGCGAATTGGCATTGTCGCCATTCGGGCGCGGCCGATAGCGTTCGGGGCCCTCGCCGCCCTCGCCCGAATTCGATTTGGCGCCGATGCGGTTCATGGCGATGGTCAGAGTCTCGTGCGCCTCCGGCCCCAGGGCGCCCAGGGACATGCCCGGGGTGACGAAGCGCTTCCGGATCGCGGTGATCGATTCGACCGCGTCGATCCCGATCGGTTTAGCATCCGGGGAGAATTCCAGCAAATCGCGCAGCTGGGTCGGCGGTTGTTTGCGCAGGGCGGCCGAATATTTCTTGAAACCAGCGAAGGAATCGGTGGCGCAGGCGGCCTGCAGGGTGTGAATCAGATCGCCCTCGAAGGCATGGGTCTCGCCGCCCCGGCGATAGCGATAGAAGCCGCCGATGGGCAGGGGCACCGCGCCCTCGGCCCAGGCCAGGGCATGCTGTTCGCGCACCTTGAGCTGGATGCCCGAGAGGCCGACACCGGAAACCCGGGACGGCATGCCGGGAAAGAACTCGGCGACCAGGGTGCGCGACAGGCCCACGGCCTCGAAATTGTAGCCGCCGCGATAGGAGCTGATCACGGCGATGCCCATCTTGGACATGATCTTCAGGAGCCCCTGATTCATCGCTTCCTTGTAGAACGCGACACAGTCGGCCAGGGACCGATCGCCGAAGAGGCCGCGCTCATGCCGCCCGGCGATGCTCGATTCGGCGAGATAGGGATTGACCGTGGTGGCGCCCACGCCGATCAGGACGGCGAGATTGTGGACATCCATGCAGGCCGCCGCGCGCACGAGGAGCGAGGTGAAGGTCCGCAGGTCCTGTTTCACGAGATGGCCGTGGACCGCGCCGGTCGCCAGAATCATCGGCACCGCCGCACGGTCCGGTCCCTGGGCCTCGTCGGTCAGCACGACATTGACGGAGCCCGCGCGCACGGCGTCCTCCGCCTCGCGCCGGATGCGGTCGACCGCCTCGCGCAGGGCAAACTCGCCGCCCACGATCTCGAAGGTGCAGTCGACGCGCGCGGCCGTATCCCCGACATAATCGGCCAGGGCCTCGAACTCGCTGGTCATGAGCACGGGCGAATCGAGTTCGATCACCCGAAGCTGGCTCTCGTCCTCGTCCAGGATGTTGCCCAGATTGCCCAGACGGGTGAACAGGCCCATCACGCGCTGCTCGCGGATCGGATCGATCGGCGGGTTCGTCACCTGGCTGAAGTTCTGGCGGAAGAAATGGTGCAGCCCGCGATAGCGGTCCGAGAGGACGGCCAGCGGCGTGTCGTCGCCCATGGAGCCGATCGGCTCCTTCGCCGTCTCGGCCATGGGCTGGAGCACCATTTCGAGGTCTTCCATGGTCCAGCCCGCGGCGACCTGGCGACGGCGCAGCTCTTCCGCCGGAATCGGCGCGGGATCGATCCGGCGGCGCTTGAGCAGATAATCGATATCGATGATGTTGCGCACCCAGTCGCCATAAGGTTGGGCATTGGCCAGACGGTCCTTGATCGCAGTCTGGTCGTAGAAGCGGCCCTCGTAGAGATCGACCGCGATCATCTGACCCGGCCCGACCCGGCCCTTGGTGCGCAGGTTGCTCTCCTCGACGGGCACCATGCCGGCCTCTGACCCGACGAAGAGCAGGCCGTCATTGGTGATGGTGTAGCGCAGGGGGCGCAGGCCGTTGCGGTCGAGCCCAGCGAGGACCCAGCGCCCGCCATAGGCGGCGATCGCGGCGGGCCCGTCCCAGGGCTCCATCACCGCGTTGCAGTAGTGATAGAGATCGCGATGGGCCTGGGGCATGGAAAACTTGTGGCTCCACGCCTCCGGGATCAGCATGGCCTTGACCAGCGGCAGGTCGTGATCGGTCCGCGCCATGACCTCGAAAACCGAATCGAGCACCGCCGAATCCGAGGCGTCGGGCTGCACGATCGGCTTCACGTCCTCCATGTGATCGCCCAGGTCGTCATGGGCCATGCGCGTCTCGTGGCTGCGCATCCAGTTGATATTGCCCAGCAGGGTGTTGATCTCGCCGTTATGGGCGAGGACGCGGAAGGGCTGGGCCAGATGCCAGGCCGGAAAGGTGTTGGTCGAATAGCGCTGGTGGAAAATCGCGAAATTGGATTCGAAGCGCGCGTCGCTCAGGTCCGGATAGAAGGCGGTGAGCTGTTCGGCCAGGAACATGCCTTTATAGATGATCGACCGGCAGGACAGGGTGCAGATATAGAGGTCCTTGATCGATTCGGCGCGCGCCGCCTTCTCGATCCGCCGGCGGATGATGTAGAGGTCGCGTTCGAAGGCCTTTTCGTCCACCCCCCTGCTGTTGGCGATCATGATCTGCTCGATCTCGGGCCGGTTGGCATTGGCCTTCTCACCGATCACGGCCACGTTCACGGGCACTTGGCGCCAGCCGTAGATGGTGTAGCCGAAGTTCAGGATTTCGGCCTCGACGATGCAGCGGCAGCGCTCCTGCGCCGCGAGATCGGTGCGCGGCAGGAAGACCATGCCGACGGCGAGGCGGTCGTCGAGCGGGACATGGCCGGTGCGGCGGACATGTTCCTTGAAGAAGTCCTGGGGAATCTGGACATGGATTCCGGCGCCGTCGCCGGTCTTGCCGTCGGCATCCACCGCGCCCCGGTGCCAGATGCTGCCCAGGGCATGGATCGCGGCCTCGACGACGGCACGGCGCGGCTGGCCGTCGATCGCGACGACGAGGCCGACGCCGCAGGCGTCGTGTTCCTGGGACGGATCGTAGAGGCCATGGGCGGCCAGATGGTCGGCGTTGCGGCGCCAGTCGGCGACTTCTTTCTCACCGGGTATGGGCGCACCGGGAACGGACGCTCCGGACATGGGGCTTGCTCCTATTCCGCCGCGGCGCGAGCGTCGGCCCGTGCCTGGATATGCTTGTGGATGCCCGCAGCCGCGTCGCGGCCGTCGCGGATCGCCCAGACCACGAGCGAGCCGCCGCGCACGATGTCGCCGGCGGCGAAGACGCCGTCGAGATTGGTCATCATGGTTTTCCAATCGATCCGCGCCGTGCCCCAGCGCGTGACCTCCAACTCGGGCGCGCCGAACAGGGCCGGAATGGGTTCCGGATCGAAACCCAGCGCCTCGATCACCATATCGGCGTCGAGCGAGAAGCCGGACCCCTCGACCAATTCGGGGCTCTGGCGGCCGGTCGCATCGGGCAGGCCCAGACGGGTCCGCACCGCACGCACCCCGGCGACGCCTGCGCTATCGCGCTCACTCCCCTCGACCACCACCTCGGGCGCGCTGAGCCAGACGAACTCCACCCCTTCCTCCTCGGCGTGGCGAACCTCGCGTTCGGAGCCGGGCATGTTCGCTCGATCGCGGCGGTACAGGCAACGCACCGAGACGGCGCCCTGGCGGACGGCGGTGCGCACGCAATCCATCGCCGTGTCGCCGCCGCCGACCACGACGACCGCCTTGCCGGCGGCGTTCAACGCCCCCGTTTCGTATCCGGGAACGGAATCGCCCAGGCTCTTCCGGTTGGACGCCGTCAGATAGGCCATCGCCGGCACGACCTCGTCGAGGCCGGCGCCCGGGCAGTGCAGGCCCCGGGCCTTGTAAACCCCGGTCGCCAGGAGGATCGCGTCATGGCGCGATCTCAACTCCGGCAGGGTGGCGTCGCGCCCGACCTCGAACTCGCGGCGGAATTCGATGCCCGCCTCTTCGAGCAGACCGACCCGGCGGGCGACCACCGATTTCTCGAGCTTGAAATTGGGGATGCCGTAGACGAGCAGGCCGCCGGTGCGGTCATAACGGTCATAGACCGTGATCCTGTAGCCCTTGCGGCGCAGCTCTTCCGCGGCGGCCATGCCGGCCGGACCGGCACCGACGATACCGACCGATTCCGGACGTTCGGTCCGGGGCTCCGGCCCGCGCACCCAGCCCGAATTCCAGGCCGTCTCAGTGATGAACTTTTCGACCGCGCCGATCGTCACTGTGCCATGGCCCGATTGTTCGATCACGCAGTTGCCTTCGCAGAGCCGGTCCTGGGGACAGATGCGGCCACAGATCTCGGGCATGTTGTTGGTCGCGGAGGCCAGTTCGTAGGCCTCTTCCATCCGGCCCTCGGCCGCCAGCATCAGCCAATCGGGGATGTTGTTCTGGAGCGGGCAATGGATCTGGCAGAAGGGCACGCCGCATTGCGAGCAGCGTGCAGCCTGGGCCGCGCCGGTCTCAGGTGAGAATTCGGCGTAGATTTCGTCGAAATCGCCGCGTCGCTCCGCGGCCGGTCGCTTGTCGGGCATGGCTTTCTCGAGGCCGACGAATTTCAGCATGCGCACGGTCATCGCGAGCAGTCCCCCAAAGGGAAGGTTTCCCAGATCAGATCATGAATAAACGAACCCCAGCCTCAAAAGCCAGTCTTTTCGACATAAAATGTCTGTAGTACTGTCTTATTATTCCAAGAATTGCGCTGCTCGGAGAAAGATCTTGAGTCTCGACTAGATATTCCGTCAATTTTAATCCCGAATTGGTACCATTCTGTCACTGGCCGCGCGTTGAGGCGGATGATATAAGCGGCGAAACAGGTCAGGGGGGCAGCTTGACGCTGATGCATATCGTGATTCTGGCGATCGTCCAGGGTCTCACCGAATTCTTGCCTATCAGCTCCTGGGGTCATCTCGTCATCCTGCAGAAATACGGGGGCTGGCCCGAGAATTACGGGTTGGTCATGGAAGTCGCTGTCCATGTCGGCAGCCTCGGCGCCGTGATGCTCTATTTTTGGCGCGATCTGTGGCTGATCCTGGTCGGCTTGGTGCAGATACTGCTCGGGCGCTTCGATTCGGGCGCGCAGCTCGTCCTCAATCTGATCATCGCCACGATCCCGGCGGTGATTGCGGGCTACTTCCTGAAAGATTTCATCACCGACGGCCTGCGCACGATCACCGTGATCGGCTGGGCCACCCTGATCGGCGGCATCGTGCTGTTCATCGGCGACCGGCTGGGCATGACGATCCGCAATGTCGAGCATATGCGCTGGGGCAGCGCCCTGGTCATCGGCCTGGCGCAGGTCTGCGCCCTGATACCGGGCGCGAGCCGCAGCGGCATGACCATGACCGCGGCCCGCTTCCTGGGCTTCGAACGGCGCGATTGCGCGCGCTTCTCTTTCCTGATGTCGATCCCGGTGATCATCGGCGCCGGGCTGCTGACCGGACTGGACCTTTACAAGGCGGGCGATGTCGTGATTACGGGCCAGGCGGTCCTCGCGGCCGGCCTGGCCTTCGTCAGCGCCTTTATCATGATCGCCTTCATGATGGTCTGGCTGCGCAGCGCGCGATTCACGCCCTTCGTCGTCTACCGCCTGCTGCTGGGCGGCGCGATGCTCTACACGGTCTATTTCGACCCCGACCTGGTGCCCCGCCTTCTGGGCCAATAGGCGCAGCGGCGAAGCGGGCCCGGCGAATCAGGCCGTGGGGCGGTCGGCGAAGCGCCCGAAGACGCGGAAACGGTCGAGATAGGTGGGCAGGACGGCTTCGGGCGAGGTCGGCGACAGGCCGAGCGCTTCCAGCCCGGGCGCCGTGCCGGACAGAACATTGTCGCGCCGCAACAGGCGAACCTGATCGCGCGTCAGCGGCGGCACCGGCATCAATCCCATCGCCGTCGCCATGACCGATGCCGCCCAGAAGGGCACGGGCACGAGCAGCCGCTTGCGCCCGATCTCCGCCAGCATCAATTCCATCAATTCGGCGAAACGATAGACCTGGGAACCGCCCAATTCGAAGGTCTGGCCGACCGTGCCCTCGTCCTCGAGGCTGCGCATGATCGCATCCGCGACATCGCCGACATAGACGGGCTGGAACCGGGTGCCGCCATCGCCGGCCAGATCCAGGCGCGGCCCGCCCTCGGCCCGCAGCTCGAGACGCGGCATGGTGCCGATCACCGGCAGAACGGGAGACAGGCGCGCGAGCGCCGCGAAACGGTTGAAGAAATCGTCCTCCGGCCCGAAGACGACGCTGGGCCGCAAGACGACGGCGCCGGAGAAGGCCTCGCGCACGGCGGCCTCACCCGCGGCCTTGCTGCGGCCGTAGCGGGCAGGCGAAGCGCGGTCCGCGCCCAGGGCCGAGACTTGGACGAAGCGACGCGCCCCGGCCAGCACCGCGGCCCGCGCGATGCGGCCCGCCCCGTTGACATGAATTTCGTTGAAGCTGCGCCGCCCGCGCTCGTAAAGAATGCCGACGAGATTAACCACCGCATCGGCGCCCTCGACGGCCGCCGCGATGCCCGCATGGTCGGCGATATTGACGCGCATCGGCACGACCTGGCCGGGATTGCCCATGGGCTTGAGGAACGCGGCCCCTTCCGGATCGCGCACCGCGACCCGCACAATGACGCCGCGGCGCGCCAGCCGCTGCACCAAGTGGCGACCGATAAACCCGGAGCCGCCAAAAACCGTGACCCGGCGCAACGCCATCGCCCCGTCTCCCTATCCGATATCCGTCTTCGGCCGCCCTTATAATACGCGCAACGCCCCACCGCACCCCCCGATCCACAGGCCATGATAGAGAAGCCCGTTGACTTGGCGGCCCGGGAACGTTACCCGATGTGCCCGACCGAAGCCCAGGTGGCGGAATTGGTAGACGCGCAGGTTTCAGGTACCTGTGGGCGCAAGCCCGTGGAAGTTCGAGTCTTCTCCTGGGCACCATTGTCCTCGCGCATGACGCGCGAGCACGGATGTATGGCTTCATGACGGTAACACTCCATAAGGGCGATCTGCCCGAAGGACTCGATTTCGGCGACGCGGTGGCCGTCGATACCGAGACAATGGGCCTCAAGACCCCTCGGGACCGGCTGTGTCTCGTCCAGCTGTCCGCCGGCGATGGCACGGCCCATCTGGTCCAACTGGCGCAGGGCGTCTATGACGCGCCGCGCCTGAAAGCCCTGATGGCGAATCCCAAGACCCTCAAGCTCTTCCATTTCGCACGCTTCGACCTGGCCGCGATCGAGCACTATCTGGGCGTGGCCTGCGGGCCGGTCTATTGCACCAAGGTCGCATCCCGCCTGTGCCGGACCTATACCGACCGCCACGGCCTCAAGGACCTGTGCCGCGAGATTCTCGGCGTCGATCTCTCCAAGCAGCAGCAGTCTTCGGACTGGGGCGCCGAGGACCTGACAGAGGATCAGATCCGCTACGCCGCCTCCGATGTGCTGCATCTTCACGCCCTGCGCGCCCGGCTCGACGAGATGATCGACCGGGAGGGGCGGCGCGATCTGGCTCAGGCTTGTTTCGCTTTTTTGCCCACCCGCGCGCGCCTGGACCTTGCCGGATGGCCAGAAGAAGACATTTTCTCCCATACGTGACAATTTCTTGATCGCGCTCTTGACGGGTTTCACGGCCCGGACGGGAGCGGTCGCCGAATTGACGCTGCCCAGGGCGGGCGGCATACTCGGAAACCGAGCTAAATGGTGATAATCGTGGCAATAATCCGCCTCGACGCCATTGCAAGCGGAACACGGCATCCATGACCACTCGAAAGCAAGCGGCGGCCCCGTCAACCCAGGACGATCTGCGCTCCGCAAGGCGCGCCCTGGGGTTGGAGGCGGACGGTATAGCCCGGCTCGCCGCCGCACTGGACGATCGCTTCGGCGCGGCCCTCGATCTGATCGCGCCCGTTTCCGGGCGCGTCGTCGTCACCGGCATGGGCAAGAGCGGCCATATCGCGCGCAAGATCGCCTCGACCCTGTCCAGCGTGGGCACGCCCGCGCTCTATGTCCATCCGGGCGAGGCGAGCCACGGCGACCTAGGCATGATCACCGGGCAGGACGCGGTGATTGCCTTGTCCAATTCGGGCGAGACGCCCGAACTGTCGGACCTGATCGCCTATACGCGGCGCTTTTCGATCCCCCTGATCGCGATCACCTCCAAGGCCAAATCCACCCTGGCGGATGCCGCCGATGTCGCCCTCGTCCTGCCGGACGCGCCGGAAGCCTGCCCGCTCGGGCTCGCGCCGATGACCTCGACTACCATGATGCTGGCCCTGGGCGATGCCACCGCCGTCGCCCTGCTGGAGCGCAAAGGCTTCACCACGGACGATTTCCAGGTCCTCCACCCTGGCGGCAAGCTGGGCCGCATGCTGTTGCGTGTGGCCGATATCATGCACGAGGGGGGGGAGCTGCCCCTGGCCGGAGTGGAAGCCAGCGTTGCGAACGCCATCCTGATCATGACCGCGAAGCACTTCGGCTGCGTCGGCGTGACCGGCGCCGATGGGCGGCTGGTCGGGATCATCACCGATGGCGATCTCCGCCGCCATATGCCGGGCGATCTTCTGGCACATAAGGCGGGCGAAATCATGACCGCCGCGCCGCGCACGATCCGCCCCCAGGCTCTGGCCTCCGAAGCCCTTGGTCTGATGAATTCGAGCAAGATCACCAATCTCTTTGTCGTCGATGGCGGCGCGCCGCTCGGCATCGTGCATATTCACGACTGCCTGCGCGCCGGCGTTGCCTAGGGATATGGCCTTGGCGGACGGCCGTATCGACGACCCAAGGCCGCAGAGGCCCCAACCGGCCCGGCCGGGCCGCGGCGCGCCTTTCGTGCGGCGGCGCATGCACAGCCATTACGCCCGGGCGATCCGCCTGCTCAAGCTGATCATGCCCACAGTCGCCGCGATCCTGATCGGCGCGGTGGCGGCCTGGCCGCAGCTTCGCTCGAACGACAACGAGCTACCCCTCGCGGCTGCCAAGGTCAGCCCCGAGGAGATCGAGAATCTGGCCATGATCAATGCCCGCTTCATGGGCATCGACGGCCGTAACCAGCCCTTCGCCGTGACCGCCGAGATGGCAACCGAGGTCTCGCCCGGATCGCAGCAGGTCCGCCTCACCGCTCCGAAGGCGGACATCACGCTCGAGAACGGCACCTGGGTGGCCCTGACCGCGGATTACGGCGTGTTCCGCCAGGCCGACCAGACGGTCGAGCTCGACGGCCATGTCAACATGTTCCACGATGCCGGCTACGAGTTCGAGACCGCAACCGCCTTCGTGGATATGGCCCAGGGCGCGGCCTTCGGCTTCGAGCCGATCGACGGCCAGGGGCCGTTCGGCACGATCGTCGCCGAAGGCTTCCAGGTGTTCGATGAGGGCGAGCGGGTCATCTTCACGGGCAACGCAACCCTGGTCCTGCGGCCCAAGGCCAAGGACCAGGCGGAGTGACCGGCCGCCGCGCCACCATCGCCCGGGGCACGACCCTGGCCTTTGCCCTGGCCTTCGCGCTGGTCTTGTCGCCGCTACACGGCGGGCCGCTCCTGGCCCAGTCGCTCGGCTCCAGCTTCGGCGCAGCCGGATCGGATCAGCCGATCACGATCCAGGCCGAGGAAGGCATCGAATGGCAGCAGCGCGCCCAGGTCTATATCGCGCGCGGCAATGCCGTCGCGCAGAGCGGCGAGGTGACCGTTCGGGCGGACGAGTTGACCGCCTTCTATCGTGAGACCACTGCCAGCGACACCGAGATCTACCGCCTCGAAGCCCGCGGCAATGTCCGAATCGCCACGCCCAACGAGAACGCGACAGGCGACTTCGCGATCTATGACGTGGAGCAGGGCCTCCTCGTCATCACCGGCGACGACATCCGGTTTCGCACCCCGTCGGAAACCATCACCGCTGAACAGAGCCTGGAATATTGGGAGGCAACCGGCCTCGCCGTCGCGCGGGGCAACGCGGTCGCCGATCAGGGCGGCAAGCGCCTGCGCGCCGATGTCATCAGCGCCCATATGCGCGAGGATCAGGCCGGGCGTTTCAGCGTCCACCGGGTCGAGGCCTTCGGCGAGGTCCAGATCCAGACCGCCACCGAATTCGTGCGCGCGGACTACGGCGACTACCGGACCGAAAGCGGTATCGCCGCGCTCTCCGGTTCAGTTAAGATCACGCAGGGGTCGAACCAGATCAACGGCGACCTCGCAGAGGTCAATCTCAACACGGGCGTAAGCCGGTTGCTCGGCCGGCCGAGCGTGTCGAGCGGAAAGATCGGTGGCGGCAAGGCGCGCGTGCATGGAATTTTCATCCCGAACGCCAAGCCGGATGGGTCCTGACCCGGCCCGGCCCCTCGTGCCGACCGGGACGAATCGGGTCCGGAACCGTCAGGTTCGATAAGGTCCGGCCCGAAGCCGGTCGCCCGCAAGCGGCCGGCACTATACCACCAAGCTTGGAGAGTCATGACTGATCGCGATCGCCAAAACAGGCCGGACGATACCGCGCGACTCGACGGGGCGCCGCAGCTGGTGGCCGACAATCCGGGTCTTGCGGCGAACAATCTGGGCAAGCAGTTCAAGAAGCGCCCGGTCCTGCGCGATATCAGCCTGACCGTGCGGCGCGGCGAGGCCGTCGGCCTGCTCGGCCCGAACGGCGCGGGCAAAACGACCTGCTTCTATATTCTGACCGGCCTGATCAGCGCCGATTCCGGCTCGGTCAGCCTGGACGGCGTCGATATCACCCATCTGCCGATGTACCAGCGCGCGCGCCTGGGGATCGGCTATCTGCCCCAGGAGCCGTCGATCTTCCGGGGGCTTTCGGTGGAGGAGAATATCCGGGCAGTCATCGAAGTGGTCGAAAAAGACCGCGAACGGCGCGAGATCATGCTCGACGATCTGCTCGCCGAATTCTCGATCACCCATCTGCGCCGCGCGCCCGCCGTGGCGCTTAGCGGCGGCGAGCGGCGCCGGGTCGAGATCGCCCGCGCCCTGGCCACCCAGCCCCATTTCATCCTGCTCGACGAGCCGCTGGCGGGCATCGATCCGATCGCGCTCAACGATATTCGCGACCTTGTCGCCCATCTCAAGGATCGCGGCCTCGGCGTGCTGATCACCGACCACAATGTCCGCGAAACGCTGGAGATCGTCGACCGGGCCTATATCATCCACAACGGCTCCGTTCTGATGACGGGCCGGCCTTCGGAGATCGTCAGCCATGAGGACGTTCGCCGGGTTTACCTGGGCGAAAGGTTCAGCCTATAGACAAGCAGGCGGTTCCTCGCAAGAATTAGGCCATTATGGCTCTCACGACCCGTCTGGACCTTCGTCAGACCACCTCCCTAGTCATGACCCAGCAGTTGCAGCAAGCCATCAAGCTGCTGAAACTGTCGAATCTCGAACTTTCGGACTATCTGACGGAAGAGCTTGAGCGCAATCCTCTGCTCGAACGGGTCGAGGAGGAGGGCGGCGAAAGGCGTGAGACAGAAACCCCCGCGAATGGCGCCACGGAAAGCGGCGAGACCGAATTTCCCAACGCAACCACCGAGGCCGTCACGACCACCGAAGCGCCGCTCGATGTCGCCGACGAAGATCTATGGGCGGATTCGGGCCCGGGCGACCTGGTCCAGGCCACACCCGGCACGGAAATGCCCTGGACCGGCAGCGGCGGGCGGAGCGATTTCGCCGATAGCGTGTTCAGCTACGAGAACACCGTCGCGCAGGATCCGACCCTGCGCGAGCATCTCACCGAGCAACTCCAGGTCGATGTGACCGATCCGGCCGACCGGCGGATCGGCCTGCATCTGATCGATATGGTCGATGAATCGGGCTATATCGGACCCGATCTGGAAGCCGTGGCCGATCGCCTCGACTGCCCGGTCGCGCGGGTCGAGGCGGTGCTGGAGATCATGCAGGGCTTCGAGCCCGCGGGGGTCTTCGCCCGCGATCTGCGCGAATGCCTGGCCTTGCAGCTGCGCGACCTGAACCGGCTGGATCCGGCGATGGAGGCGCTGCTCGACAATCTCGATCTGCTCGCCCGCCGGGATCTCGACAAGCTGCGCCGGATCTGCCGGGTCCATGCCGAGGATCTGAACGAAATGGTGCGCGAGATTCGCGCCCTCAACCCCAAGCCCGGCGATACCTTCGACACGCCGATCACCCAACCCGTGACGCCCGATGTCCTGATGCGCCCGGACGGGGCCGGCGGCTGGCTGGTCGAGCTGAACAGCGAAAACCTACCTCGCGTGCTGATCAACGCGAGCTATTACGCACGGGTCAACAAATCGGCGCTGAACAAGGACGAGAAGGCCTATATCGCCGAGAACTTCCAGAGCGCGAATTGGCTGGTCAAATCGCTGCACCAGCGGGCGACGACGATCCTGAAGGTCGCGAGCGAGCTGGTGCGCCAGCAGGACGGCTTCTTCGCCCATGGCGTGCAATATCTGAAGCCGCTCGTCCTGCGCAATATCGCAGAAGCCATCGGCATGCATGAGAGCACAGTCAGCCGGGTCACCACGAACAAATACATGGCCACGCCGCGCGGCATGTACGAACTCAAATACTTTTTCACCTCGTCGATCCCGAGCACGGGCGACGGGGCCGCCCATTCGGCCGAATCGGTGCGCCATCGCATCCGCGAATTGATCGACGCGGAACCCGCGAACAAAATCCTTTCGGATGACGGAATCGTCGAATTGCTGCGGGCCGAGGGGGTCGAAATCGCCCGCCGGACCGTCGCGAAATACCGCGAATCCATGCGGATTCCGTCCTCCGTTCAGCGCCGGCACGAGAAGATTCTCGCCGGCTGACGGCGCCGAACGGCCCCCCTCGCGCGGGCCATGAAGGCTATCCGGACCTTCCCTTTCGGTCTATTGACTCGTTTCCGCCCCGTCACTAAGGTCCCGCGCCCTAGGGATATGGGGCGCTTTACCGTAGAGGATTAGGGCGCTTGGCCGTCGGTGGAACACTCGCCGAGACGGCGCGCTTTGGCAGATATGCAAATAACAGTCACCGGGAAACAGATCAACGTCTCTGACGCGTTCCGAGAGCATGCTCGCCTCGGCCTCACGGCCGCGGCCGAAAAATATTTCGCGAACGCCATGGAAGGCTCCGTCGTCCTCGGTCGCGAAGGCGCGAGTATACGCGCCAACCTGACCGTTCATGTCGGGCGCGGCATCCAGGTCCAGGGCCATGCCCTCGCTGCCGACGCCCATAGCGCCTTCGACGCAGCGCTGGAACGGACCACGAAGCGCCTGCGCCGGCACAAGCGGCGCCTGCGCGACCACCACCGGGGCGATGTCCCGGACTACGAGACCTCTCCCGCCCAGCAATATGTCATCGCCGACCTGCCGGAGACCGGCGAGGACGAGGATGATGTGACCCTGCCGGATACCGCGGCGGACGCGGCAGGTCATCCGCTCATCATCGCGGAAATGGCGACCGACGTTATCAGCCTGACAGTCAGCGAGGCCGTGATGCGCCTGGATATCGGCGATCTGCCCGCCCTGCTGTTCCGCAACCGGGCCGATGGCGGCCTCAACATGATCTATCGGCGGGCCGACGGAAATATCGGTTGGGTCGACCCCCAGAGCGGGCCGGCCAAAAGCAACTAACACGGAATCTCGATGGAAATCACAGATCTGATCACGCCCGACAGCGTCGTTGCCTACCTGAAGGCGGGCAGCAAGAAACAGGTGCTGCAGGAACTCGCGCGGGTCGCCGCCGGCGTTACCGGCCAGACCGAACGCGCGCTCTTCGATGTGCTGATCGAACGCGAGCGGCTGGGCACGACGGGCGTGGGCAATGGCATCGCCATTCCGCACGGCAAGCTGCCGGGACTCGACCGGCTGCACGGGCTGTTCGCCCGCCTCGCCGAGCCGATCCCCTTCGATGCGATCGACGATCAACCGGTCGATCTGATTTTTCTGCTGTTGGCCCCCGAAGGCGCGGGCGCCGACCATCTCAAGGCCTTGGCCCGGGTGTCCCGGCTGCTGCGCAACCACGCGACCTGCGAAAAGCTGCGCCATGCCGACGGCGCGGTCCCGATCTACGACATATTGATGGAAGCGCCGACGAGCCGCGCCGCCTGATCCGGGCGCTATGCGGCCGCCGCCTGCGGCATTCTCGAATTACTGAGCTTCGCCGGCCCCGCTTTCGCGGGGATGGCGAAGTCCGTTCGCGGCCCCAGCCCGAAGGCGACCGGACCCCGGATCAATGCACGCTGACGGGTTCCAGATCGTTCTGCCGCACGGCCGCGAAGGCGACCTCGCGGTCGGCCAGGACCGCCACGGTGTTGCCGTCGGCCGAATGGATCGCGAAGGCCGCCTGACCTTCGATCTCGACATCCTTGACGTAGGCCACGTTCTGCATGCCCAGCACCGCGAACTGCTCGACCGTCAGGCTCTTGAAAGCTTCGGTATTAGTCATCTGTCTTTCTCCCGCCGATCGTGCTTCGCCGATCCGGCTCGTTTGCGCCCGATCCAGGCCGCGTTACTCATGATCGATTCGCTTGCTCGTCGCTTGGCGCGCGCCCGGCGTGATCTCGATGGTCCGGACATCCGCCTCGGCCTTGGGTTGGGCCAATTCGATATGAAGCAGGCCGTTGTCCAGGCTGGCTCCCGTCACTTCGACACCTTCGGCCAGAACGAAGCTGCGCTGGAACTGGCGCGCCGCGATGCCGCGATGAAGGTAGACTCGGCCGTTCTCGTCCTCGGCCTGGCGGCCGCGGATGACGAGCTGCCGATCCTCGACCTGAATCGTCAGGTCGTCTTCGCCGAACCCGGCCACGGCCAGGGTGATCCGCAGGCTGTCGCCCCCGGTCTGTTCGACGTTGTAGGGGGGATAACCGTCGGCCGGCGCCTTGGAGACCCGTTCCAGGGCTTCCTCGAACCGATCGAAGCCCAGCAACAGGGGGCTGTTGAACAAAGACAAGCGCGCCATCACGCAACCTCCTTCATCAAGCGAAGCGAGCAGGCATTCGGGCCCTTACGGCATCCTTGCGGAACGGCCCGGACCTGCCGGCGCCGCTCAAAAGATATGTGGGGAGGCGCGGCCCATGGTTCAAGCAGGCGCAGCCCGGGCGAAACCTGCGGCCCTAGTCGTCGAAGACCGGGGTCAACCAGGCAGGATCGACATTCGTGGCGCCGCGCACGACCGCCTCATAGACGTCCCATGCCTCGCGAGTGATATCGCCGAGCTCGCCCGAACCGACCTTCATGCCGTCGATATCGGTCACGGGACTGACCTCGTAGGCGGAGCCGCAGAGGAAGGCCTCGTCGGCGACGTAGAGTTCGGTCCGGTCGACCTCGCGCGTGATCGCCGGACGGTCGAGAATATCCGAGAAGATGCGTAGCATGGTGTCGCGGGTGATACTTTCGAGAATGCCGTGGGTAACCCCGGGGGTAATCGGCACGCCGTCGCGCAGGATGAAGAGGCAGGCGCCGCCGCTCTCCGCGACCTTGCCCGCGTTGGTCAGGAAGATCGGTTCGTCATAGCCGTCGGCGCGGGCCTGGACCGTGCCGAGCCGGCCGTTGTGGTAGTTGGCGGCGGCCTTGACCCGGGGCGGCATGGAGGCATCGTCGATACGCCGCCAGGAGGTGACCTGGGCCCGCTTGGTGCGCGCCTCGATGGCGCGGGCATCGCGCGGGGAAACCGTGCAGGACAAGCCGACCGGCCCGCAGGCACCCATCAGCCCCTCGCCCAGGACATGAGCCTGGATGCGAATATGGGAATCGGTGCGAACGTCGTTGGCGCGGACCGTGCCGACGACGACCTCGGTCAGTTCCTCCAGGCTGTAGGCCTGTTCGTAGCGCAGGATGTGCATCGACTGCTGCAGACGCACGAGATGCTCGCGCAGGCGGAATATATTGACCCCGCTGCCGTCGCGCGTGGCATAGCCGCAGACACCCTCGAACACGCTCGCGCCGTATTTCACAGCCGGCGAGAGGACATGAACCTTCGCCTCGTCATAAGGCACCATTTTCCCGTCGAAATGGACAAGTCGGCCTGCGCTCTTGTACATCACTTCGCCTTCCTCCCAGCCGGATCACGGCGCATCGAATCGCGCCCGGCAGGGAGACTAGCGCGCTGGGACAAGCGGGAGAAGGCACAAGGGGCTTGAGTCCGGAGCGCCAACCGACAATATGGAGATCAGAAATCGAGGACTGAGCGAATGACCCTGTTCCATACCCACGACACCGAACCGTCGAACTGGACACCGGCCGATTTTCCCAACGGGAAGAAGGATGTCGCCATCGATATCCCGACCGCCGGCCTCCCCGTTCTCGAGGCTGCGGCGCGGACAATTCTGGCGAGCGGCCGGCCGCTCGAGTCCTTCTCCCGGTCCGACCTGCCCTTGCCCGGCCTGGCCGAGCCGCTGGAAGCCGTTTCGCGCGAGATCGACCGGGGGCGCGGCATCATGATCCTGCGGGGCTTTCCCGTCGGCGACCGGCCGCTCGCGGAGGTCGAGGCGATGTTCTGGGCCGTCGGGCGCCATCTGGGCGATCCGGTGTCGCAGAGCGTCATGGGCGACCGCCTGGGCCATGTTACCGATGTCACCGATGCCGACCCCGACGCCCGCGCCTACCGGGCCAATTGGGAACTGAACCTGCACACCGACATGTCGGATATCGTGTCCTTCCTCTGCGTGCGACCCGCCGCCGGGGGGGGGATCAGCCGCTTCACCAGCGCGGCCGCGGTGCATGACGCGATGGCCCGGCGCCATCCCGATCTGCTGGACATTCTCTATCGCGGCTTCCCCTGGCACCGCCTGGGCGAGCAGGCCGTCGGCGAGGCGCCGATCACCGAGCACCGCGTTCCCCATTTCTCGGCATGCCAGGGCTTCCTGAGCTGTCGCTACGTCCGCAACTATATTCGCGAGGCCGCCCATGAACTGGGCGGGCTGAGCGCCAAGGAGGAAGAGGCGCTGGACGTCTTCGACGACTTGGCGCGCAACCCGGAATTCTGTTTCGAAGCCATGCTGGCGCCGGGCGAAGCGGTGATCATGAACAACTACACCGTCCTGCATGCCCGCAGCGCCTTTCGCGACGGCCCGGATCGCGACCGCAAACGCCTTCTGCTGCGCCTCTGGATGGCGTCGCGCACACCCCGCCCGACGCAGCCCGAGATCGAGATCTACGCTGCGGGGCGGGTCGGCGGCATCGCCAGGCGCGAGGGCTCGGTGCCCAGCTTCAAACGCCGCGCCTCGGCCGACTAGTCCACTGGGGGGGGCGCCAATGAACGAATTTCACGACGCACCAATCCACCACCCCTCCGCCTGGCGGCCGGGCGATTTTCTCGGCGGCAAGGAAGACCTCGTCCTGGCCCTGGAGCCGGCCCATCTCGTGGAGATCGAAGACGCCCTGCGTGCGGTACGCGCGCGCGGCCTCGCGATGGAGGCGATCGCCAAAGACGATTTTCCCTTGCCCAGGACCGCAGCGCTGCTCGGCCAGGTTCACGCCACCCTGGAGGACGGCCCCGGCCTGGTCGTGCTGCGCGGCTTTCCCGTCGAGCGCTTCGAGCAGGCCGATATCGAGAAGATCTATTGGGGCGTCTCGGTCCAGCTCGGCATGCCGACCAGCCAGAGCGTGATGGGCGACCGCCTGGGCCATGTCATCGACGTGACCTACCAGGACCCGAACGCAAGGGCCTATCGCGCGCGGCGCAAGCTCTATCCCCATACCGATTTTTCCGATTTCGCCGGCCTGCTTTGCCTGCACCAGGGCATGGCCGGCGGGGTCAACCAGTTCATCAGCGGCCTGACCGTCCACAATCTGATGCGCGAGCGCCGCCCGGACCTGCTGCGCGCGCTCTATCGTGGCACGCCCTGGCACCGGCTGGGCGAAGAGACGCCGGGCGAACCGGGTCTGACCGCCCATCGGGTGCCGGTCTTCTCCTGCCGCGACGGCGTCGTGAGCCTGCGCTATTCCCGGACCTATGTCGGCGAAGCGATCCACGATCTGGGCGAGGCGGTGACGACGGAGACGCGGGAGGCCCTGCGCCTGTTCGACGAGCTATGCACCCTGCCGGAGCTGACCCTGGAATTCTCGCTGCGGCCCGGCGAGGCGGTGTTCATGAACAATTTCACCATGCTGCACGGGCGCAGCGCCTTCGAGGATTCCCCTGTGGATTCTTCAGGCGAGACCCGGCGGCGGCATCTGCTGCGGATCTGGTTGGCGGTGCCGGACGGAAGGCCAGTGGTGCCCGAACTGGACGTTTTCGGCACCGGCACGAAGGGCGGGGTGCCGGTCCGCGGCGAAGGCCATACGCCCAGTTTTGCCCGGCGCGCGCCGGTATCCTGACTGCGCAAAGGAAAAGGGCCCTGCCGTTTCCGGCCGGGCCCTTTTCCCATCCTGGGTCCTAGACTGGTGGAGCCGAGGGGAATCGAACCCCTGACCTCTTGAATGCCATTCAAGCGCTCTCCCAACTGAGCTACGGCCCCGAATTCGGGTGCCCGGCCAAGCGATCGGCCGGGGCGACTGCGCGGGGCGGGACAATAATGGCCGGAGCGCGGCGAAGGCAAGCCCAAAGGCCCGCCGACCCCAAGCAACATCACACGGTCTTGTCGTCATCATCGTCGGAACCGACGCCAACCACGACTTCATTGACGTCGTCGTCGTCGAGATCATCATCATCATCGTCGTCGCCGAGCAGCACGTCATCGGCGTCGTCATCATCGCCGGATGCCACCGGGCGCTTGGGCTTCGGCTTGGGCACCGGCTTTTCCACGACTGCGGTGGTCTTGCTGCGCCGGCCCCGCGTGAAATCATCCGTCTTGAAGGTCGCACCGCAAGATGGGCAAGTGATCGGGTCTTTCGCCAAGTCGTAGAACTTGGCGCTGCAATTCAGACAGATACGTTTGGTGCCCCATTCAGGCTTGGCCACAACCACTCTCCAACACAACGCGGCAGTCGACAGGCGGCTGCCAATTGCCACGATCCATGACACCTGTCAAAAGTAAAATTCACCATTCCGATATCGGACCCGGACGCAATCCCGCCCATGATCCCGAAACTCACCAGGGACAGCACCCTGCGCGCGGCCCAAAACCGGCGCGATATTCGGCGCATCGTGGCGTCATGACGACGCTCGTCTCCCATCCCGGACGGGGCCTCCAGGGGGAGGTCCGCCTGCCCGGCGACAAATCGATTTCGCACCGCGCGCTGCTGCTGGGCGCGGTCGCGACGGGCGAAACCGCGATCGAGGGTCTGCTGGAAGGCGAGGACGTGCTGGCGACCGCCGCGGCGGCCGCCGCCCTCGGCGCGGCGGTGCGTCGAGAAGGCGAAGGGCGCTGGCGCGTCGGCGGCCTGGGCACCGGCGGGCTGGCCGAGCCGGACCGCGTTCTCGACATGGGCAATTCCGGCACCGGCGCCCGGCTGCTGCTCGGCCTGTTGGCCAGCCATCCCTTCACCAGCGTGCTGACCGGGGATGAATCCCTTTGCCGGCGCCCGATGGGCCGCGTCACCGCCCCGCTGGAACTGATGGGCGCCCGTTTCGTCGCGCGCGCCGGCGACCGTCTGCCGCTAACCGTCATGGGTGCAGCGGAAGGACGGCCGATCCGCTATGCCCTGCCAGTCGCTTCGGCCCAGGTCAAATCGGCGATCCTGCTGTCCGGCCTGAACGTGCCGGGGGAGACGGCCGTGATCGAGGCCATTCCGACGCGCGACCATACCGAACGAATGCTCGGCCATTTCGGCGCCAAGGTAACAGTCGAGGACGCGACGGAAGGCCGTGTGGTATGTCTGGCCGGAGAGCCGGAACTGACCGGCTGCGCCCTGCGCGTCCCGGCCGATATCTCCTCCGCCGCCTTTCCCATTGCGGCCGCCCTGCTCTGCCCGGATTCGGCCATCACCCTGGCGGCCGTCGGGGTCAATTCGTTGCGCGACGGCCTGCTCGTGACCCTCGAGGAAATGGGTGCGGACATCACCCTGTCGAACCCGCGCGACGAGGCGGGCGAGCCGGTCGCCGATATCGCGGTGCGGAGCAGCGCGTTGCGCGCGGTCGATACCCCGCCGGAACGCGCGCCCAGCATGATCGACGAATTTCCGATCCTCGCCGTGCTCGCCGCCGCCGCCACCGGTACCAGCCGCCTGCGCGGCCTCGGCGAATTGCGGGTTAAGGAAAGCGACCGTTTCGCCGCCATCCTGACCGGCCTGGCCGCCTGCGGCGCAAGGGTCGAGGCGGAGGGCGACGATATCCTGGTTCACGGGACCGGAGGGCGGCCGCTGGCCGGCGGCGCCACGGTGTGCGCCGATCACGACCACCGCATCGCCATGGCCTTCCTGGTCCTTGGCCTGGCCGCCGCGGCGCCGGTGCGCGTGACCGGGGCTCACACCATCGCCACCAGCTTTCCCGGCTTCACCGGCCTGATGGCCGGCCTGGGCGCGCGAATCGAAGACGATACCGGAGATGGCGCGCCGTGATCGTCGCGATCGACGGCCCCTCGGCCGCGGGCAAGGGCACCCTGGCCAAACGGCTCGCCCACCATTTCGGCCTGGCCCATCTGGACAGCGGCGGCCTCTACCGCGCCGTCGGGCTGAAACTGCTGCGCGCGGGGCAGGATCCGGTGGATGAGGCGCTGGCCCTGGCGGCCGCGCAGGCCCTGCGCCCAGAGGAGTTGAGCGAGCCGGCCTTGCGCGAGGAGGCGACGGGCAAGGCGGCCTCGATCGTCGCCGCCATGGGGCCGGTGCGCCAGGCCCTGCTCGACTTTCAGCGCGCCTTCGCCCGCACCCCACCGGGTGGCAAGACGGGGGCCGTGATCGACGGGCGCGACATCGGCACGGTCGTCTGCCCGGATGCCGAGGTCAAACTCTTCGTCACCGCCTCGGACGAGGTGCGCGCCAGGCGCCGATCCGAGGAGTTGCAGGCCAGGGGTGAGATCGCTATATATGCGCGCGTCCTGAAAGATATGCGGGAACGAGACGCGCGCGACAGCCAGCGCAGCGTCGCACCCTTGGTCGCCGCGGAAGACGCATTCGTGCTGGATACCAGCGATCTCGATGCGGATGAAGTCTTCGCTGCGGCCCTCGAAAAGATAAATCAAAAAATTGGCTGACGGCGCCCTGGACAAGCAGTTCAGGTCCGTCGGGTTACCGGATGCGATCCGAGCGGGTGCGAGGCACCCCGATGGATGAGTCCGGCTTGTGTTTAACGGTAGCAGCAAGACCGCCGGAGACAACCGGCTGGCCAGAATAGAAGAGTTGGAAGGATAACCGAGGCCCATGAGCGACATGACTGAAACCCAAACCGATTCGAATGCCGGCGGTGACGATTTCGCCGCCCTTCTCGAAGAATCCCTCGCCAATACGGAGGCCTTCGAAGGCACCGTGGTGAAAGGTACGATCCTGAGCATCGACCACGAGCACGAACAAGTGCTCGTCGATGTCGGCCTCAAGGCCGAGGGTCGCATCCCGATGAAGGAGTTCCTGGGCCCCGACGGCGACCCGGAAATCAAGGTCGGCGATATCGTCGATGTCTTCGTCGACCGCATCGAAAGCCGCGAAGGCGAAGCGGTGCTGAGTCGCGAGAAGGCACGCCGGGAGGAATCCTGGACCGTGCTGGAACAGGCATACAAGAACAACGAGCGCGTGACCGGCCATATCTTCGGCCGCGTCAAAGGCGGCTTCACCGTCGATCTCTCGGGCGCCGTGGCCTTCCTGCCGGGCAGCCAGGTCGATATCCGCCCCGTGCGCGACGTCACGCCCCTCATGGGCACCCCCCAGCCCTTCCAGATCCTCAAGATGGATCGCCAGCGCGGCAATATCGTCGTTTCGCGCCGCGCGGTGCTGGAGGAAGCCCGGGCCGAAGCGCGCACCGAGCTGATCCAGAACCTCGAGGAAGGCCAGATCTACGACGGCGTGGTGAAGAACATCACCGACTACGGCGCCTTCATCGATCTCGGCGGCATCGACGGCCTGCTCCATGTCACAGACATGTCCTGGCGCCGGGTGAACCACCCGTCCGAGGTCGTGCAAATCGGCGCGACGGTCAAGGTCAAGATCATCCGCTTCAACTCCGAGACCCAGCGCATCAGCCTAGGCATGAAGCAGCTGGAGCCCGATCCCTGGGACGGCGCCGAGCCGAAATATCCGGTCGCCACGACCTTCAAGGGTCGCGTCACCAACATCACCGACTACGGCGCCTTCGTGGAGCTGGAGCCGGGGATTGAAGGTCTGGTCCATGTCTCCGAGATGAGCTGGACCAAGAAGAACATCCATCCGGGTAAGATCGTTTCGACCAGCCAAGAGGTCGAGGTGATGATCCTGGAGGTCGATACCCAGAAGCGCCGCATCAGCCTCGGCATGAAGCAGATCGGCGAGAACCCCTGGAACGGCTTCGCCGATACCTATCCCGCTGGGACGGTGATCGAGGGCGACGTCCGCAACATCACCGAGTTCGGCCTCTTCGTCGGCCTGCCGGGCGATATCGAGGGCATGGTCCATATCTCCGACCTCGACTGGCAGAAGGCCGGCGACGACGCGATCAAGGACTACAAGAAGGGCGATCTGGTCAAAGTCCAGGTGCTCGAAGTCGATATCGAGAAAGAGCGCGTCGGCCTGGGCATCAAGCAGCTTGGCGAGGATCCCTTCGCCAGTGCGGCCGGCGATCTCAAGAAGGGCAGCATCGTGACCTGTACGGTAACGGCGGTGACCGATGGCGGCATCGAAGTCGAAGTCGCCGACGGCCTGACCGGCTTCATCCGCAAGTCGGACCTGAGCCGGGATCGCAGCGAGCAGCGCCGCGACCGCTTCGCCGTGGGCGAGAAGGTCGATGCCCGGATCACCAATATCGACAAGCGCGACCGTCGCCTGAGCCTGTCGGTCAAGGCCCGCGAAATCGCCGAGGAGAAGGAGGCAATGGCCCAGTACGGCTCCTCCGACAGCGGCGCGAGCCTGGGCGAGATCCTCGGCCCGGCAATCAATCGGGCTCAGACCCCGGAGGAAGAATCCGCGGAAGAATCCGCGGAAGAATCCGATGACGAGGATTCGGCCAAAGACGACGATACCGAGGCCAAAACGGCCGAGGGCGCCGAGAAAACCTCGACCTGATCCCACCCGGCCAATGCGAAAATGGACGCCGGCGCCGTCGAAAGACGGGGCCGGCGTCTTCGTTTCGGTCGAAATAATCTCGCTGTCTGAGAGACTTAGACTTGACGGGAGGCGGATCGCTTTGGCAACTTCCATCCTTCGGTCGTGACCGTGGGGGTTGTCGCCCGCGACGGCCGGCAGAAGGGGGAGCCGAAGGGCATGACCAAGTCCGAGCTCATCCAGCATCTCGCGGAGATGAATCCGCATCTATACCAACGCGACGTCGAGCGGATCGTGTCGACGATTTTCGACGAAATAACCGAGGCCCTGTCGCGCGGCGACCGGGTCGAGCTGCGCGGCTTCGGCGCTTTCTCGGTCAAACGGCGCGGCCCCAGGGTCGGCCGGAATCCCCGCACGGGTGCGGCGGTCCAGGTCGGCGAGAAGTTCATCCCGTTCTTCAAGGCGGGCAAGGAACTGCGCGAGCGCATCAACAACTAGCGTCCGCCGAAAGACTGGGCGGAAGCGAGGAAACTCAAGGTGAGACTATTTCACCTGATCGTGGTCATTCCCATCGCGGTCATCGCGGCGGCGTTTGCCGTGTCCAATCTGGACCGGGTCGCCTATGAGATTTGGCCCCTGCCCTATGTCCTGGAGGCGCCGCTGTTCCTGGGTGTGTGCGGCGGCATCGTCCTGGGCTTCCTGGGTGGCGCCGTCGTGATGTGGAACGGCGGGCGGCGCTGGCGCCGGTTGGCCAGGACGCGCGACGACGAGTTGCGCCGTGTCAATCGCGAGCTCGCCTCCCTGAAGGAACAGGACAGTCGCCGGAACGCGGATGCGCGGACGATGGCCGACACGCCCCGCCCCGGCACATCCACGGCCCTGCCGGCCCCCGAAGCCGGCTGACCGCCCGCCGATGACGTCCCTCATGACGTTGGGCGACGCCGCCGCGCGTATCTTCGCCGCGGTCGACACCCCGGACCCGCGGGCCGCGAGCGCCCTGTGCCAGGCCCTGGGCGGCACGGTTGGCGGCATCAAGCTGGGCCTCGAATTCTTCGTCGCCAACGGCCCCGACGCCGTGCGTGCGGCCCGGACCGAAGATCAGCGCCTGTTCCTCGATCTCAAGTTCCACGACATTCCCAACACCGTCGCCGGCGCGGTCCAGGCCGTTTGCGCGCTGGAGCCGGAACTGATCACTATTCATGCCGGCGGCGGACCCGCGATGATCGAGGCCGCGCGGCGGGCGGCGGAGGAGGCCGGCGGAGCAAATCGCCCGCGCGTGATCGCCGTGACCGTGCTGACCAGCCTGGGAGACGAAGATCTCCAGAAGGTCGGCCAACGCCCTCCGGCAGCCGACCAGGTCCTGCGCCTCGCCCGTCTGGCGCACGACAGCGGGGCGGACGGCGCGGTCTGCTCGCCCCTGGAAGCTGCCGTTCTGCGCGCCGAACTGGGCCGGGATTTCCTGCTGGTCGTGCCCGGCGTGCGCCCGCCCGGCAGCGCGGCCGACGACCAGAAGCGGGTGATGACCCCGAAGGACGCCATCGCGGCCGGTGCCGATATCCTCGTCATCGGACGGCCGATCACCCGCGCGCCCGATCCCGCCGCGGCGGCCTGGGACATTGCCAAGGGGATGGCGGAAGCCTAAATCTCCGCCTATGCGCATCCAGGCCAAGATATGCGGGCTCAACGCGGCCGATGGCGTCGCCGCCGCCGAGGCGGGAGGCACGGCCATGGTCGGCCTCGTTTTCTATGACCGCTCGCCGCGCTATGTAGCGCCGGCGGAGGGCGCGCGGCTGACCGCCTCCTTGGCCCCCGGCATCAAACGTGTCGGACTCTTCGTCGATGTCGACGACCGCGCCATCGCCGAGACCCTTTCCCATGTCCGCCTGGACCTGCTGCAATTTCATGGCGCCGAGACGCCGGAGCGCGTCGGGCAGGCCAAAGCGCTGTTCGGCCTGCCCGTGATGAAGGCCGTGAAGGTGGCCGAAAAGGCCGACCTGAAGGCAGCACGGCCCTTTATCGGCCAAGCCGATTGGATCCTGTTCGACGCCAAGGCGCCGAAATCCATGCCCGACGCCCTGCCCGGCGGCAACGCCCTGTCCTTCGACTGGCGCCTCCTGGACGGGCTCGATCTGCCCTGCCCCTGGATGCTGTCGGGCGGCCTCGATCCGGAGAACCTGGCCGAGGCGGTGCGCATCAGCGGCGCGCGGGCGGTCGATGTCTCGTCGGGGGTCGAGGCGCGGCCGGGACGCAAGGATCCGGAGAAGATTCGCGCCTTTCTCAAGACCGCGGGGCGGATTTAGACGCGGCGCCGGGGACCCGCAGGATAGGGGCCGAATGGGAAGGTCTTTGACCTCCGCCGCGCCGCCTGATTTATTCCCAACGCACGTGCACCATTACGGCCAGGACGACGAAACGGCATGACCCAGGTCAATACATTTCGCGGCGGACCGGACGAACGGGGCCATTTCGGCCTGTTCGGCGGGCGCTATGTCGCCGAAACCCTGATGCCGCTGATCCTGGAACTGGAAACGGCCTATAACACCGCCAAGGCCGATCCGGCCTTCAGATCGGAATACGACTATTACCTCAAGCATTATGTCGGCCGGCCGAGCCCGCTGTTCTTTGCCGAGCGCCTGACCGCGCATCTCGGCGGCGCCAAGATCTACTTCAAGCGCGACGAGCTGAACCACACCGGCTCCCACAAGATCAACAATTGCCTGGGCCAGATCCTGGTCGCCCGGCGCATGGGCAAGAAACGCATCATCGCGGAAACTGGCGCGGGCCAGCACGGCGTGGCAGCCGCCACGGTCTGCGCCCTGTTCGGCCTGCCCTGCGTCGTCTACATGGGCTCGAAGGATATCGAGCGCCAGGCGCCGAACGTGTTCCGCATGAAGTTGCTGGGGGCCGAGGTCGTGGCCGTCGAAAGCGGCTCCAAATCCCTCAAGGATGCGATGAACGAGGCCTTGCGCGACTGGGTTGCCACGGTCGAGGAGACCTTCTACATCATCGGCACGGCGGCGGGGCCCCACCCCTATCCGGCGATGGTGCGCGATTTCCAATCGATCATCGGGCGCGAGACGCGCGAGCAGATCATGGAGGCGGAGGGCCGCCTGCCCGACACCCTGGTCGCCTGCATCGGCGGCGGATCGAACGCCCTGGGCCTGTTCCACCCCTTCCTCGACGACACCGATGTGGCTATCCACGGGGTCGAGGCCGCGGGGCTGGGCCTGGACACCGACAAGCATGCCGCCTCCTTGACCGGCGGCCGCCCCGGCGTGCTGCACGGCAACCGGACCTATCTGCTGCAGACCGAGGACGGCCAGATCCAGGAGGCCCATTCGATCTCGGCCGGGCTCGACTATCCGGGCATCGGGCCGGAGCATTCCTGGCTGCACGATATCGGCCGGGTGAAATACGTCTCCGCGACCGACAAGGCCGCGCTCGAGGCCTTCCAGCTCTGCTCCCGCCTCGAAGGCATCATCCCGGCGCTCGAGCCAGCCCATGCCCTGGCCCATGTCATCGAGATCGCGCCGGGTCTGCCCAAGGACCATATTCTGGTGATGAACATGTGCGGGCGGGGCGACAAGGACATCTTTACCGTCGCCGAACATCTCAAGATCGCGTTGTGAGCGGCCCGGGTCGTATCGAGCGGCGTTTCGCCGCCCTGAAGGCCGAGGGGCGCGGCGCCCTGGTCACCTTCGTCACGGCGGGCTATCCGGATCACGAAACCTCGCGCCTCCTGCTGGCGGGCCTGCCGGGCGCGGGCGCGGATATCGTCGAACTGGGCATGCCCTTTTCCGACCCGATGGCGGACGGCCCCTCGATCCAGAAAGCCAGCCTGCGGGCGCTCGCCGCCGGGGCCAGCCTGAAGCGGACCCTGGAATTGGCCCGCGCGTTCCGCGATAGCGACGCCGACACGCCCCTGGTTCTGATGGGCTATTTCAACCCGATTTACAGCTATGGCGCCGAGGGTTTCGTGCGCAACGCCGCGGCGGCCGGGGTCGACGGCATGATCGTCGTCGATCTGCCGCCCGAGGAAGACGACGAACTGCGCCCGGCGGCAGAGGCCGCGGGCCTCTCCTTCGTGCGCCTGGCGACACCGACCAGCGATGCGGGCCGCCTGCCCACGATCCTGCGGTCGGCTTCCGGCTTCATCTACTACGTCTCGATCCTGGGCATCACCGGCACGCGTTCGGCAGGCGAGGACACGGTGCGCGACGCGGTCGCGCGCCTGCGCGCCGGGACCGACTTGCCTCTCGTCGTCGGCTTCGGCATCAAGACGCCGGAACAGGCGGGCGCGATTTCGCGCATCGCGGACGGCGCGGTGATCGGCTCCGCCATTGTCGACCGGATCACTGTGGGCCTCGATGCCAACGGACGGCCCAACGCCTCGATGGTCCCGGATGTCCTCGGCTTCGTGAGCGAACTGGCGGATGGCGTAAGAGGCCGAGGGTAAAACGATATGAGCTGGCTGACCAATTTCGTCCGACCGAAGCTGCGAGCCCTGGGCATCAAGCCCGACGTCCCGGACAATCTTTGGATCAAATGCCCCGATTGCGAGCAGATGCTGTTCCACCGCGAACTCGCGGCCAATCTGCATGTATGCCACTATTGCGACCACCATCTGCGCCTGCCCGCCGCCGATCGACTGGCCATGCTGTTCGACGACGGCACATTCCAGACCATCGAACTGCCGGAAACGATCGCCGATCCGCTGCGCTTTCGGGACCGCCGCCGCTATAGCGAGCGACTGCGCGACGCGCGCCACGGGGACGACCGACGCGATGCCGTTCTGGTCGGCCATGGCACGATGGGCGGCCATCCGGCGGTCGTGGCGGCCTTCGATTTCGGCTTCATGGGCGGGTCGATGGGCGTGGCCGCGGGCGAGGGGTTGCTCGCCGCCGCCAATCTGGCCGTGCTGCAGGACTCGCCCTTGATCGTCGTGCCCGCCTCGGGCGGCGCGCGCATGCAGGAGGGCATCCTGTCCCTGATGCAGCTGCCGCGCACGGTGATCGGCGTGCAGCAGGTGCGCGAGGCGGGCCTGCCCTATATCGTCGTCCTGGCCGATCCGACCACTGGCGGGGTCACCGCCTCCTTCGCGATGCTGGGCGATATTGCCCTGGCCGAGCCCGGCGCGATCGTTGGCTTCGCCGGGACCCGGGTGATTCAGGAAACCATCCGGGAAAAGCTGCCCACCGGCTTCCAGCGGGCCGAATACCTGCACGAACACGGCATGGTCGACATGGTGGTCCACCGCCGCGCCCTGCGCGACCGCCTGATCAGCCTGATCGGCCTGCTCCGCCACCCCCGTCCGAAGGCCGAGTTCGTGCCCCTGGAGCGCCGCGGCGAAGCCGCCGACGAGACATCCGACAAAGCCCCACAGGACAAGGCCGACGCCCGGGCCGCGCCCGCCGCCGATCCCAAGGGAAGCCCCGCCAAGGGGGCGTGACCCAAACGCTTCCCAGCGACGCCATATTGGAGCGGCTGCTTGCCTTCCATCCCAAGCTGATCGACCTGTCGCTCGACCGGGTGATGCGACTGATGGCGCGGCTCGACCATCCGGAAGAGCGCCTTCCCCCGGTGATCCATATCGCCGGCACCAACGGCAAGGGATCGACCCTGGCCTATCTCGAGGCGATGGGCCGGGCCGCAGGCCATCGCGTGCACACGTACACCTCGCCCCATCTGGTGCGCTTTCACGAACGCATCCGCCTCGACGGCGCGGCCATCGCCGAGCCGGCGCTAGCCGTCCTGCTGGCGGAATGCGAAGAGGCTAATGGCGGTGCGCCGATCACCTTTTTCGAAATCACCACGGCGGCCGCATTCCTGGTTTTTTCGCGGATTCCCGCAGATCTCCTTCTGATGGAAACCGGTCTCGGCGGCCGCTTGGACGCGACCAATCTCGTCGCGCAGCCGGCGCTCTGCGCGATCACTCCGATCGGCATGGACCATGTCCAGTATCTGGGCGAAACCCTGGTCGCCATCGCCGGCGAGAAGGCGGGTATCCTCAAACCAGGTGTACGTGGGGTGATCGCCGCCCAGAAACCCGAAGCGGCATCGGTCATCGCGGCGCGCGCCGAGGCGATCGGCGCGCCCCTGGATTGCGAGGGCGAGGCCTGGTCCTGGCGTGATTCTGGCGACGGCTTCGCCTACCAAGAGGCCGGGCGGGAAACCGCCCTGCCGCAGCCCTCCCTGGCCGGACGCCACCAGCTTGGCAACGCCGCCCTGGCCACGGCCTGCGCCCTGCGCCTGCCCGCCGGATTGGCCATCCCGGAGCCGGCGATCCGGCGCGGCATCGCCGAAGCGCGCTGGCCCGCGCGCCTGCAACGCCTGGAATCCGGACCGCTGGTCGCGTTGCTGCCCACGGGCTGGCAGCTCTGGCTCGACGGTGGCCATAACGCCGATGCCGGGCAGGTTCTGGCCGAGGAACTCCAGCGCGGGATGGACCGTCCCCTGCACCTGATTGTCGGCATGCTCGACACCAAGGATGCCGGCGGGTTCCTGCGCCCATTCGCCGGGCTGGCCCGGTCCTGCCACTGCGTCACGATCCCCGAAACCGCCGCCGCGCTATCCGCCGACAGCCTGGCCGAGACGGCCAGGCGCGCGGGCCTTGAGGCCGTCACGGCGGAATCGGCCGAGGCGGCGCTCGCGAATCTGGCCCGGCCCGGCGCGGCACCGGGCAAAGTGTTGATCTGCGGCTCGCTCTATCTGGCCGGGCATATCCTCGCGATCCAAGGATAGGCCAACCCAAAACGAAAGCCCCGCCAGTTGGCGGGGCTTTCCATTTCGTCGAAGGGCGGCGCCGTCACACGACCGATTTGACCCATTCGTAAAGCTTGCTCTTGGGCAGGCTGCCGACCTTCTGAGAGGCGACCTGGCCATCCTTGAAGATCATCAGAGTCGGAATGCCGCGGACGCCGTATTTCTGGGGCGTCGAGGGATTCTCGTCGATATTGAGTTTGGCGACGATGACCTGGTCGCCCATTTCGGCGGCCAACTCTTCTAGCGCCGGGGCGATCTGCTTGCACGGGCCGCACCATTCGGCCCAAAAATCGACCAGCACGGCTTTGCCCGAATTCAACACATCCGTGTCGAAACTGTCGTCGCTTACCTTGGTCGTGGCCATCCTGCGAAAACCCTTTCTCTGTGTGGACGGCCATCTACCGGGCCGAAATTCTGTCCGCCGAGGCCCATGTCGGGCCCGGATGGCGATAGGCCGAATCTAGGAAGCGAAGGGGGGTCGGTCAAGGCATCCACGGGTCGAGCAAGCGGTCCGGCAAAGCCATGAGGCGCGGCCCGTCGGTCCAAAGCAAGGCGCAGCGCAGGGTCCGCTCAGGATAGATGCGTTGCAACAAGGCCCGATAGGACGCCATCTGGCGAAGATAGAGGGGTGCCACGCCCTCCACCGTGGGCGGCGGCGGGCGGTTCGTCTTGTAATCAACGATCAGCACCGCGTCATCGGTCACCGCCATCCGATCGACCTGGCCGGAAATCACGGAGTCGCCGACCTTGCCGGCCAGGGCCGCCTCGGCGCGCGAGCCCGGGGCGAAGAGGGCCGCGAATTCGGGCGCGTCGAGCACGGCCAGCACCTCGCGCGCGAGAGCAGCCTGGGTTTCCAGATCGAGATCGAGGACCCGCCGAGCCAGATAGGCCGCGCAGGCAGCGGCGCGGCGCGGGGGGTCCAGTTCCGGCAGATGTTGGAGCAGGGCATGGACGACGAGGCCGCGCCGGAACCGCGCCTCGTCGCCCCCGACCAGCGGCGAGAAGACGGGGGGATCTTCTTCGCTGGGCCGCGAGGGTGCCAGGGGACGCGGCGGAGTCGGCTCGGGCGGCGGCGGGCGGGTCGCCCAATCGGGCAGGGGCGGCGCCGCGAGACGGGCGAGGCCGGCGCGATCGTCGGTCTTGGCCGCGCTGCGCTGCTTACGGGCGAGGCGCAGCCCGTGCCCGGCCCAGCCATCGGCCGAATCCTGCGCGAGGTCGATATGGACCGCCTCGGCATGTTCATTCAGGCCCGCGCGGATCAGCTCGAACCAGCAATCGGCCGGGGGCTCCGTCTTGCCGTGCGACCCGCAGACATACAGCCGGTCCTCGGCCCGGGTCATCGCGACATAGAGCAGGCGGCGGTATTCCCGGTCGCGCGCGGCGCGCGACTCGGTCCGCGCGGCGCGGCAGACGGTTTCCTCGGCGGCGCGCTTGGGCGGCCAGAGGACGACATTGCCCGGCCAGAGCAGGGCATCGTCCAGGACCGGCTTGGTCGTCGTATCGGGCAGGATGACGACCGGAGCCTGCAATCCCTTGGCGCCGTGGACCGTCATGATGCGGACCGCGTCGCCGCCTTGCCCCAGCTCGCGCTTGACCTCGGTCTCCCCGGCGACGAGCCAATGCAGGAAACCCTCCAGGCTGGGGGACTCGCCCTGTTCATGCTCCAGCGCCAGGGCGAGGAACTCGTCCACCGGCTCGGCCGCGTCCGGCCCGAGGCGATGCAGCAGGGCGCGCCGCCCGCCCCGGGCGAGAAGCCCGGCGTAGAGTTCGTAAGGCCGCTCGAAATCGACGACCGAGAGCAGGGCTTCCAGACGGTCGCGCGCGGCGGCTACGGCCGGGTCGGCGACGGCGGCCGCACGGAGGGCGGCCCAGAGGGTGCCGGGCCGGCCATGGGCCAGACGGAACAGGGTTTCCTCGTCCAAGCCGATGAAGGGACTCTTGAGCACGGTGGCGAGAGTCAGGTCGTCCTCGGGCAGCAGCAGGAAGCGCCCCAGGGCGACGAGGTCGAGCACGGCGAGCTGGTTGGTCAGGATCATCCGATCGACCCCGGCCACGGCCACCTCGCGGTCCTTGAGGGCGCGCACGAGCTCCTCGACGAATGCGGTGCGGCGGCGCACCAGGACCATGACATCGCCCGGCGCCATGGCCCGGTCGCGCGAATCCAGCCAGCCTTCCTCGCCCGGCTTCTCGGCCTTGATCCAATCGGCGATGCGGTCGGCGATGACCCGGGCCAGGCGCGCGGCAGGCGCGTCCCCCGGGCGCAGTGCGGTGGGCAGGGACCAGGGCGCCTGCTCCTCCGCCTCGCACGGGCCAATCAAGGGCCAGACCTCGACCATCCCCGCCTGGCCGGTGCGATGGGCGGTGTGGCGCACCTCCTGGCCCGGCTCGGCCACACCGTCGCGCGCCGGCTCCAGCGCGAAGACCAGATCGACGGCATCGAGCACGGCATCGGTCGAGCGGAAGGAGCGGTCGAGCGCGACCGTCTCGAAACCCGCCCCCGCCTCGGCCACCCGCTGAGCGAAATAGCGCCGCATCGCGACGAAACCCTCGGGATCGGCGCCCTGGAAGGAGAAGATCGACTGCTTGGCGTCGCCCACCGCGAAGACCGTGCGCACCCGTTCGCGCGCGCCCTCGCCGGCGAAGAATTCCGCGCTCAGGATACGCACGACTTCCCATTGGGCCGGATTGGTGTCCTGGGCCTCGTCGACCAGGATATGGTCGATGCCGCCATCGAGCTTGTAGAGCACCCAGGGCGCTGCGCCGGGCGAGCGCAGCAGGCCGAGAGCCCCCTGGATCAGATCGTCATAGTCGAGCCGCGCGCGCGCACCCTTGCGCCGGTCATAGGCGTCGAACAGAGCGTCGGCGAAGACCAGCAAGGCGCCGGTGGCCGCCACGACCCGCACAGCCCGGCAGCGCTCTTCCACGGCGATCAGGCGCTCGGCCTCCCGCAGCAGCACATCCTCGGTCCCGGGTTGCGCCTCCTTCACCGCCTTGGTGGAGAGGGTCTTCCGAGCCTCGCCCTTCTGGGTCAGATAAGCTGCGGCATAGGCGGCCATCGCGCCGGGCCGGTCATCGGCCGGGAGGGCGAGAAAAGCCGCTATCTTGTCTGCGCGCTCGGCATCCGACTTGCCGCCTTCGGCCAGGGCTTCCGCCGCCGCGACCAGACCGGCGCGGTCGAAGGCGGCATCGCGGCAGGCTTCGGCCAGGATGGCCTCTTCCGTCGCACCGGGCGGCAGGCCAAGCGCATCGCTCAGGGCCGCCCGGGCGCCGTCCAGCCCGCCATGGTCGCGGATCAGGGCGCGCAGGCGCGCCCGCTCGCGCACGATCACCGAAAGAAGGTCGTCGAAGGCCTGTTCCTGAAGTTCTCTCGCGATCACCGCCAGAGCCGCCCCCAGCCCATCCTCGGCGCGCCGGGCACAGGTCAGTAGTTCGGCCACGATTCCGGTCAACAATTCGCGCGATTCGCGCTCCGCCAGGACCTCGAAATGGGGCGGCACCCCCGCCTCCAAGGGGAAGCGCGCCAGGAGGGATTGGCAGAAGGCGTGGATGGTCTGGATCCGGATGCCGCCCGGCGCCTCCAGTACCCGGGCGAACAGGCGGCGGGCGGCATCGATCCGGGCATTGTCGGGGGTCTCGCCGGTCAGCTCGGCCAGCGCGTTGCCGACCTCCGCTTCCGGCTCCGTTGCCCAATCGGCCAGAACGTCGTTGAGGCGCACGGCCATCTCGGCGGCTGCCGCGCGGGTGAAGGTCAGGCAGAGAATCGCCTCGGGCTTGGTGCCGGCCAGCATCAGGCGCAGCACCCGGTCGGTCAGAACCTTGGTCTTGCCGGTCCCTGCCGAGGCCCCGACCCAGGCCGAATGGGCCGGATCGGCCGCGATCATCTGAGCGGCGGTCATTCCTCGCTCCCGCCACCCGCCGACCATTCGGCGATGCGCGCCAGATGGGCGTAGTCGTCGAAGCGCGGCGCGCGCGCAGGATCCGGCACCGCGTGATAGGGCGTGTCCGGGTCGTCGAAGGCCGCGATCAGGTCCCGGAGCCCGTCGAAGGCCACCGTCGCCAGTTCGCCCGCATCGCCGCGAATCTCGCGAATTTCGCCCGCAGGATCGCCGCCGGTGAGCCGCCAATAGGCCAGGGCCGCGGGTTCGCCGGCCGCCACGCCCTCGAAGCCGCCGAAGCAGGCGATCGCCGCTTCGAGGGGAAGCTGCGGCTCCAACCCCGCTTCGACCTGGGGCGCGGTCGGGGCCTGGCCGGTCTTGTAGTCGATCACGGCGAGGCCACCATCGGCCAGACGGTCGATCCGGTCGGCGCGCGCCGTCAGCCGGAAAGGCCCGCCGGGCGACTCGAAATCGAGCCAGCCCTCCGCTTCGACCGCGGCCACCGTGCGACCCGGTTCCAGCGCCGCCTGCTGGGCCAGGAACCAACCCGCGATCCGCTCGAAGCGCGGCCACCAGAAGGCGCGCACGCCAGGGCGGTCGAGCGTCGCGCCGAAAGCCTGTTCCCCCATTTGCAACAACCGGGCATGCGCCGCTTCAGGCGAGGCATCGGCGAGCTCGCCCAGATAGGCCGCCAGCGCCGCATGGAGAATGCCGCCTCGCTCGGCCGCACCGGGGTCGGCGTCGAGCGGGTCCAGGGCCTTCAGCCCCAGCACATAGCGCGCGTAAATCCCGTAGGGATTGCGCATCAATGTGCCGATCGCCGTCACCGACAGGCGGCGCGGGCGCGCCGAAAATGGCGGGCGCGGCTCCGGGCGCAGGCGGGGTTCGGGCCGGTCCGGGCGGTCCAGCCTGTCCTGCCAGGCCTGCCACGGCCCGCCGTCCCAGGCTTCGCCGACCGCCGGATCGGCATCGAAGAGGCCTGCCGCGCGCATCGTGGTTTCCAGGCGCAGCAGCCAGCGCGAGGCGACGGTCGGCGCGCCGGCGGCCTGTTCCGCCCGAGTCATCACGACGTCGCGCGCGCCCAGGGCCTGGGCGAAATCATGGGCGGAGAGGCCGATGCGCCGCTCGGGCAAGGGCAGGCCGAAATTGCTCCGCATCGGACGGCTCAGCCAGGGATCGGGCGGCTGATCGGCCGGCCAGACCCCTTCGTTAAGCGAGCCCAGGATCAACCGGTCGGCATGGAGCAGGCGGGCCTCCAACGGCCCCCAGATGAACAGACGTGGATGGCGGCCCCAGCGCGGCCGCACCACCGGTCCGGCGATCAAGGCCTCGAACAGGGACGGATAATCGGCCCCGGCCACCGGCGGCAGGCCGCCGGCGGAGCTGTGCAGTTCAGCCATCAGGGCGGCGGCGGCTTCGCCGTCCTCGCCGCGCCAGAGCCGCGCCGCGCTGCTCTTCTCGTCGCTTTCGGCCAGGGCCTCGGCGAAGGCGAGATGGGCCGCGATCAGATCGGCCAGACCGGCCCGCCGCTCGGCAAGCAGCGGCGCAAAACCCTCCACGCGCCGGGTCAGATCATCGACAAGGGCAAGCGCATCGGCCCGTTCCGCCGCCTTCTCTACCTCGTCGAGGCTTTCGATCGCGCGCCGCAGGCCCGAGAGCCCCGGACCGGGGCGCGGGCCGCGCAGGGCCGCGCGCTCCAAGGCACGCACCCGCGCCCGCAGGCGAGCAGGCGCTTGCCCGGCCGCCGCCAGCGGATGCTTGAGCAGGGCCAGCAGGGGGATGGGAGCGAAGCCCTCGGCCGCGGCATGGGCGCAGAGCCGCAGGAAAGCGCCGACCGGAGTCGCGCTCAGGGGCTGGCCAGCGGAATCGTCGATCTCGACCCCCCAGCGCCGCAATTCCGCGGCGACGCGCCGGGCCAGAGGCCGATCCGGCGTGATCAGGGCAGCGGTGCGCCCCGGTTCCTCGAGCACCTCGCGCAACAGCAGGGCGATCACCGCCGCCTCCTCGCGCGGGGTCGGGCAGGTGATGCGGCGCAGGCCCGCAACCGAGGCGGGGGTGACCGATTTTTGCTCTTCGGAGGCGAGGCGACGCCAGGCATCGGTCCGTTCCGCCGGTCGCGTGGCCTCGGCCAGGAATCGTGCCCGGGCGCGGGCCGCGCGGTCGATCTCCACCCCGGGCCATAGGCCGACCCGGTTGCGGTCCAGGCCGATCCGCGCCAGCAGACGGGCCAAGCCATGCTGGGGATGGGTCGGCCCTTCCGCGCTCAGCAGACGCCAGCTTTCGTCGTCGGTATCCTGATCGAGACCGGGCAGCACAACGCGGCCGCGCGGCAGACCGGCCACGGCCGCGAGCAGATCGGCGGTCGCGGGAATGCTGCCGGTCGAGCCGGCCGCGATCACCTGGCCGGGCGGCGGCGCGGCGGCCCAGCGTTCGGCCTGGGCGGCCAGGAGCCGGTTGCGCCGATCTGCCGGTTCGATCGCGCCCTCCTCGGCGAGGCGCTCGGGCCAGCGGCTAGTGACGAGGCGCAGGAAATCGAGGGTGATCTGCCAATGCTCGGCATAGTCGGCGGGGACCAACCGGTCGAGATCGGCGAAATCCAACCCCTCGGTCTGGACCTGATCGACCAGGCGCGCCAGTTCGGCGGCGAGGCGAATGGCGTGGTCCGTGTCGAGCCGACTGCCCGCCTGCTCGACGATCAGTTCGGCCAGCAGCAAGCGGCGGCGCAATTCGGGAATCGCGGGCGGAACCGCCAAGGCCTCGGCATCCGGCGCCGCCTCGGCCAGGGCGAGGGACAGCTCGTCCTCATCCACATCGCCGATCGGCGTCAGGCGCGGCAGCAGCATCGCCTCGCCCGCGCCCAGACGCAGGAAAGCCTCGGCCAGGGACCGGACGGCGCGCCGGGTCGGCAGCAGGATGCGGTAGCCGGAGAGGGCCAGGGGGTCGCTCCCCGCTTCCTCCAACACTCCCCTAGCCAGAGCGTCGAGAAAGGGCACGCCCGGCGGGATGGTGTAGACGCCCGGCCGGGGCGCCGGGATAGGTTTAGACTCAGGCATCGAGGCCGCCGTCCTGGGCGATCTCAGCCTCAACCGCCTCCAGGGCCTGGGGGGTGCTGACATGGTACCAGCGGTCGCCATGGACCAGGCCGAACAGGCGGCCCGCCGCCCGGGCCCTGTCGTAGACCAGGTTGAGTGAGAAGGCCCCCTCGGGCGCATCCGCGAACAGGCGGGGATGAAGAATCTGGAGACCCATGAAGACGAGCGCGCCAGCCGTGCCCGCCGCCCGGCGCAGGCGTCCGTCTTCGGCCATCAGGAAATCGCCGGGGCCGTCATAGCCGAAGGCCACGTCGCGCGGGCAGAGCAGCAGCAGCCCGTCCATCGCATCATCGTCCCAGGCTGCCGCAAGGCTGGCGAAGGCCCCGGGCGCAGGGTCGCGCCAGGCAGTGTCGCTGTTGGCGACGAAGAAGGGGTCCGGCCGCAGCAGGGGCAGGGCCTGGACCACGCCGCCGCCGGTGTCGAGCAGCGTGTCCTCCGGTGAGACATGGATCGCGGGCAGGCCCCGCCGGGTCTCCAGATGACGCAGCAGGACCGGGGCCAGGTGATGGGCATTGACCACCGCCCCCGCCACGCCCGCCGCGGCCAGACGGTCGAGGATGCGGTCGATCATGGGCCGGCCGGCGACCGCGACCAAGGGCTTGGGCAAGGTGTCGGTGATCGGGCGCATCCGCTGGCCCCGCCCGGCCGCGAGCACCATGGCCCGGCGCACCGTCACGCCGCGCGTCCTTGGTCCGGGATCCTGCGCAAGGCCGGCGGCAGATTGCGCCCAAACCAGGCGTCGAGATCGGCCAGGGCCGGATGGCGGAGATCGCCTTCGAGCAGACGCCAGACCCGGGGGATATGGCGCAGGTAGTGGGGCTTGCCGTCGCGCCGGCAGAGGCGGGTGAAGATGCCGAGAATCTTGGCGTTGCGCTGCGCACCGAGCACGGCATAGGCGGCGCGCAGACCCGCCGGGTCGAGGGCGGGGAAGGCCGCGAGGTAGCGCGCCGTCATCGCCTCGGCCAGACCGGGGGCGAGGTCGCGCCTTGCGTCTTCCAGCAGGGAGACGAGGTCATAGGCGATCGACCCGATCACCGCATCCTGGAAATCGAGCAAGCCGCAAGCCGCAATGCCCGCCCGCCCCGGCAGAACCATCAGATTATCGACGTGGTAGTCGCGCAGAATGAGGGTATCGGGCACCGAACGGGCGACCGGAAAGGCATTCCGCCAGAGCCCAAGATAATCGTCTCGGGCGGCATCGGCCAAGGCCCGCCCGGTCACCGCCGGGATATACCAATCGACCAGCAGCGCCGCCTCGGCCAGCAGGCGTTCGTCGTCATAGGACGGCAGTTCGGCCGCGTTCGCGTCGGGCCGGCGGTGCAGGGCGATCAGCAGATCCGTGGCGAGGCTATAGAGGGCGGCCTCATCCGCCCCGGCGGCCAGTTCCCGGGTATAGGTCGCGTCGCCCAGATCCTCGAGCAGCAAGAATCCCTCGGTGCTGTCTTCCGCGAGGATGCACGGCGCACTGAATTCCATGGCCGAGAGGTGCCGCGCGACGGCGAGGAAGGGCCGTACGTCTTCGCGCGGCGGCGGCGCGTCCATCACCATGGCGGTCGCCGGCTCGCGGCCCGCGCTCCGCTTCAGGCGGGTATAGCGGCGGAAGGAAGCGTCGCCGGGCAAAGGATGGCGTGCGGCATCGGCCCAGCCCGCCGCGGCCAGAAAGGCATCGAGCGCGGCGGCCCGTTCCGTCACGAGGTCGCTCCGGCCAGACGCGCCATCCGGTCCCGCCAGGCCGGGCCGCCCGAAATTACGACCGTCCGCGCATCGCCGCCAGGGCCATAGGAGATCGCGATGCAGAGACGCCCGGGATCGAGCGCATCCGGCGCCCTGCCCGGCCATTCGACCAGCAGGATGCCCTCGGTCAAAGCCTCGTCGAGACCGAGTTCGGCCGCTTCCGAGGGGTCGCCGAGGCGGTAGAGATCGGTATGCCAGACCGCGCCACCCGGCAGATCGTAGACCTGGACCAGGGTGAAGGTCGGGCTCGGCACCTCGCCCAGCGGGGCTTCCGCCGCGGCGGCCCGCGCCCGGATGAAGGCGCGCGCGAAACTGGTCTTGCCGGTCCCGAGATCACCGTCGAGGGCGATGGTATCGCCCGGCCGGGCCAGATCCGCGAGACGGCGCGCAAGCGCGGCCATACCCGCCTCGTCCTGCAGGTCGAGGACGATGGGCGGGTGCGGTTCTGAGGATGCGGAAGAAGTCATCGCGCGGGCATTATCGACCATCGCCGCCCATCATCGGGCGGCGGCGGGGCCTGTCAAGCGAGGGCCGGAATCGCGGTCGCGAGGCTGCCAAACGCGGCCGCCCGGCGGGAAAATCTCCGCCGGGCGCCTCGAACGCCACAACCGGACGCAACACGCCTAATCAAGCAAGCCCCACGGCGACCTGGCCTCTAGTAGCGGTAGTAGTCGGGCTTATGCGGCCCTTCCGCCTTGACGCCGATATAGGTCGCCTGCTCGGACGAGAGCTGCGTAAGAGTCACGCCCAGTTTGTCAAGATGAAGTTTCGCCACCTTCTCGTCGAGATGCTTGGGCAGGACATAGACCTCGCGCCCGTAGCAATCCGGGTTCTGCCAAAGTTCCAGCTGCGCGATCACCTGGTTGGTAAAGGACGCACTCATCACGAAGCTGGGATGGCCCGTCCCGCAGCCGAGATTCACCAACCGGCCCTTGGCCAGAAGGATGACCCGCTTGCCGCCGGGAAACTCGATCTCGTCGACCTGCGGCTTGATCTCGCGCCATTTCATGTTGGCCAGGGCGGAGACCTGAATCTCGCTGTCGAAATGGCCGATATTGGAGATCACGGCGCGGTCCTTCATCGCCCGCATATGATCGACCGTGATGACATCGATATTGCCGGTCGCGGTCACGAAGATGTCGCCGCGCGGCGCGGCGGCCTCCATGGAGACGACCTCGAATCCCTCCATCGCCGCCTGCAGGGCGCAGATCGGATCGGCCTCGGTCACCAGCACGCGGCAACCCGCGTTGCGCAGGGATTCGGCCGAGCCCTTGCCGACATCGCCATAGCCGGCGACGACCGCAACCTTGCCCGCCATCATCAGGTCGGTGGCGCGCCGGATCGCATCGACTAGGCTTTCCCGGCAACCGTATTTGTTGTCGAATTTCGACTTGGTGACCGAATCGTTCACGTTGATCGCCGGAACCTTCAGGGTGCCGGCCTTCTGCATTTCGTAGAGGCGATGAACGCCGGTCGTGGTCTCCTCCGACAGGCCTACCACATCGTCGAGCAGCTCGCCGTATTTCTCATGCATCAGCACGGTCAGGTCGCCACCGTCGTCGAGGATCAGGTTGGGGCGCCAGCCGTCGGGACCGAAGACGGTCTTCTCGATGGCCCACCAGAATTCCTCCTCACTCATCCCCTTCCAGGCGAAAACCGGCACGCCGGTCGCCGCGATGGCAGCGGCGGCCTGGTCCTGGGTCGAGAAGATGTTGCAGGAACTCCAGCGCACCTCGGCGCCCAGCGCGGTCAGGGTTTCGATTAGGACCGCGGTCTGGATCGTCATATGCAGGCAGCCCGCGATGCGCGCGCCCTTGAGCGGCTTGGACGCACCGAATTCCTCGCGCGTCGCCATCAGGCCGGGCATTTCTGTCTCGGCTAGCTCGATTTCCCGGCGGCCCCAATCGGCCAGCGAGACATCCGCAACCTTGAAATCCTGTTCGTTCGGCATGTCGCTCTCCAAAAGCGGGCCGGCGTAATCGCGCCGCGGCCCTTTGGCGTCTCCCGTCGCGAGGCCGTATAGCAATACTCCGGTGCGCCAGCAACCGCAGCACCGGTCCTAACCCGACATGGTTAACGCCAGATTAAATTCACGCGGCTACGCCAGGGCGTTGAAATTGTCGAGCAGAACGGCAATCCGACCCGCATCCCATTGATCCATAATCATATGCGCGCGCCGGTTCGCGGCAAGTTGGTCCATCAGCCGCACCCGTTCCTTGACCCGGGGAATGCTGCCCGCGGCCATCGAGAGTTTGCGGATGCCGAGACCGAGCAGCAGGATCGTGCAGCGCGGATCGCCAGCCATTTCGCCGCACAGGCTGACCGGAATGCCGGCCTGTGGGCCGCCTCGGTGGCAAACTGGATCAGGCGCTGAACCGCCCGGTGGCGCGATTGGCCGTCATCCGCCTCCCTCGCCGAGCAGGGCCGAGGCCACATTGATGTATTTGCGCCCCGCTTCCTGCGCCGCCGCGACGGCCTCGGCCAGACCGCCTTCGCGCAGGCTGGCTAGCTTGATCAGCATCGGCAGATTCACGCCGGCGATCACCTCGACCTCGGGCCCCGCATCCATGACGGAAATGGCGAGATTCGAGGGTGTGCCGCCGAACATATCGGTGAGCAGGACGACGCCCTGCCCGTCATCGACGGCCGCGATGCGGTCGAGGATATCCCAGCGCCGCTTTTCCATATCGTCGTCAGGACCGATGCAGACGGCGGCGACGCGCTGCTGCGGGCCGACGACATGTTCCAACGCCGCGATGAATTCGTCGGCGAGGCGGCCATGGGTGAGCAAAACCATTCCAATCATTGCATCCCACCCGTGCGCTGTGCGCCGCTTGCAGGACCCGAGCTCGGTCGGGCCGGCGTCTCAATCGGCCGTCGGCCGACCCAGATCGCGATGGCGCAAATGCACCTTGCGCCCCATGCCACTCAGCCATGCAGAGAGACGCTCGGCAACGTAAACGGAGCGATGACGCCCGCCCGTGCAGCCCAAGGCCACCGTCAGATAGGTCTTACCCTCGTCCTCGAAGCGCGGCAGCAGATCTCCAAGCATCGTGCGGAGAGTGTCGAAAAAGCGCTCGAATCCCGGGTCCTCTTCGATATGGGCGCCGACTTCGGGGTCGCAGCCGGTCAGGTCCTTGAGCGCCGGGTCGTAATACGGATTGCGCAGAAAGCGCACATCGAAAACCAGATCCGCTTCGCGCGGCAGGCCATAGCCATAGGAGAAGGAGACGACGAACAGGCTGAGAACGTCGCATAGCGGCTGGGCGAAGCGGTCGGCGAGGAGCGCGCGCAAGGCACCGAGGGGGATACCCGAGGTGTCGATCACCATATCGGCGCGACGCTGCAGCCCCGCGCTGATGACCCGTTCGCGCGCGATGCCGTCGGCCACCGGCCGGTCCTGCGCCAGGGGATGGCGGCGCCGGCTGGCGGCGAAGCGCCGCTGGAGAACGTCGTCGTCACAGTCGAGATAAACCAGATGAATTTCGAACCGGTCGAGGGCGCGCAGGGTTTCGAGTTGATCGAGGAAGGCGCCGACATTGAAATCGCGGGTGCGGACGTCGATGCCGACGGCAAGGCCGCGCCCCTCGATCGATTCAACAGCGAGGAGGCCTGCGATCAAGGAGATCGGCAGATTGTCGACCGCCTCGTAGCCGATATCCTCGAGCGCCTTGAGCGCCGAACTCTTGCCCGCGCCCGACACCCCTGTCACGAACACGATCCGGCTGCGCCCGGCTGGCCGGTCGGCGGCGGCTTCTGCGTCAGACATCGGCTGCGTCTCACCCTCCATCACGACCCATTAACTAGGTGCGCAACCCGGGCGGCGGCAAGGGCCAGCTTCGCCGGCGTCGAGGCGTCGAACGGCGCCAGGCGGAGGAGCGGCAGGGATATGCCGAGATAAGTCCTGACGACAGGTTCGGGCAAGCGCGGCACATCCGCCCGTGGAATTAGGTCTACGACGAGGTCGAGCGCCGCCACTTCGACCGCGGAAACCTCGACGATGCCCAGGCCACACACTTCCAACCGTCCGGCGATCGTTGCCGGGGCGGAGACGAAGAGACGGCCGGCCCAGCAGCGCAGATCGCACCGGTCATCCGCGATCATGCGCGCCCCGCGATCGAGCAGGCGCAGGGCGAGATCGGGCTTGCCGGCCCCCGAGGGGCCGCAAAACAGGATGCCGTATCCATCCAGGACGATGGCGGTGCCGTGAATCTGCTGGCTTTCCGAGTTGTCTGTCGATTGGAGGTCCGGCGGCATCGCTGTAAACATGGCAAGATCCGGCTGCTCAGCCGGCGGGCAGGCGGACAATGAAACGCGCGCCGCCCTCGGCCCGGTTCTCCGCCCGGATCGTCCCGCCATGGGCATTGACGATCTGGCGCGAGATGCTGAGGCCGAGGCCAGAATGGGTGCCGAATTTCTCGCCGCTCGGCCGCTCCGAATAGAAGCGGTCGAAAATCTCCTCGTAGCGGTTTTCCGGAATGCCGGGCCCGGTATCCTCGACCTCGACGACAACAACCCCGCCCTCGCGGGTCGCGGAGACGCGGATGATGCCGCCGGGCGGGCTGAAGGAAACGGCGTTGACGATCAGGTTGCGGAAGACCTGGCCCATGCGCTCCTCCAGGCCGCGCACCCGCAGCTTGGCGCCGGGGGCGAGATCGAGGATCAGGCGCGGGTCGTCCTTGCCGCCGGTTTCGTTGTGGATATCGACCAGGGTCGAGAGCAGGCGGTCGATCTGGACCGGCACCGTCTCCTCCCGGCTCAATTCGGCATCGAGGCGCGAGGCGCCAGAAATATCGGTGATCAGCCGGTCCAGGCGGGCGACATCGTCCTGGATGATGGCCATCAGGCGGCGCTGCTGGTCGGGATCCTTCACCCGGGCCACGGTTTCGACCGCGCTGCGCAGGCTGGAGAGAGGATTTTTGATCTCATGGGCGACATCGGCCGCGAATCGCTCGATCGCGTCCATCCGAGTCCACAGGGCGTCGGTCATCTCGCGCAGGGCCGAGGCCAGGTCGCCGATCTCGTCCCGGCGCCCGGAGAAATCAGGAATGCGGTGCAGACGGCCATGGCCCCGGCGCACCAGATCGGCGGCTTCGGCGAGGCGCCGCACCGGCCGGGTGATGGTGCCCGCCAGATAGAGCGAAAGCATCACCGTCACCGCCAGGGCCAAGGCGAAGATCTTGAGCACGTCGAAGCGGACGCCGCGAATCGTCGCATCGATCTCCTGGCTGTCCGCGGTCAGATAAAGCGCACCGATGACCTTCTTATAGCGCTGGACCGGCAGCGCGACGCCCAGGATCAGGGTGCCGTCCTGGCCACGGCGCAGGGCGCGCGTCGGTTCGCCCAGGAGGGCACGCTGGACTTCGGCATATTGCTGGGCGCGTTGTTCCGAAAACTCGCGGTAGCGTTCGAGATCGTCGTTGGTGCGGAACCATGTCGCCACCGTCTCGTAGATATCGACGATAGGCTCCGTCACCCCGTCGGGGGGGCTGGGTGGCGGCAGGTCCTCGACCTTCACCACCCCGCCGGATCCGATCAACATGCGGCTGTCAGCCATCAGCGCGCCGCCGGTGTGGAACAACCGCGCGCGCACCCGGGTCGGCTCGACCAGACGGCGCACCATCTGGCGCGTCCGTTCGACCAGGAATTCGGATTTGCCGGACAGACCGGTGGTCACCGCGCCCTCCGCCAGGGCGCCCGCGACGATCTCGCCATGGGTGCGCAAGGCGACGAATTCCGCGTCCACCAGGCCGGCCTTGTATTCGTCGAGATACAGAAGACCGGCCACCGGAATGGCAAGCGCCATCACGTTGATCGCCAGAACGCGGCGGGTCAGTGGCGAGATCAGGCGGCGGCGCAGTTTCTTGCGTCGGGCCGAATCAGCACCCTCGTCGGCGACCTCCGCCGAAGCTTCCAGCGTGCGCGGCTCCCTGGGTCCGGCGTCCATCCCTCCGCCGACGGCCTTCAGCCGTCCCTGTAGCGGTAGCCGATGCCGTACAGAGTCTCGATCTGGACGAAGTCATCGTCGATGTCCTTGAATTTCTTGCGCAACCGCTTGATATGGCTGTCGATCGTGCGGTCATCGACATAGACGTTCTCGCCATAGGCGGCGTCGATGAGTTGGTCGCGGCTTTTGACATGGCCGGGTCGCACGGCGAGAGCCTTGAGGATCAAAAATTCGGTAACCGTCAGATTCACCGTTTCGGTCCGCCAGGCGCAGTGATGACGCAAATCGTCGAGCACCAGATCGCCGCGCACCAGGGTGCCGTCGCCCTCGCGCCCGTCGCCCCCGGCTTCGCCCGCATCGGCGCGCCGCAGGACGGCGCGGATCCGTTCGACCAGGAGGCGCTGGGAGAAGGGCTTGGTGATGTAGTCGTCGGCGCCCATCTTGAGGCCGAGCATCTCGTCGATCTCGTCATCCTTCGAGGTCAGAAAGATCACCGGCAGATTCGAAGTGCGGCGCAGGCGGGACAGCAATTCCATCCCGTCCATGCGCGGCATCTTGATATCGAGCACCGCGATGTCGACCGGGCGCTGGGTGATATCGCGCAGGGCGTTCTCGCTGTCGGGATAGCTGCGCACGTCGTAACCTTCAGCTTCCAACGCCATGGCGACGGAAGCAAGAATGTTCTGATCGTCATCGACCAGCGCGATGGTGCGGCGCACGGCTTCGCCTCCTTCATGAGCGGGACTACAGTATGTATGCGTTGCGGTGATATTGACCATATCCCGGATGGAAGGCCCGGAATGTGGCGGTAATTCGACCTTCGAGGGGCGCTGTGACGACAAATGATCGGGTATTAGCCGCCCAGGAGGCGCCCGGCGCGACGGCGCGCGGTGTCATGCGGCAAGCCACCACGGCAAGCCTGGGCACCAACATGTCGGATGGCACGGATGAGTCTCTGGGTTGGCCCTATGCCTCGCTCGTCCTGGCCGCGACCGATCATGTCGGGCGCCCCTTGCTGCTCCTGTCCGATCTCGCGGCCCACACCAGGGCGCTCAAGGCGGATGATCGCGCGGCCCTGCTGTTCGACGCCACGGCCGGCCTGGAGGACCCGCTGACCGGCGCGCGCGCGACGTTGCGCGGCCGGCTATGCCGGTTTCGACGATTTCCGGCTCTACCGGATGACCCCGGAGCGAGCCCATTTGGTCGCCGGCTTCGGCCGCATATCCTGGATCGAGGCCTCGGCGCTGCTCTTCGACACGACAGGCCATGCCGCGTTGGCGGCGACCGAGGCGGGCATCGTCGAACACATGAACGCCGATCACGCCGATGCGCTGGAAGCCTATGCCACCGGCCTGCTGGGCCTGGGCGACGGCACCTGGCGCATGACGGGAATCGACCCCGAGGGTTGCGACCTGCGGCGCGACAGGCAGGTCGCGCGGCTCGGTTTCGAAGCGCCGGTCGACGGTCCTGGTGCGGCGCGGAACACCCTCGCCGCCCTGGCCAAGGCGGCACGACAGAGCGACGCACCAGGCGCGGCCTAGGATTGCGCCACATACGGTTGCCGGTCCAACCGGTGCTAGCTATGGTCCCCTCAACCGGCCGCATGCGCCGCAATTCCACGGACAGCCGACCCGGCGCTTCACCAGAGTGAGGAGAAGCGGCCGGGTCCGTCGATTTGGGAGGATTAAGTGTGGAGAATCTAGGCCCCGTATCGAGCGAGTACGGGCTCGGGAACCATGGCCTACGCAATGCGCGGAACGTTTACTGGAATCTCGAAGCCGCCGCGCTTTATGAGGAATCGATCCGGCGGGGCGAATGCGTGCTGGCCCAGGGCGGCCCACTTGTCGCACGAACCGGCCAGCACACCGGCCGCTCGCCCAACGACAAGTTCATCGTCAAGGACGCCGATAGCCGCGACGGCGTGTGGTGGGGCAAGGTCAACCGGCCGATCGACCCGGCGCGTTTCGAGAGCCTCCGGACGCGCATGCTGGCCTATCTCCAGAACCGCGACCTGTTCGTTCAGGACTGCTATGCCGGCGCCGATTCGGACTATTGCATGAAAGTCCGGGTGGTCACCGAATCGGCCTGGCACAACCTGTTCGCGCGCAACATGTTCATCCAGCCGCCGCAGGCGGAACTCGCCAGTTTCGAACCCGAATTCACCGTCATCCAGGCGCCGGGTTTCCACGGCGGAGGCGAAGCCGACGGCTTGAGCTCCGAGGTCTTCGTCCTGGTCAACTATGCCGAGCGGCTGGTGCTGATCGGCGGCACCTCCTATGCCGGCGAGATCAAGAAGAGCGTCTTCTCGATCCTTAACTATCTGCTGCCGGAGCGGGGCGTCCTGCCGATGCATTGCTCGGCCAATATCGGGCCGAGCGGCGATTGCGCCGTGTTCTTCGGCCTGTCCGGAACGGGCAAGACGACCCTTTCGGCCGATTCGAGCCGCACCCTGATCGGCGACGACGAGCATGGCTGGTCCGATAATGGCGTGTTCAATTTCGAAGGCGGCTGCTACGCTAAGGTCATCCGCCTTTCGGCCGAGGCCGAGCCCGAGATCTATGCGACGACCAAGCGTTTCGGCACAGTCCTCGAGAATGTCATGGTCGATCCGGCAACCCGCATGCTCGATCTCGACGACGCGACCTATACCGAGAACACCCGGGCCTCCTATCCGATCGACTTCATTCCCAACACCAGCGCGACCGGGATGGGCGGCAACCCCAAGAACGTGATCATGCTGACCGCCGATGCCTTCGGCGTCCTGCCGCCGATCAGCCGGATGACGCCCGAACAGGCGATGTATCACTTCCTGTCCGGCTATACCGCGCGAGTCGCGGGCACGGAAAAGGGGGTCAACGAACCCCAGGCGACCTTCTCAACCTGTTTCGGCGCCCCCTTCATGCCCCGCCATCCCGCCGTCTACGCCAAGCTGCTGGGCGAGAAAATCGCGAAAAGCGGCGCCAAATGCTGGTTGGTCAATACCGGTTGGACGGGCGGCGCTTACGGCGTGGGCAAGCGTATGAAGATCGCCCACACAAGGGCAATGGTCCGATCCGCCCTCGACGGCAGCCTGGCCGAGGTCGCCACATCGCCCGACCCGACCTTCGGTCTCCATGTGCCCGAAGCCTGCCCGGACGTGCCGGCAGAAGTTCTGAATCCCAAGAGCACTTGGGCCGACAAGGGCGCCTATGACGAGATGGCGCGCGAGGTCGCGCAGCGGTTCGAGGCGAATTTTGGCGAGTTTGAAAGCCATGTGGATGACGGCGTGAAAGCCGCCGCCATCCGCGTTGCGAGCTAGCCTCCAGGTTCGCCCGCCCGGCGCAGAAGGGCGAGCAGCGCGAGGAAGAGGACACAGATTCCGGCCAGGGCGACCACGAGACCGTGGGGCGTCCAGGCCGCGAGCGCGGCCCCAGTCAGGGCCAGCCCGGTCACGCTGCCGAATTCGAAGACCACGACGAAGGCGGCGTTGGCGGCCGCGATCTGGGACCCGGGAAAGCGCTCGCCCAGGGCGACCAGCCCCACGGTGTAGAAGCCGATCACCGTGCCTCCCCACAGGAAGAGCAGCGCCCAGAGCGCGAAGCCGGATGCCAGGGCCGGGGCCAGGAGCAGCGGGCCGATGATTCCCAATACGGCGAGGCCGGCCAGCAACTGCCGGCGCGGTATCCGGGCGCTGAGCCAGCCGATCGGCAACTGCAGGGCGGCGTTGCCGATCAGGAAGACCGAGACCATCGCCACCACCGCATCCTCGTCCAACCCGCTGCGCAGACCGTAGATCGGCAAGAGCGCGACGACAGACATGACGACGGCACCGCATGTCCAGGCGCAGGCCAGCAGCAGCGGCGCATGTTTTGCCACCGTCAGCAGGCCGCCGCCGCCGCGCGCCGAAACCCTGGGCGCGAGGCCATGGGCCGTGGTCAACGGCAGAACCGAGGCGGCCAGCAGGCCCGCGGCGACCAGGAATGGCATCCAGCCGGTACTGCCCACAGCGACGATCAGCAGCGGACCGATGGCGAAGCCGACCGCGAACAGCATGGCGTAGATGCCGACCGTGGTGCCGCGGCCCTCGTCGGTCGATATCCGGTTGACCCAGATCTCGCTGGCGATCCATTGCACCGCGATCGCGGCGCCGAGCACGAAACGGATCGGGAACCAGGCATAGACGTTCGGAAACAGCGGCAGCAGGAGCAGCGCGGCGACCGCCACCGCAACGGCGGAATACAGCGCGCCCAAAGTGCCGAGGCGGGAGACCAACGCAGGGACCAGCGGCCCGACGAAGAGCACGGCGAGAGCCGAGGTCGCGGCGCTGAGGCCGATCAGCACGGCATCGACGCCCTGGCGTTCGAGGAGCAGCGTCAGAAGCGGCGAGGTCAGACCGAAACACAGGCCCGACACGCCGACGCAGGACATCACGGCGGCCAGACTGCGCCACCGCTCGGACGCCGTCAGGGCGGTTGCGGTCATTCCTTGGCGGGCGTGTCGGTTCTGGGCATGTCGGTTTCGGGCGGGCCGTTCTCGGCGCCGTCAGGCCGCGGCGAGGAGGCTGCGGGCGTGGGCCGGGGTCCCGCCGTCTCGACCCGCAATTCGCTGCCCGAACGGATATGGACATCGCGTTGCGGGAAGGGAATGACGACTCCCTCCTCGCGGAAGCGACGGTCGATTGCGAAGAGCACGCCGTTCTGGACGGTGATGAAGTCCAGGATATTGGCGAGATAGACGCGCAGTTCGAAATCCAGCGAGGAATCGCCAAAGCCCTTGAACAGGACCGAGGGCTTCGGCCAGTCCGACACTTTTTCGTTCTCGGCCGCGCATTCCATCAGGATGTCGTGGACCTTCTGGATATCGCTGCCGTAGGCCACGCCGACCCTGAGTTCGACCCGCCCGAGATTGTCCTTGTGCGTCCAGTTGATGAGCGAGTTCGAAAGAATCTCGGAATTCGGGATGATGACGGAGGAGCGCTGCCAGGTCGTGATCTCGGTCGCGCGCACGCTGATCCGCTTCACGAAGCCCTCGTTGGCCCCGATCACAACCCAGTCGCCCACCTTGATGGGGCGCTCGACCAACAGGATCAGTCCCGAGACGAAATTGTTGACGATGTTCTGCAGCCCGAAACCGATGCCGACGGAGAGCGCGCCGGCGACGATGGCGAGCGAGGAAAGATCGATGCCCGCCGTCGAAATCGCGGCGAGCACGGCGATCGTCACTCCGATATAACCGACGCCGGAGCGCAGCGCCGCCTGGGCGCCCACATCGAGCCGCGTGTTGGGCAGCACCCGTTCTTCCAGCTTGCGCTGAAGGAACCGCACGGCCCCGAGGAAGAGTACGAAAACGACAATGCCGAGCAAAATATCGGTCAGGGAGACATGCAGGCTGCCGATCGAGAACTCGGTGAAGATCGCGCTCAACCAGGCCCAGGCCTCGGCCCAGCCCTCGCCCCAGATGGGCAGCAGCAGACCGATGACCGCGACGATCAGAAGCGCATCGAAAGCCAGGTGGCTCCAGAACTGCAGAAGCTTGGCGTCGCGTTGCGAAAAGCCGAGCATGGTCGTCATCCGCCGCGGTGCGGAATCGGCATCGCCGAAGAGCAAACCGAAGCCGTCGCGAACCGCTCCATGCAGCAAATAGGCGACCGTGACCATGCCCGAGGTCGCGATCATCTGAAGCGCGAGAAACTCGGCCAAGGCGTAGTAGCGGAACAGGGCGCTAATCGGCACGGCGAGCGCCACCAGCGCCATAGCCAGGCGAACGAGTTGCCAATGGCCCGGCAAGCCGCACCGCACCGAAGGCGTCGCTTCGGACGCTTCCCCGGCCGCCGCCGCGCGCGGGATCCAACCATTGCGCCACAATCCGCTCGTGACGAGCGACAGCATGATCAGGCTGGCGAATGAGTCGCCGATCAAGACATGCAGCGCGTCGAATGAACCGGTCGAGACGCTATCTTCCTGGGCAAAACGGATGAAGAGGTTGATCGAGACGACGGCGGCCAGCAGGGTCAGATGCCGGCTGGCCATGGCGCAGGTCGCGTCGTTGAGCGGCGGGACGCGCCAGACCGGCATGCGGGGCGCCAGGGTCGCTCGGGTCAAAGCCGTGGCGAGGGAGAAGACGACGACGGCGAGGCAGGCGCCTTCGACCAGTTCGCCGAACTGCCCTATCAAGACATCGAAGCCGATAAAAAACAGGTAGAGCGCCCCTGCGGTCATGGCGGGCACCAGACCCTGGCCGATCCCCTCGGCAAAGGCCGCCATCAGCCGGCGG